>CAZZDB010000105.1:0-13631 GCA_964652485.1 uncultured Oleiharenicola sp.
CCATGGATCGACCCCAAGCGGATGCAGCCGGTCAACATCCTCAAGTTCAAGACCGCGGACGGGCGCCATCTCGATGCCTACCTCACACTGCCCGCCGGCACCTCCAAGGAAAAGCCGGCCCCGCTCGTGGTCCTGCCCCACGGCGGTCCGTGGGTGCGTGACAACTGGGGCTTCGACGGCGAGGCCCAGTTCCTTGCCAGCCGCGGCTACGCGGTGCTTCAGCCGAACTACCGCGGCTCGCCGGGCTACGGCTGGATGTTCCCCGAGGAGGACGACTATGCCTTCCTGAAGATGCACGACGACGTCACGGCCGCGACGAAGACCGCGCTCGCCAGCGGCTACATCGACCCGCACCGCGTGGCGATCATGGGCGGCTCGTTCGGCGCCTACCTCGCCCTTTGCGGCGTGACCCACGAGCCCGACCTGTATCGGTGCGCGGTGACCATCGCCGGCGTCTTCGACTGGCGGCAGATGCTCCGGCAGGAGAAGTTCTACCAATATGATCTGCCCTACTACGCCCGCCTGCTGCGCAAGCTGGGCGACCCGAATAAGGACCCCGCCAGATTTGACGCCATTTCCCCGGTGCGGATGGTGAACAAGATCCGCGTGCCGGTCTTTGTGGCCCACGGCAAGGACGACTTCGTGGCCGACATCGAGCAGTCCAAACAGCTCGTGGCGGAACTTTCGAAATACAACGTTCCCCACGAAACCCTCTTCGTCGGCGGCGAAGGTCACGGCATGGCCCATCTCGACGCCGAGGTGGAACTCTACGAGCGCATCGAGGCGTTCCTGGCGAAGAACCTCCAGGCGACGAACTGAGCGGGCGGTGGCCGCGGGCGACGGGGCACCGCGACGACGGCACCCCGTTTACCGCTCGTAGCTCTTGTTCCGGTTCTGCCAGGGCACGAGCGTGTCGAGCGCGGGCACGATCGCGCGGCGCAGCGCGATGAAGTCGACCGAACCGCTTTCGCGGTAAAGCACCTTCCCATCCGCGCCGAGCAGCAGCGTGTAGGGCAGCTCGCCGTTCCAGTCCTTGTCGAAGGCCTCGATGAGGGCGTATTTGTCGTTGTCCCCCAGGATCAGGTTGCGCGACGAGGCGTGGTGGTCCTGCAGGAACTTGAGCACCTTCGCCTCCTCGTCGGGGAACTGCATGGCGACCGTCACCAGTTCAAAGCCGCGCTGGCGGAAGCGGAGGTTCTGTTCGATCACCTCGTCGAATTCCGAGACGCACGGCCCGCACCAGGTCGCCCAGAAATTGACCAGCCGCAGCTTGCCGGAGTCGGCGTTGGCCCGCAATGCCTTCATCCCGGCGGCATCGACCCGGTCGAGCTTGACCGGCTCCCGGGCCACCTTGGCCATCCAGCGCTCGTTGTCGGGGATCTTGTCCTTCCACTTGATCGAGCAGCCGAAGACGCGCGTCTTGGTCACCTCCGGCTCGCGCCCGGCGAGGAGCGCGTCAAGGGCGTCCCGCGTGTCGCGGGCCTTCACCAGGTCCTCCCGCTCCGAGTTGTCGATCCGGCCCTGGAAGCGCAGTTTGCGGTCCCGGTCGAAGATGAAGACGTGGGGCGTGGCGACCGCGCCGAACTTCGTCACCGTCTCCTGGTTCTCACCGTCGTCGAGGTAGGGAAAGTTGAAATGATGGTGCTGGGCGCGGATCTTCATCTCGGCGAAGGTGTCGCCGAGGTCCCCGTAGGCCATCTCGTCGAACCGCACGGCCGCCGCGCTGTTGGGGTTGATCGCCACGAGCGCCACGCCCTTCGGCGCGTAGTCGGTCACCAGCTGCTTGATGCGCTCCTCGTAGGCCTGGGCCGTCGGGCAGTGGTTGCAGGTGAAGACGACCACCAGCAGCTTCGCGGCGGCGAAGTCGGCCGGCGTGTAGACCTTGTCGTCCACGCCGGTCAGCTTGAATTCCGGGAGGGGCGAGCCGAGGGCCAGGACAGGCGGATGTTCGGCCGCGCCGGCGGTCAGGACGGACAGGAACAGGAGGCAGGAAGCGGTAAGGAAGCGCATGGGGATGACGGTGGGCGGGAGGGCGGCCCGGTTAAGCGGGCACGGATCTGGGGGCAATGAACCGGATCGACGCCAGAGGGCGGCGCGCCGGGATGATCACCCCCGAGCGAAAGCCCGGTAAAGTTGGCTGGCAAGACAATCCACCGCGCGGGACGTCCCGGAATCCGCGAACGTCTCGCACCAGGTCAACCGGCACTTGCACGGCGGCGCCGGCCGACCATTGTCCGGGGAATGTTTTCTAAAATTCCCACCGGCCTGGCCGCGCTCCTCCTGCTCCTGCCCGCCGCCGGCCGGGCCGGACTCACCGCGCCACCCGCCGATCCACAGCTGAACGAGCGCGGCCGGGCCATCCTCGGCTGGTTCCAGCAGTTGCAGGCGGCGCCGGAGCTGAAGCTCGTGTCAGGACAATTCTGCGGCTGGAGCGGAACGGCCCGGATCGAGGTGCTGGGCAAGATTCACGAGGCCACCGGTCGCTGGCCGGCATTCATCGGCCTGGACTATTGCGCGTGGCCCAACGACCAGCCCGATATCGGATGCAGCCATCCCAACCAGCTCGCCCTGGCCTACTGGCGTGATGGCGGCCTGGTCAGCATCTCCTGGCACAGCTTCAATCCCGCCAACCCCAACGGCGGCGGCCTGCGCGACCCCAACGTGAAGGTCGCCGAACTGCTGGTCGCCGGCACGGCGGCCCATGCGCGCTGGATGGGTGCGCTCGATCGCGTCGCCGCCGGGCTGCAGGAATTGCAGGCGGCCGGGGTCGTGGTGCTGTGGCGCCCGCTGCATGAGATGAACGGCGGCTGGTTCTGGTGGGGCGCGCAGCAGCCGGCGGACTTCATCGCGATCTGGCGGCAGATGTTCGATTACTTCACGAAGACGAAGGGCCTGCACAACCTCATCTGGGTCTATAGCCCGAATCACGGCCCGCGCACCGCTGATTACTACCCGGGCGACGGTTACGCCGACCTCGTCGGGCTCGATGCCTACACCGATTTCATCGATCCCGGGCACATCAAGGGCTATCCGGAAATCGCCGCGATCAACAAACCCTTCGGCTTCACGGAATACGGCCCGCACGGTGCCTCGAATCCACCCGGCGATTACGACTACCGGCGTTTGCTCACGGGTATCGCGGAGAATTTCCCGCGCACCCGCTTCTTCATGAGCTGGGACATGAAGTGGAATCCGGCCGAGAACCAGTTTGCCCGCGAGTTTTACCGCGACCTGCGTGTCATCACGCGCGAGACCCTGCCCGCCGGGCTGGCCGGCCCGGCCGCGTCCACCCCGGTTGCCAGCGCCGATTACGTCAAGTCCATCGAGGCCTGGCGCGCCGCGCGCGTCGGCCGGCTCACCACGCTGAACGGCTGGCTCACGCTCATCGGCCGGCACCAGCTCGCGCCCGGCGACAACACCGTCGGCACCGCCGATGACAACTCGATCAAGCTGGCCGCCGGCCCGCCCTATCTCGGCACGGTGACCCTGAAGGACGGCAAGGTCACCATGGCCCCGTCTCCCAGCGCTATTTGCGAGATCGACGGCCAGCCGGCGCGGCCCGCCGAACTCGCCTACCAAGGTGACAAGCCGACGACCGTGACCTTCGGCACCGCAAATTTCTACGTGATGCAGCGCGGCGACCGCCTCTATCTGCGCGTGAAGGACAGCGCGGCGGAGCGCCTGAAGCAGTTCGCCGGGCTCGACTATTTCCTGCTCGACCCCTCCTGGCGCATTGAAGCGCAGTGGGTGCCGTTCGATCCGCCGCGCCAGGTCAACATCACGAACATGATCGGCCAGACCGAACCCGCCGCCGTGCCGGGCAAGGCCGTGTTCACGCGCGACGGCCGCACCTTCGAGCTGATCCCGATCGACGAGGGCGCGGACGAGCCGCTCTTCTTCGTCCTCACCGACCTGACCGCCGGCGAGGAGACCTATGCCGCTAGCCGCTTCCTCTACGCTGACCGGCCGAAGGACGGGAAGATCATCCTCGATTTCAACCGCGCGCAGAACCCGCCCTGCGCCTTCACGCCCTTTGCGACGTGCCCGCTCCCCCCGAAGGAAAACAACCTGGGGATCCGCGTCACCGCCGGCGAAAAAAGCTATCGCGGCCCGCACTAGGACGCTCATGCTCGGGCCATGAGCCTGCGACCGCCGGGTTTCCCGTTGCTTCTTGCCTCTACGCTGTTGCTGGCGGGCTGCCAGGCGCGTGTCAGCCTGACGATCGACTCCGCCCCGCGGCCCGCGCTGGACTACGCCATCGGCGCCGATGTCTCGTTTCTGCGCCAGGCGGAAGCGCAGGGCGTGGTTTTCATGGACGAGAACCGCCCCAAGCCCGGCCTCCAGATTTTCCGCGACCACGGCTACAACTGGGTCCGGCTGCGCCTGTTCCACACCCCGTCCCAGCTGCCCAACGACCTTACCTACACCATCGCCCTCGCCCGCGAGGCCCGGCAGCTCGGTTTCAAGTTTCTCCTCGACTATCATTACTCCGACACGTGGGCGGATCCGGCCAAGCAGTTTCTCCCGCGAGCCTGGGAGGGCAAGACTCACGCGGAATTGGAACAGCTCATATTCGCCTACACCCGCGATACCATCCGTGCCTTCCGCGAGGCCGGCGTGATGCCCGACATGGTCCAACCGGGCAACGAGATCATCAACGGCCTGATGTGGCCCGACGCAAAACTGCCGGACCACTGGGACAATTTCGCGGGCCTGATCAAGTCCGCCATCGCCGGCGTCGACGCGGGCCGGGGCGACGCCCCGCGGCCGCTCATCATGATCCACGTCGACCGCGGCGGCGACGTGAAGAAAACCAAATGGTTCTTCGACCACCTGAATTCCTACGGCGTGGACTATGACGTCATCGGCCAGTCCTACTATCCGTGGTGGCACGGCTCGATCCTCGACCTGCGCGAGAACCTGAACCTCATGGCCGAGGCCTACCAGAAGGACATCATCGTGGTGGAGACCGCCTACAACTGGCGGCCGGCGGAATACAAGGAGGGCGGCGCACCGTTTCCCGAGACGCCGGAGGGACAGCGCGACTTTCTCGCCGAAGTGAACCGCGCCGTGCTCGACGCGCCGCATCACCGTGGCAAGGGCGTCTTTTGGTGGGAGCCGGCTGTCGCCCCGTCCCCAATCCACGGCCGCGGCATGTTCGACGCCAACGGCAACGCCCTGCCCGTGATCACCGTGTTTGACCGGTTCGCCAGGGGCCGGCCGCCGGATTTCCACGACTAGCGCGATGCAACCCCGTGACTGGAACCGCCTCGCCGCGATCAGCGGGCCTGAAGCCCGTGACCGCTGCACCGGCGACCGGCGGCAGGTCATCGCCCGGGCTGATCGGTTCGGACCGTGCAAGAATGGCTTGGGTTTGTCGGCTGAACCGGGGTAGCCTGCGCTGAAGCTCGCCCCTGAGCCCTTCACACCCGGTTTCCCTGATGACAACCCCGCTCCCCGTTCTTGCCTGGCTGCTGCTCGCTGGCTCCGCGTGCGCCGCGCCGCTGACCATGACCATTCCGCCGGCTGCCGCCGCTTTGCCCGGGAATCCGGCGGAGCGCGGAGTTCGCGGGACAAATGCCGGGCCGGCCGCAGCCGGCGACGGTGCGGCCACTCCCGGGCCTTTCCACATGGGGACCGCCCGGCGTCCCGATGGCCGCACGCTCACGCTCGATTCCCGCAGTCTCCGGCTCGACGGCAAACCGTGGACCCCGGTCATGGGTGAGTTTCATTACGCGCGCTACCCCGAGAACGAGTGGCGCGGGGAACTCGCCAAGATGAAGGCCGGTGGCATCGACATCGTCGCGACCTACGTGTTCTGGATCCACCACGAGGAAATCGAAGGGCAGTGGGACTGGACCGGCAACAAAAGCCTCCGCCATTTCCTTGAGCTGGCCCATGCGGCCGGCCTGAAGGCCATCGTCCGCTGCGGGCCGTGGTGCCACGGCGAGGTGCGCAATGGCGGCCTGCCCGACTGGATCGTGGCGCGGGGCAAGGAACGCTCCGAGGACCCGGCGTTCATGGCCAGCACCACAAAATTCTACGGGCAGATCGCCGCGCAGCTCAAGGGCCTGCTCTGGAAGGATGGCGGCCCGGTCATTGGCATCCAGCTCGACAACGAATACGGCGGACCCGCCTCCTACCTCCTCCGCCTGAAGCAGATTGCGCGCGAGGCCGGGCTCGATGTGCCGCTCTACACGCGCACCGGCTGGCCGGCCCTGTCGAGCCCGATGCCCTTCGGCGAGATTGTCCCGCTCTACGGCGTCTATGCCGAGGGTTTCTGGGACCGCGAGTTGACCTCGATGCCCGGCAGCTATTGGGCCGGTTTCCATTTTTCCACGCTGCGCGTGGACGCCAACATCGCCAGCGACGCCCTCGGCCACCGCGAGGTCCAGGACGCCCCCGACGTGGCCAGCTATCCCTACCTCACCTGCGAGATCGGCGGCGGCATGATGAGCAGCTACCACCGCCGCATCCTCGTCGACCCGCGCGACTCCGAATCCACGACGCTCGTCAAGCTCGGCTCCGGCAGCATCTCCCCCGGCTACTACATGTACCACGGCGGCGTGAACCCCGAAGGCCGGCTGACCACACTGATGGAATCGCAGGCCACCGGCTACTGGAACGACATGCCGGTGAAAAACTACGACTTTCAGACCGCCCTCGGCCAATACGGCCAGGTCCGTCCGCAGTTCTATTCCTTGCGCCGGCTGCATCTCTTCCTCCACAGCTTTGGTGAGAGTCTGGCCGGGATGGATGCCGTCCTCCCCGACCAGCGCCCCGCCGGCAAGGAGGACACCACCACGCTGCGCTGGGCCGCGCGCTCCGACGGTCGCAGTGGCTTTGTCTTCGTGAACAATTACGAACGTGGCCACGCGCTTCCCGCGAAGGCCGGTGTGCAGTTCGCGCTCAAACTCACCGACGGCCGTGCCCTCACCTTTCCCGAAAAACCGGTCACCGTGCCGGCTGACGCGTGCTTCCTTTGGCCCTTCAACCTCGACCTCGGCCGCGGCGTCACGCTCCGGTGGGCCACGGCCCAGCCGCTCACCGCGGTGGACGGGGGCAGGGTCCGCACCGTCTACTTCGCCGAAACCCCCGGCATCGCAGCGCAATTCTGCTTTGGACCGGAGATCGACGCGCTGGACGGCGCCCCGCCGGTCCCGTCGGATGGCGGCGGAAAGGTCTACACGTTCCCTGCCGGCCGCTCGGTGGAGGTCACGCCGGCCAGGCGCGACAGCACCCAGATTCTGCGCGTCGTCCTGCTGAGCGAGGCCGATTCGCTGCGGTTCGGCCTGGACATCAGCCCGGCCGCGGCCCCGGTCGCCGTCGGCACCGAGCTCGTCAGGGCGGCCGGGCCGTTGCGCGCCGTCGGCCCCGGGAAGATCGATCAGCCGGTTGCGACCGCGCCGGTCGACGCCGACTTTGCCGACGCCGCCGTCTGGCGCATCAAGCTGCCGGCCGGACTTGATCTTTCCTCGAAATTGTTGCTCCGGCTGAACTACGTCGGCGACGTGGCGCGCGTGATGATCGGCGGAAAATTCATCACCGATGACTTCTACAACGGCCGGTCCCTGGAGATCGGCCTGTGGCGCCATGCCGCCGAACTGAAAGACGGCGAAATCACCGTCGCCATCCTGCCGCTGCAGAAAAACGCACCGATCTATTTCTCCTCGCCCGCGGCCCGGCCCGACTTCGGTGACCGCCCGGCCGTCGCCGAGCTGCGCTCCGCCGAGTTCGTCCCGCAGCCTTCCATCGCTGTCTCCCCATGACCCGAATCTTTCTCGCCTGTCTGCTGCTCACGGGCCCGGCCCGGGCCGCCTCCACCGATTTCCACGACTGGGCGCCCACGCCGCCGATGGGCTGGAACAGCTGGGATTCCTTCGGCACGACCCTCACCGAGGCCCAGGCGAAGGCGCAGGCGGAGTTCATGGCCGCGAAACTCAAGGGCCACGGCTGGCAGTATCTCGTGGTGGACATCCAGTGGTATGAACCCGGCGCCCGAAGCCATGCCTACCGCGCGGGTGCGACGCTGGTGATGGACGGGTTCGGCCGGCTCCAGCCCGCGCCCAACCGCTTTCCTTCCGCCGCCGCTGGCGCCGGCTTCAGGCCGCTCGCCGATCACGTCCACGCGCTCGGCTTGAAGTTCGGCCTGCACCTCATGCGCGGCATCCCGCGGCAGGCGGTGGAACAGAACCTGCCGGTCGCGGGCACCGCCTGGCACGCCCAGGACATCGCCAACCGCGCCGACATCTGCCCGTGGAATCCCGACATGTTCGGGGTCGATATGACCAAGCCCGGCGCACAGGAGTATTACGACTCCGTCTTCGGCCTGTTCGCGACGTGGGGCGTCGACTACGTCAAGGTCGACGACATCAGCCGCCCCTACCTCAAGCACCAGAAGGAAATCGAGGCCATCCGCCGTGCCATCGACAAGACCGGCCGGCCCATCGTCCTCAGCCTGTCGCCGGGCGAGACCGCGCTCGAAGCCGCGACCCATGCCGGGCAGCACGCCAACCTCTGGCGGATCAGCGATGACTTCTGGGACCGCTGGCTCGCGCTGCGCGACCAGTTCGCCCGCCTCCGCAACTGGAACTCCCACCGGTTCCCCGGCGCGTGGCCCGACGCCGACATGCTGCCGCTCGGCTCGCTCGTCATGGGCGAGCGCACGACCCGCTTCACACCCGACGAGCAGCGCACGATGATGACCCTCTGGTCCATCGCCCGCTCCCCGCTCATGCATGGCGGGGACATGACCAAGACCGACGACGCCACGCTGGCCCTGCTCACCAACGACGAGGTGCTCGCCGTTGACCAGCACAGCACGAACAACCGCCCGCTCTTCGAACTGGACGACCTCGTCGCGTGGACGGCCGACGTCCCCGGTTCGCCCGACAAATACCTCGCCGTCTTCAACGTCCGCGATCGCGTCCGCCTCACGCCGCAGAACGCCCGCTACGCCAGTCCGCCGGTCACCGGCCATCCGGCCACCTTCGCGAAGATCGACGCCGACATCCGCGGCGGCACGCGGCTGTTCCTCGGCGTCCTGCCGCTGGGCGCCAGCGGCGAATGGAACCGCATCCTCTGGCGGCTGCCGCGTCTCATCATGGCCGACGGCACCGAGCGCGCCCTCACCGACCTGCAATGGACGCGAGCCGACGCGAGCTGGGACAGCACGAAGGTGAAGCAGGATGCCGCCGGCCTGCCGCTCGGCATCGCGGCCGAGATTCCCGCGGTCGTCGAATATCCGCTGCCCGCCGGCGCGGTCCGCTTCACGGCCACCGGTCTCGTCGAGGGCAACGGCCGCGGCCAGCCGCCCGGCCCCGTGCGCTTCCTCGTCGTCACCGCCACCGCGGCGGATGAAACCCCCGCGCCCGGCCTGCCCGTCCCCGTCAAGCTCGAGGACCTCGGCATCAAGGGCAGCGGACGCGTCCGCGACCTCTGGACGCACGCCGACCTCGGCGAACAGCACGGTGACTTCACCCCGGTGATCCCCTTCCACGGCGCCGGGCTTTACCGGATCTCCCCCCTTTCCACGCCATGAAAATAACACACACCGCCCTGATGGGTACCTCTCTCAAGAGGGGATTCAAGACAACCGCATCCAACGATTGGGTCCCCTCTGGAGAGGGGTGGCGCGACTGCGCCGGGGTGTGTCGACATATCTCGGTCGCAGCAGCGATCTCTCGCCGGGCCCTTGCGGGTGCCTGCTTCTTTGCCGCCCTGGCCGCGATCTCGGCCGAGCTTCCGCCGCCCTTCCCCGTCAGCATCGAGGTCGATGCCGCACGGCCGCGCGGCGAACTGCGGCCCATCTGGCGCTATTTCGGCGCCGACGAGCCTAACTACGCCTACATGAAGGACGGCAGCAGGCTGCTCGCCGACCTCGGCGCGCTGGCCCCGGGCCACGTCTATTTTCGCGCCCACAACCTGCTCACCACCGGCGATGGCACCCCCGCCCTCAAATGGGGCAGCACCAACGCCTACACCGAGGATGCGGCGGGCCGGCCCGTCTACAACTGGACGATCATCGACCGCATTTTCGACACCTACCTGGCCAAGGGGCTCCACCCTTACGTCGAGATCGGCTTCATGCCACAGGCACTCTCGCCCGACCCCGGTCCCTATCAGCACGACTGGAAGAACGGCGCCAAGTCCAAACTCAACACCGGCTGGGCCTGGCCGCCGAAGGACTACGCCAAGTGGGGTGAACTGGTCTTCCAATGGGTGACGCACTGCGTCCAGCGCTACGGCCACGCCGAGGTGGAGCAATGGTATTGGGAGGTTTGGAACGAGGCCAACATCGCGCCCTATTGGAACGGCACGCCGGAGGAATTCTACCAGACCCACGACCATGCCATTGCCGCCGTGCGCCGCGCCCTGCCCACCGCGCGCGTCGGCGGTCCCGATTCCGCCGGCCCAGGGGCGAAATTCATGAGGGACTTTCTCGATCACGCCGTCCGCGGCACCAACCACGCGACGGGGCAGACGGGCACACCGGCCGATTTCATCTCCTTCCACGCGAAGGGCTCCCCGTCGTTCGTCGACGGTCACGTGCGCATGGGCATCGCGGCGCAACTGCGGAACATCGACGAGGGCTTCGTCCTGATCGCCGCCGTGCCGGAGATGAAGGGCAAGCCGATCATCATCGGCGAATCCGACCCCGACGGCTGCGCCGCCTGCCAGGGCCCGCAGCTCGGCTACCGCAACGGCACGATGTATTCGAGCTACACTGCGGCCGTCTTCGCGCGCAAGCACGAGCTGGCCGCCGTCCACGGCGTGAATCTCGAGGGTGCGCTCACCTGGGCCTTCACCTTCGAGGACCAGCCGTGGTTCGCCGGCTTCCGCCAGCTGGCAACCAACGGCGTGCCGCTGCCGGTGCTGAACGTGTTCCGCATGTATGCCCTGATGGGGTCCGAGTGGCTCACTGCCACCAGCAACGCGGAGGTGCCGCTGGCCGACATCATCGGCCAGGGCGTTCGCGGGGCGCCTGACGTGGGCGTGCTCGCCGCGCGCGGCCCGCGGCGGATCACCGCCATGGTCTGGCACTATCACGATGACGATCTGCCCGGCCCCGACGCCGCGGTGAAACTCGCGTTCACCGGCCTGCCGGCAAACTTGGCCGTAGCCCGGCTCACCCACTACCGCATCGACCAGGACCACAGCAACGCCTACACCGAATGGCTGCGGCTGGGCTCACCCGCCACGCCGACGCCCGCGCAATACGCCGCCCTGCGCTCGGCCAGCGACCTGGCGAAGCTCACCGAAGCGCCCACGACCCTCCCGGTCGCCGCCGGCCGGGTCGCGCTCGAATTCCCCCTGCCCCGCCAGGGCGTCTCGCTGCTGGTGCTCGAGTGGGACTGAGAACTTGACCAGTCGACACACCCCGGCGCTGCGCGCCGCCCCTCTTCAGAGGGGATCTCCGGCGGCGATGCATTGAGTCCCCGCTATGAAGAGGGGTGCCCGGCAGGGCGGGGTGTGTAGAATCCCCCCCGCATCTGCGGGCTCGCCAAGCCCGCGTCGGACTGTGAATGATGGACGCAATGGATTCGCCTTCTCCACGCCAACCCGGTGTCGGGTTCATCTTTGTCACGCTCGTGCTCGCGGTCGTCGGCTTCGGCCTGCTCATCCCGGTGCTGCCGGCCCTGGTCGTGCAGTTGACGGGCGGCGAAATCTCCGCCGGGTCGCACACCTATGGCATGATCATCGGCTGCTACGCGCTGATGCAATTCGTCTGCTCGCCGATCCTTGGCTCCCTGTCCGACCGCTTTGGCCGCCGGCGCATCATCCTGATCGCGACCGCCGGTTCGGCCGTGGACTATTTCATCATGGCCAACGCGCCGTCGCTGACGTGGTTTTTCATCGCCCGGATCATCGCCGGGGGCACCGCCGGGGTGCTCTCCACCGCCAACGCCTATATCGCCGACATCACCGCGCCGGAGAAACGGGCCCATGCCTTCGGCCTGCTCGGCGCCGCCTTCGGCATCGGCTTCATCATCGGTCCGGTGGTAGGCGGCATCCTGGGGCAATATGACATCCGCCTGCCCTTCTTTGTCGCCGGCGGCTGTGCCTCGGTCAACTGGCTCTACGGTTATTTCGCGCTGCCCGAATCGCTCAAGGTGGAGAACCGCCGCGAGTTTTCCTGGAAGCGCGCCAACCCCGTCGGCGCCTTGCTGGCCCTCAAACGCCTGCCTGCCGTGTTCGGCCTGGCGGAGTGCTATTTCATCATGTCGCTCGCCCAGACGATGCTCCAGACGACCTGGGCACTCTACACCGGGCATCGCTATCATTGGGGCCCGCTGTCGATCGGGCTTTCCCTAATGGCCATCGGCGTCCTGACCGGCCTGGTGCAGGCCACGCTGGTGAAGCGCCTGGTGCCGAAGCTCGGGGAAACCCGGGCGGTGTTGTTCGGCTTCTGCGCCTCCATCGTGGCGCAGATCGGCTACGGCCTGGCCTCCCAGGGCTGGATGATCTATGGCATCATGGTCTTGGGCTGCTGCGCCGGCATCGCCGGCCCGGCGCTGCAATCCTACATCACCAAGCATGTCCCGCCCAACGAACAGGGCGCCGTGCAGGGCGTCTATGCTGGCCTCGCCAGCCTCGCCGGGATTCCCGGGCCCCTGCTCGGCAGCTGGAGCTTCGGCTGGGCCGTGGCAGGTCACCGGCCGGAGTGGCTAGCGGGCACACCGTTCTTCCTCGGCTCGTTCATCACCGTGCTGGCCATGCTGCTCGCCGTGAGGACCTTCCGCCAGGATCGGTTGCACGCCGCCCGCGCCGCGGCCCCGGCGGCCTAGTGGCTAATGGATGCGGAGCGATTGGCAATCGCTGCGCCGGGTGGAAACTTGACCCGGGCTGGCCCGCCCGCATTGTGCAGGCGGAGAGCAGCGTCACCCCGAACCCCCTTCCGCCCATGAACTGGAAGATTGAAATCACGGAGCCGCACAGCGGCGAACTCGGCGAGGCCATCAAGCATGAGGACCACGGCTTCGCCATGGAGGAGTACTCCTACGAGCCGGGCCACCAGATGGAAGTCTACGTCCACGATGTCACCGACCCGCACTGGCACATCTTCACCGACCTTGATTCGGGCCACCGGGTGAAGATCCCCGCGCAAAAATACCGCCGGACCGGCTGAGTCTATTTCGCCGGCGGGCCGCCGTGGTGGGCCGCATGCGCCGCGTAGGCCGCCGTGTCCGCCAGCATCGCATCGATCGTCGCGGCGAGCGGCTCGAGGCGCGCGAGACCGGAGAACACCGCCTTGTCGCCGATTTCGTCCTCGATGACGAACGCCGGCCGCTGGGAAATCTGCAGGGCGTGGAATTCCGCCGTCGTCGCCTCGATCCGTGCCTTGATCCCGGCGGACTCGGCCCGGGCGCGCAGCTTCTTCGCGTTAAGGCCCGAGACCTTCGCCGCCACCGCCACCGCCGTCGCCAGGTCCCCGATCTTCGTGCCTTCGCGCAGCGCCGCCTGGGTCAGGGCCAGCCGGACGTCGTCGCCGGTGAAACCGAAATCCTTCGCCGCCTCGGCCACAAGGTTGGGGGCGGTGTAGACACCCTTCCGCGCCGCCTCGAACCAGCCCGCGTTCAGCATGTAGGGCGAACGCATCACGGTGCCGCCACTGCGCCGGTAGAACCACT
>CAZZDB010000106.1:0-13437 GCA_964652485.1 uncultured Oleiharenicola sp.
CTGCTTGTAGGCCGGCTCGTGCTCCTCGTCGACGACGATGAGCCGCAGGTCGTGTACCGGGGCGAATACCGCGGAGCGCGCGCCCACCACCACCCTCGCCTGCCCGGTCGCGAGCGCCGTCCAGCCGTCGAAACGCTCCCCGTCGCTCAGGTGACTGTGCCAGACGACCGTCTTGTGCCCGGCGGACTCGAAGCGCCCGCGCAGCCGCGCGACGGTCTGGGGCGTCAACGCCACCTCGGGCACGAGGTAGATGGCGCTGCCACCGGCCGCGAGCACCTGCTCGACGGCGCGCAGGTAGACCTCGGTCTTGCCCGAGCCGGTGACACCATGCAGCAGGTGCACGGCGAATTTCTTCCGCGTCAGGGCCTCGCCCACCGACGCCACGACGGCTGCCTGCTCGTCATTCAGCTTGGGTGGCAGACCGGTGACGATTTCGCCCCCGGTCCAGTTGTCCGAATAGGCGACGCGCTCGACGTGGCGGATCTCCTCGCGCACGAGGCCGCGCTTGAGCAGCGCCGTGACCACGGCGGCCGTCAGGTCAAGCCGGGAGAGCACTAGCGATTTCTTGACCGGATGAAACTGCTGTTTCAGGAAATCGCACAGCCGCGCCTGCTGCGGGGCCTTTTTCGCCAGCGTCGCCTGCTCCTCCGCGGTGACCGCCCGGACGAGCGCCAGGTATTTCTCCGACTTGAGCTGCGCCTCGCCCCGCACGGCCGAGGGAATCATGGCCTCGAGCACGCTCTCCATGCGGGCAGCATAATAGGTGTGGATCCAGCGGGCGAGCTCGAGCAGGTCCGGCGTCAGCGCCGGGAAGTTGTGCAACACCGCGGTGACCGCCTTGAGCTTCTCGGGCGGGCAGTCGGGCACCGCGTTGACCTCGGTGACGAGGCCCAGGTGCGAGCGGTTGAGGATGGGCACCCGCACGAGGGAACCGGTCTGCAGGGCGGCCCGCAGGGTCTCCGGCACCTTGTAGTGCAGGAGCTTGTCAAAACCCGCCAGCGGCTGGACGCCCACGATCATCCCCCAGTGATTGGCCCGGGCCGGCGGCGTGGCAATTTGTTTCAGCACGCCAACCGGTGCGCATTGTTCCGGGTTGACACTCCGAAACCGCACCGCCGACATATCCCCAGTGAGCGACGCCCTTCCCCGCGAGAAATTCCAATCCTATCTGGCCAGCAAGGGTCTCCGCGTGACCGACCAGCGCCTTGCGATTTTCGACGCCGCCTTCCGGCAAAAGGAGCATTTCACCGCGGAGCAGCTCCTCGACCTCGCCCGGGCGATCGACGACTCCGTCTCCCGTGCGACCGTCTACCGCACGCTGCCGTTGATGACCGAGAGCAACATCCTCCGCGAGGTGGACATCGGTACCGGCGAAAAATACTATCTGCCGGCGGGCAGCGGCGGCAACCAGGTCGCGCAGGTGGTCTGCGTGGATTGCGACAAGATCTTCGAGATCAGCGCCCCTTTCATGGAATGGTACGGCAGCACCGTCTCGCTCAAGCTCGGCCTCAAGCCGGTTTCGCAGCGTCTCCAGGTCAGCGCCCAGTGCATCGCCTTCCGGCAGGGCGGCCGTTGCCCCAACCGCCGCAAGAAATGACCCGGATGGATCATCGCCACGCACACGGCAAGCACCGGATGAATTCCGCCTTCCAGCCGCCCGTCCTCCTCCCCTTTGCTGCGTCTCCCGTGGCTTCGTCCTCCTGAATCGAGCCATGTCGCGCCAGTCGAAACACGATCCCCACTTTGAAATCGAGTTCTTCGAGGCGGTGCACGACCGCTGCCGGAACTATGTCGAGGTGGTCGGCCTGCTCGGCGGGTTATACACCAAGGTCGGGCGCATCGCCGACGGGCTGCGGATGGACCGGAAGCTGGTGCGGCTCGAGCCCGACAATGCCACCGCCCACTACAACCTGGCCTGCAGCCTCGCCCTCTGCAAGAAGCGGCCCGCCGCCCTGCGCTCGCTGCGCAAGGCTATTTCGCTCGGGTACGATGATCTCGACTGGATGCGGCAGGATCCCGACCTGGACCTCGTGAAGCACGACCCGGAGTTCCAGCAGCTGCTCCGGCAGCTGAAGCCCCAGAGCTGACGGCTTAACCCGGCTCTGGGCGTGACGCGGCCTTGCGAATCGTCCGGATGCCACACTGGGGACACCGTGTGAACGAAGGTGCATATGGCCCAACGATACGGAGGCACCCCGCCCGATGCTGTGCGAGCCGTCCATTCCGGTCGGTTGAGTGCCATATACAACCCGCATTCGCCTGCGATTGCAGCACAAGTACGCAGTGCATGGTCATCGCAACCAGACCGCGGCCCTTGGCAGACAGAGCCGGCTATCTCCCCGGTTTCACGGACTCATCCCTGCACCGCCCGGGCATTGACGCCCACCAGACGAGTGCGTATGGAAGCCTTCCCATCCGGGAAGCTGCCGGGCCAACAGCCGACCACCCAAAAAAGGTGAACCTTTCCAGAAACAATCCTCGACACGCCTTATCATGGAAGCCGCCAGAGCCAACGCCGGGGCTTCGCCCCGGCGCGGCTCATCTGTGACGTCGGCAAACCCTGTTTGATGGACGCGAAAGCGAAGTTTGAGGAAATCGTAGCGGCGCTAAAGCGTAGTCGCGGAGTTACCGTTGGTGCCGCGAAGCGAGGCTTTGGCTCTTCGGCGCTCTGCGTTGGCGGGAAGATTTTCGCGATGGTCTCGTCGAATGGAAGCTTTGTCGTGAAGCTGCCGCGGAAGAGAGTGGATGCGTTGTCTGAATCCGGAGTCGGTGTGCGATTTGAGCCAGGATCTGGGCGGGTGATGAAGGAGTGGCTTGCTGTCGACTCCGCGGCTGACGCGGATTGGTTGGCACTGGCGCGAGAAGCTCGGACGTTTGTCGATGGAGACGCGAAGTGAAGACCACGCCAACCAGTAGGCGGCAGTGCCAACGCGCGGGAAGTGACCGTAATTCGCATGGCCCGACTCCGCTCCGCATTTTTCCGTCCGTCAGGTTCACCCCGCGCTTGCCCGAGCGTTCCTCCTCTGTAGCTTCGGCAAGATCCCATGACCCAGCTCCTGCGATTTCCCGGTTCCGTCGTGCGGGACGCCGCGATCGACGCGTGGATGAAGACGCACGCGAGCGAACTGGGCGGCGTTGCGAAGCGCTGGTTCGAGGTGATGCGAAAGTGCGGACCCGACGTTCGCGAACTGTTGCATGACGGTCATCCGACGGCGTGCGTGGGCGACGCGGCCTTTGCATACGTCAATGCCTTCAGGGCCCACGTCAACGTCGGGTTCTTTCGAGGCGCCGAGCTTGCCGATCCGGCCGGGTTGCTGGAAGGCACCGGCAGGTTCATGCGGCATGTGAAGCTCAGGCCGGGAGCCGGCCTTGATGCGGCGGCACTCGCGAAGCTCATCGAGACCGCCCACGCCAACATGCAGGCGCGCGTGCGGCTGGAAACACCCAAGCCGTCCGGAGGCACGCGCGGGAATGAATCGTGATCCGCGTGCGTCGTTTGTGCCCGGTTTCGCCGTCAATCCGTCAGCCGTCGCCGAGGCTGCGCGGAAAAGCAAGGGTTCACTCCGCGCTCGCCCGCGCGCGGCGCGTTGTTAACGATTGCCGAGCCACGCGCCCCACCCGTTCTGCCTCATGACCGCAAAACATCGTATCTTTACGACAAGCGTGTCGAGCGTCTATCCGTTCTATATCGCGAAAGCAGAGAGAAAGGGCCGCACGAAGGAAGAAGTTGATACCGTCATCCGCTGGCTCACCGGCTACAGCCAGCCGGAGATGGAGGACCTTTTGAAGAAACAGACGGACTTTGAGAATTTCTTTGGCCAGGCCCCAAGGTTGAATCCAGCGAGAACCCAGATCAAGGGCGTGATCTGCGGCGTCCGAATCGAGGAGATCAAAGAGCCGACGATGCGTGAGATACGATACCTGGACAAATTGATCGACGAACTGGCCAAGGGTAAAGCCCTGGACAAAATTCTGAGGGCGTAGCCCGGTTGTCGAAGGGGCACCTTTTCGCATGCAAGGCTGGTCTACAGGCACCCGGCCTTCTCTCCCTTCGCTGCGCTCGGGACTGACGCCATCTTCGCCCTTCCCGCGCTCCGCATCGCCGGGTGAGCGATCCCCAATACGCACGACTGCCCCGCACGCTGCAAACGTCCGTCCGTTGGGCATCGATGATGTCCCCGGCTGCTTCCTCCCAGCGTCCTCCCAGTCTCCTCCGTTAATCATCGCGCTATCCTTTGGCCATCCTTGCGCTATCTTTGCGCTCATCCGGCATGAAGCCGGCAGGACCCTATTAAGATGGTCCAAGCACGCCGGCTATACTCATCCCAACCGGAGGATCAGAGGAATCACCGGCCTGCGCTTCGTCGGGCCGAGACGCGCACGAAAGGCGGCGATGGTTCACCGCAGGCCAAAGACCTGCTCAAGCATGATCTTCAGATCGGTTCCGGGTTCGTAGCCGCCGCTTCGCAGCGGCCGGGCGAGTGACTTGCAGCGGTAGGCGCGAACCACGGCGTCTTCCACGGACACGATCCGGACTGAATTCGCCCGCATCCCCATGACATCGAGCGGACCGAGCGGGGTCCACGCAAACGGGATGCCGGTGGAGTTGCACTCAATCTCCCAGCCGGCCACGGGACCGTCGGGCAGCGGGCGGCGCAGCAGCGACGGATAACGCTGGATAAAGTCCGGCACGCGGCTCGTCGCCACCCGCACGCGCACCACGGCCTGCAGGCGATCGAAATATTGCTGGAAATTGTCCACCTTCCGGCGCCGCCACTCCTGCAGAAAATCATAGGGGTCGATGCCCATCAGGTTCATGCCGTTGTAGAGGCCGTGTTCGTTGGGGCTGCCGAATTTCCTCCACGCATACCAAGAGGAGAAATTCGTCGTGACCATCAGCCCGATCTCGAAGTGCATGTGCGCGCGGTCGCGCGGAATGCCACCGCCGCTGGCAGTGTGGCCCATCAACGCAATGATCTGCCCCCGCTTCACCCGCACGCTCGGCCCCACGCCCGGCTCGATCCGCGCCAGATGGGCGTAGAGCGTGTAGACGGCCGGGGTGACGTCGGTGTGTTCGATCACGATGTAGCGGCCGTAGTTGCTTTCACCGGGACGGTTGTTGACGTGGCGCACCACGCCGTCCATCGCTGCAAAGATCGCATCCGCCGGCTCGCCGCGCGCATCGCGCGCCACGGGCCGGATGTCGAGTCCCTCATGGAATTGCGTGCCATGGCTGCGCACGCAGCCGAACAGGCCCGACTCGGGGTCACCGGAAACGGTGGGCTGCACCCAGGCCGTGAAATCCTTCCCCTGCTCCCACGCGCGGTTGGGCGTCGGCCAGCTGATGTCGCTCCGCTGGGCGCAGGCCAGCGGAGTGAGGCAAAGCAACGCGAACGGAATCAACCGCCCCATACCCCGGCGCATCGCACCACCCCTCTTGCAGCGGGGGGGTCCAACCAATCGCCCGCCCAAGGCGAAATCCCCTCTTGAGCGAGGTGCCCAGCAGGGCGGCGTGCGTTCATTGCTCATCATCGAGGCAGTCATTTCTTCGCCAAGGCGGCAATGTCGGCCGAGGTACGCTTGAGCCGGGCGACCAAGCCGGGCAGCTGTTCGTCCGGTGTCTCCACAAACACAAGGATGACGCCATCCGGCATGGCTTGCTCGATGCGCCGGGCACCCAGGGGAGCGTCGTTCAAGAAAAACACCAGCTGCCGGCCGAGGCTGGAGACGGACAGCCGGTAGAGATCGCGGGCCGCCGCCGGCGTCAGTTGCAGCATCAGGCACACCCCGAGATCGATGCGCGCCACCTCGGCATTGACGAGGTCGTTTTCGACGAAGACAGGCCTGGCGCCGACGGTGATGTTAACACCGCTCACCGGCAACCGCACGAGAACGCCCACCTCACCCGGCCGGGCCTCGAGATAGAATCGCGCGGCAAACGGCCGGTGCGCGGGCGCCTGCGCCGTCTGGCTGCCGGCCAGGACCATCGCGGCCGCCGCAACCATCACTTGAAGCAGAATGCCCCGGCATGTCATCGGCTGGCCAACTTGTCCGGCGTTTCGAAAGCCTCAAGAATTTCCGCACCGATGGCGTCGGCCAGCAACCGGCCGCGGTCCGTCAGGCTGATCCGGCCTTCCGGCGTGGCCGCGAGCAGGCCGGCGTACAGGAATTTCGGCAGCACATCGTGCAGACGCGACCACGCCACCGTGGGAAAGCGCCGCTGCAACCGCGGCAGCGACACCCCGGCGTTCATCCGCAGGCCGAAGATGACGGAGTCGGCGGCGAGCAGGGTGGGCGTCAACGCCACGCGGTCGGCCGTGGCCCGGCGCCCGGCGACGACATCGTCAAGCCACAGGCCGAGATCGGGCGGATTGCTGCTGCGCCAGCCGTCGTGTTGCGAGGCGGCGGAGGGGCCGAGGCCCACCCACTCGTGCATTTGCCAGGTGCTGAGGTTGTGGCTGCAGGTGTGGCCCGGACGCGCAAAGTTGGAAACCTCGTACTGGGCGTAGCCGGCGGTGCCGAGATAGTCCCAAGTGTGCTGGTAGAATGCCGCCTCCTTGTCGGCATCGAGCTTCACCTTGCCCTGCGAGAGCTTCACCCACAGCACGGTGTCCTCCTCGAAGGTCAGGCAGTAGGTCGAAAGGTGGTCCGGCGCGAGCCGCAGAGCGGCGTCGAGGTCCGCGCGCCATTGCGCCTCGGTCTGGCCCGGCAGGGCGAACATGAGGTCGAGGTTCACGCTGGCGAAGCCCTGGGCGCGGATCAGCTCGTAGGCGCGATGGATCTGGGCGGGGTTGTGCTGCCGCCCAAGGGCGTCGAGCAGTGCGTCGTTGAAACTCTGCACGCCAAGCGAGATGCGCGTGACGCCCAACGCCTTGAAGACCTTGAGGCGGTCCTCGGTCACGGTGGCGGGGGCGAGTTCGACGGACCACTCCGCCGGCTGGCCGTGGCAGTGCCGGAGCATCGCGCGGCCGAGGCTCTCGATCTCGGCCGGCCGGAGCAGGCCCGGCGTGCCTCCGCCCCAGAAGGCCGTGGCCACGCGGCGCGACTCCCAATTCACCAGCGCCGTTTCCGCCTCCACTCCATCGAGATATCGCCGCACGGCGTCGCCCTTGGGCACGGTCTGGTAGAACGCGCAAAAATCGCAGGTGGTCGCGCAGAACGGCACGTGCACGTAGACGCCGAGGGGCGTCGTAGGCGATAGACCCGCCGGTTGCTGCGCTTTTTCTTGCCCTGTGGGGATTTCGGCCATTATGAAACTCGTCAATTTACGATCTGCCAACAGCCTACGCGGCGACGGCGGTCACTCACCCAATGCAAAAGACTCCCATCCTTCACGCGAGCAGAATTTTCCCGGCCATCGCCTCGGCACTCCTGCTGCTGGTCCTGACCGGCTGCAACCTGACCATCACCAACCTGACGCCCGACAAGGTGCCGCAGAACCCGTCGCAGATTTACACGATCACGGCCAGCTTCCGGCCCGCCTCCCGCATCGTGCCCGACAGCGTCGCGCCGCGCATCGTCATCGATGGCCAGAGCTACAAGATGTCCAAGAGCGCCGTGAATGGCGACGTCTGGGAGTTCGATTACCAGCTGCCCGCCGGCCGCGCCGACGCCTCATACTATTTCATCTGCGACTACAAGGTCGAGGGCGCGACCGATGCCGGCACACAGGAGGCTTACTCGGAGCTGCAACACATGAGCATCGCCGGCCGCTACGTGATCCGCTCCGAGGCCATGCGCGCCCCGGTCGGCTCGCGCGTCAGCGTGCTCGGCGCCGGCTTCACCCCGCAGGACGTCGTCTATTTTGACCAGACACCCACCCGCACCGTCTTTGAGTCGCCGAGTTCGCTCAGCTTCTTCGTGCCTGTCGTCTCGCCCGGCCGCAACTACCGGATCAGCGTGGCGGGCTCGGGCGCCAACCTGGATGTCGGCTCCTTCCGCGTCGACGCCATCAGCTTTCAGGTATCCCCCGCCGCGCTCTTCCTCCAGACGGGCGAGCAGCAGGCGCTGACGTTCACCATCCCGAATCCCGCGCCCGCCGGCGGCATGCTCATCGATGTGACCACCGATGTGCCGGCCAGCGTGGTGATGCCCGAGGTGATGGTGGCTGCCGGCCAGACCAGCGTCACCGTGCCGGTCCAGGGCGGCAAGCCCGGCACCGGTTCGCTCTTCTTCAAGAGCAGCGCCGGCGAGAGCTCGGTGGCGGTGACGGTCACGGGCAAGTAAGCAACCTGTCTTCCGGTTTCAGGAGGCGCACGGCCCACCGTGCGCCTTTTTGTTTATACGGAGAAAACGACGACACCCCGCCGCCCGCCAGACTCGGGACTTGAAGCGGCGGGCCTTGATGAATTCACTGTCGGTGCGTCACCCCACCCCCCTCCGGCATGCCCACACCCATTCCCTGCTCCCGCCGCGGCTTCCTCAAGTCCTCGCTGGCGGCCTCGTCGCTTTTCATGCTTCCGCGTTTCGCCATCGGGCAGGCGGGCCCGGCGCCCAGCCGCCGGCTCAACCTCGCCTTCATCGGCGCCGGCGGTATCGCCGAGATGGCCTTCACCGGCTGTGAAGGGGAGAACTACGTCGCCCTGTGCGACGTGGATGACCAGCGGGCCGCCGAGGCCTTCGCCCGGTATCCCAACGCAAAACGCTTCAAGGACTTTCGCGTCATGCTCGACCAGATGCACCGCGAGATCGATGCGGTCGTGGTGCAAACGCCGGACCACACCCATTTTTCCGCGGCCTACCTGGCCATGCAGCACGGGAAGCACATCTTCGTCCAGAAGCCGCTGACCCACGACATCTGGCAGTCCCGCACCCTGCGCCGCGCCGCCACGCATTTCAACGTCATCAGCCAGATGGGCAACCAGGGCCACGCCACCGAGGGCATCCGCCGGGTGAAGGAATGGTATGACGCCGGGGTGACCGGCGAGGTGCGCGAAGTCCACGCCTGGTTCAACGGCCCTGACTTCGTCCGAGCCCCCTACTTCCGCATTCCGGCTTCTTTCCCGCCTCCGTCTGCGCCGGTGCCGCCCACGCTCGACTGGGATCTCTGGCTGGGCCCCGTGAAACCGCGGCCCTATAGCCCCGCCTACGGACCGCTGACCTGGCGCGGTTATTGGGATTTCGGTTGCGGTGAACTCGGCGACTGGGCCTGCCACACCCTCGACGCGCCGTTCTGGGCCCTCGATCTCGACGCGCCCACCCGCGTCTCTGTGCTCAACCTCGAGCCCATTCACGAGGGCTATGTGCCCCGGTCCTCGCACCTTAAGTTCGAATTTCCCGCCCGCGGGTCCAAACCGCCCGTGGCCCTCCACTGGTATGACGGCGGCCAGCACCCGCCCCCGCCGCTCGATTGGGACCGCAAGAAGGAATTTCCCAACAACGGCATGCTCATGGTCGGGGACAAATGCACCCTCATGACCGGCGGCCGGCCGGACAGCCCGCGCCTGCTCCGGGACGACCTGTGGGAGGAACTACGGCACAACCTGCCGGACAAGAGGATTCCTCGTGTCAAGGGCGGGCCGTTCCAGGAATGGATCCGCGCCATCAAGGGCGAGGGCCCGCTGCCCGGTTCCAATTTTGACTACTCCGCACGCCTGACCGAGATGTCACTCGTCGGGGTGATGGCGCAACGTACCAACCAGGACATCGAGTGGGACACCATCAACATGAAGGTGACCAACCACCCCGACTTCGAGTCGATCGTCCGCCAACCCGCCCGCAAGGGCTGGGATTTCGGCGAGGAAGTCTGGCGGACCTGAGCGCGGGCAACCCGCCGGTGTTTCGGGTTGGTTTTTGCCGGGGAGCCCGGCAAGGATGTGTGCGCCTCCATGCCCACCGAGCCCGTCCAACTGATCATCAGCGTCTTGGAAGTCAGCCTCCTGCTGGCGGGTGCGATCGTACTTTTCCGCCTGCTCGCGGACCCAGTCCGGCGAAGCCGCTGGCTGGCGCCCCGCCCGCTGCCGGCCTGGCCGGTTACGCTGCCGGAATTCTTCATCTTCGTCTTCCTGATCTTCGGAAGCGGCGTGTTCTTTCAGCTGGCCCTCCATGCCCTGCTGAAGGGCTTTGTCACCGCCTCCGCGGACCACGATGCGCTCCTCGTATGCCTGGGCGGCCTCGGCCTCGATGGTGGCGGCCTGGTCGGCTGGCTGCTGTTCCGCGCGATGCAAAAGACCTGGCGGCCGGTTGTCGGGGAGGCACCGGCGCAGGTCACGCCGGCCCCGTCCCTGCCCTGGCTCAAGGTCTGGTTGTATGCTGGCGGCACCCTGCTGGCCGCGCTGCCGATCCTGATTCTCTTCAATGTCAGCTGGCTTTGGGTGCTGGATAAACTCGGTTTGCCCGACGAGCCACAGGACCTTCTGGCGATTTTCACCCACGCCAAGTCGCCCTTCGTGGTCGCGGCCCTGCTCGCGGTCGCCTGCGGGCTGGCCCCGTTGTATGAGGAACTGCTCTTCCGCGGCGGGCTCTATCGTTTCTGCCGGCAGCGGCTCGGACGCAACTGGGCCCTGGCCATCTCCGGCCTCCTTTTCGGAGCCATGCATCAGAACCTCGCGAGCTTCCTACCCCTCTCGATCTTCGGTGTCGTGCTGGCGCTGGCCTATGAGGCGACGGGCTCGATCCGCGTGGCGGTCGTCGCCCACGCCCTCTTCAACCTGAACACGGTCCTGATCCTCCTCTCGGGCCTCCCGACCTGACCATGAGACTCTTCACCGCCCACCGCGCCCATTCCGTCGCCAGCCAGGGCGAACAGCGGCTGATCACGGAGATCCGCCGCTGGCTGGGCCGCGTCTCGCCGCGCTCGCCGTTCGGCATCGGCGACGACTGCGCGGTCCTGCCCGCGAGCCGGCGTCCCCAGCTGGTCACCACCGATCCCGTGCTCTACGGGCAGCATTTCGACGATCAGGTGCCCCCGCGCGCCGTGGGGGCCAAGCTACTCAAGCGCAACCTCAGCGACATCGCGGCGATGGGCGGCCGGCCGGTGGCAGCCGTCATCTCGCTCGCGCTCGCCCCCGGCACCAGCCTCGCCTGGCTGCGCGAGTTTTACCTGGGTGTCGCAGCCTGCGCCCGGCGCTACCGGGTGAAGATCGTCGGCGGAGACCTCACGCAAGGGCCCGCGGGATTCTTCGGCGCTTTCCTCACCCTGCACGGCGAAGCGGCGGAACGGCGGATCGTCTCGCGCGAGGGAGCGCGGCCGGGTGACCGCATCTACGTCACCGGTTCACTGGGCGGCAGCCGGCTCGGACATCATTACCGCTTTATTCCACGTCTCACCGAAGGCGCCTGGCTCGCCCGCCGGGTGGAGGTCCGGGCCATGATGGACGTGAGCGACGGCCTCGCCAAGGACCTCGGCGCCCTTACTCCGGACGGCCTCGCCCCAGCCCTGTGCACGTCGACCATTCCCATCAGTGACGCGGCCGGGCGCGTGGCGCGAGTCACAAGGCGGGAACCTCTGGCCCACGCGCTTGGTGACGGCGAAGACTACGAGTTGCTGGTCATCGTCCGCGCCAAGACGGACCAAACGCGATTCGAACGCGATTGGCGGAGACGCTTTCCCCGGTTGCCGCTCTCGCTGATCGGCGCGTTCGTGCCCAAGGGCCGGGTGCCCGCCGGCGCTCTGCGCCTCACAGACTACCACGGCTATGAACATCTGCGATAGGCTGCGGGCCGGCGTGGTCACGGAGTCGGCCGGGCAGACGCGCGCCCTCGCGGCGGAACTGGCCCTCGCCCTGCCGCCCGACGCGACCCTGGCGCTGCACGGCGACATGGGCGTGGGCAAGACGACGTTTGTGCAGGGCCTGGCGCAGGGCCTGGGCGTGACCGGGCACGTGACCAGCCCGACCTTCGCGATCTATTCGGTGTATCAGGGCCCGCAACGCCGGCTCGTGCATCTCGACGCCTACCGGCTGGAGAGCGAGCGGCAGATCGAGGCGCTGCTGCTCGACGAGTTTCTCGTCAGCCCCTTTTGCCTCGCGGTCGAATGGCCCGAGAAGATCGGCGCCGCCATGCCGTCGGATGCGTGGCATCTGGTGCTCGGCATCACCGAGGGCGAACGGCACAAGGTGCTGTTGCGACAATAAAAAGCCCGCTCACTTGAGCGGGCTTGGGGGAATCAAACCTGGGCCTCGGGCTTGGGCGCCTCGGTGGGAACCGGTGCCGGCTCGGCGGGTGCGGTGCCCGCCTCGGCCGCAAGCGCCGGTGCGGGAGGTTCCTCGGCAGCGGAGGCGACCGGTACCGCCGCCTCGACCGCGGGTGTCTCCGCCGCGGGAGCAGCAGGTGCCGTAGCCTCAACCACAGGTGCGGCCGGTGCCTCGGGGAAGTCGACCGGATCATGCTCGTCCTCACCCAACTCGGCCTTTTTCGCGGCCTGCGGCGCCATGGGCGGCGGGGCGAAGAGCTTGCCGTCGGAGAACTCGGTCACGTAGCCCTCCATCACCAGCCAACGGAGATCGTTGCTCATCTTGCGCAGCTTCTCGGACTGCTCCGGACTCAACGCGAGAAACGGGGCCTGCGACTGCGGCGTGCCCTCGGGCAGCGGTGCGGCGGCCAGCGCCGCGGCCACGTCGATCTGCAGGAAGTTCTTCGGCAGATCCTTCACATGCACCATCGGGTTTTTCTCGATGAAGTCGATAAGCGCGGTGATGGTCTCAGAAAAGACCTGGCCAGGAACCCGGAAGCGGCGCTTGACGGCGCAGACGAAGGAGACGCCCCGCGAGCCCTTCTTGAATATGGTGAAACCCTCGCGGCGCAGCCGGCCCCGCAGAGCATTGGCCGTGTCGAGCGGGAAGCGGCGCTGGCGCTCCACGTGGCCCTCAAGGGCGCGCCGGATCTCGCCCGGCGGCAGTTTCTCGATGAGCTTTCCGTGGAAGCGGACGCTGTCGACAGCCCGCACCACCTTGTCGCGGGCGTTGGCCAGCAGGTGCAGGCGGGCGTCCTCGATGGTATCGAATGTGAGGGAGGCGGGAGCCTCGGCCACCGGAGTGGCCGGAGTCTCGTCAGCGGGAGCCGGCGCGGCCACGGTGGGGGAGATCGGAGCAGGTGCGGCCGGGGTGGCGACCTCCATCGGAGGCGTGGTGGCAGTCTTGGCGACCGGTGGCTTCCAAGTGTAGCGCGTGGCCTTCTTCATCTTCTCCATCCACTGGGCGATGACCTCGGGCTCGCGGACGGAGACGATGCTCTCCCGGAAACGCTCGAAGGGCATGCGGCCGAGCTTCGCGGCGTGGTGCTGCTGCAGGATCTGCTGGTAGCGGTGGTGGTTCGGCGGCCCGAGCAGCTCACCCGTGATGCCGCACTTGTTGATGATGGGGAAATTCCCCTTCGGAGCGTCGACCTCGACCTCCTGCATGTCGAAAAACGCCCCCAGGTTCTGGCTGAGCACGTGCTGGATCGCGGCGTCCTCGGTGTCGAACGGCAGGTGGTCCGGCAGCGACATGTAGATCGGCG
>CAZZDB010000107.1:0-13105 GCA_964652485.1 uncultured Oleiharenicola sp.
AAGAAACGGCACCCGGTTCTGCAGGAAAGCCGCGACTGCCACCTCGTTAGCCGCGTTGAAGACCGCCGGGGCCGTGCCGCCCTCAGCCATAGCCTCCCGGGCCAGCCGCAGGCACGGGTAACGGGTTTCGTCGGCGGGACGGAAGTCGAGGGAGAAAACCCTGTCGAGCGGCAGCGCCGTGTCGGTGCTGGCGGGAGCGCGCCCGGGATGGAGCAGGGCGTGTTGGATCGGGAAGGTCATCGAAGGTGGGCAGAGCTGGGCCAGCATCGAACCGTCGGTGAACTCGACCAGGCAATGCACGACGCTCTGCGTGTGCAGCACGGCCTGGCACTGGCCGGCCTGCAGCCCGAAGAGCCATTGCGCCTCGATCAGCTCGAGGCCTTTGTTGGCCAGCGTGGCGGAGTCGACGGTGATCTTCGGCCCCATCGCCCAGTTCGGGTGCTTCAGGGCGTCGGCGGGCGTGACGTCTGCGAGTTTTTCCAAGGGCCAGTCACGAAACGCGCCGCCCGAGGCCGTGAGCACCAGCCGGCGGACGTCCGCGGCCCCGTGGCCCTCGAGGCATTGGAAGACGGCGTTGTGTTCGCTGTCCACCGGCAGCAAGGCACTGCCGCTGGCCCGGGCGGCGGCCATGATGAACTTGCCGGCGAGCACAAGGATCTCCTTCGAGGCGAGGGCGATAGTCTTCCTGGCCGCGATGGCGGCGAGCGCGGGCTGCAGGCCGGCGGTGCCGACGACGGCGATGAGGACGGTGTCGGCCTCGGGCAGCGTGGCGAGTTCGCCCAGCCCGGCCGTGCCGCCATAAAATCTGGTGCCGGCGGGAAAGTCCGCGCCGGCCCGCGCGGCAGCAAGGGCGGCGGGATCATAAAGACCGACGTGCCGCACGCCGAACTGCCGGGCGATTTCGGCCAGGCGCTGATACCGGCTGTGCGCTGCGATACCGACGAGTTCAAGGCGGTCGCGATGGGCAGCAATGACCCGCAGCGTGTTCTCCCCGATGGAGCCGGTGGCACCGAGGAGGACAACGCGTTTCTTCCGCGGGGCGTCAGGCATGGGTGCAGAAATTCCGACCCACCCCGGCGCGTTGCGCCGCGCCACGCAAGAGGAGACGTCCGGCCCGCACGCATTGAAAGCCCCTCTCGCAAGAAGGGCCCGAAGGCCGGTTTGGTGATTGAAGAAGCATCCAGCGGGAAGGGGTGCGGGCTGATCACTTCAAGAACAGGAAGATGAAATACGCCACCGGGGCCGTCAGGATCAGGCTGTCGGTCAGGTCGAAGGCCCCGCCGATGCCGGGAACGAGTTTGCCCGTGTCCTTGAGGTCGGCCCGGCGCTTGAGCGCGGATTCCATCAGATCGGAAATGATGGTGACGACGGCCAGCGGCAGCGCGACAAGGGCGGCGATGAGCGGGGTGACTCCGTCGGGCAGGCGGTCGGCGCAGAAGAAGGCGATCGCGGCACCGACACCGGCGGAGACCAGCACGCCGCCGACGGCTCCTTCCCAGGTTTTCTTGGGGCTGATGACGGGCGCCATCTTGTGCCGGCCGAAGGCGAGGCCAGTCAGCAGCGCTCCCACGTCGCAGAACTTGGAGACGGCCACGACCCAGAGGCAAAGGGCCAGGTTGTCGCCGCTGTCCGAGTTGCGCATCAGGATGCGGACCAGAAACTGCAGCATGAAGGGCACGTAGAGCAGTCCGAGGATGGTGGCCCCGATGGTCTCCATGCGGTTGCTGGTGTCGCGCTCCCGCAGGACGCGAACACAGGAGACGATCAACGCCAGCACCAACAGAATGGTGACGAGCCCCTCGATCACGTCGAGATCCTCGAGGAAATACGTGATGTAGTAGGGGCCGGCGGTGATCAGGACGCCGAAGAAGATCCCCATCCACCGGAAGGGCCGATGCCCCATCTTCTCCGTCAGGCCGTAGAATTCATGCAGGGTCAGCGCCGCGAGCAGGGTGACAAGCACCACGGCGGCATGGGCACCGAAGAACCAGAGGCTGCCGAGGAGGACGGTCCAGAGGACCAGGGTGCTGAGGATGCGGGAGAGCAAGGGGGCGTCAGGTGGTGCCGGCTTTGAGCTGCTCGGTGGTCAGGCCGTAGCGCCGCTCGCGTTTGCGGAACTCGTCGATGGCGGACTGGAGATCGGCCTTGCCGAAGTCGGGCCAGAGGACCGGCGTGAAGACCATTTCGGCATAGGCGCACTGGAGCAGCAGGAAATTGCTCACGCGCTGTTCCCCCGAGGTGCGGATGAGCAGGTCCGGATCGGGAATCTTTGCCGTGTAGAGATAACGGCTTAGGCTATCCCACGACGCGTCCGCCAGTTTTTCTTTGCCGGCCACCACCGCGGCGGCGTAGTCCCGGGCCGCGTCGGCGACCTCGGTGCGCGAGCCGTAGTTGAGCGCGAGGACGAGGGTCCAGTCGGTGAAGCCCTGAGTGGCCTCGATGACCCGGTTGAGCTCGCGCTGGACGTTGGAGGGGAGCGCGTCGGTACGGCCGATGGTCAGCAGGCGGACCTTTTCCTTGATGAGGTTGTTGAGTTCGCGCTTCAGGAAATAGTCCAGCAGGCCCATGAGGCCCGAGACCTCGTCCGGCGGGCGCCTCCAGTTCTCGACGGAGAATGCGTAGAGGGTGATGTAGCGGATGCCAAGTTCGCGGGCGGCGTCGACGACCGTGCGCACCGTCTCCACCCCGCGGCGATGTCCCTCGAGGCGGGGCAACCCCCGCTGTTTGGCCCAACGGCCGTTGCCGTCCATGATAATGGCGATATGCTCGGGAACTTTCTCGGGGCCGGTAGGCGTCATGCAGTAGTGGCGCGATTTAGGTCAGCGGCGGCAAGTTTGACAAGGGGCGATTCGAGGGCTCTTCTGGGTCATGGCGAAACCACTGCCGACGCCCAAGATCACGGCCGCCCTGCGAAACCTGCCCGGCTGGTCGTTCCAAGGCGATGCCCTGGTGAAGCGATTCAGCTTCGGCACTTTTCGCGAGGCGCTGTCCTTCATGGTACGGGTGGGTTTCGAGGCCGAGGCGATGGATCATCATCCCGACTGGACGAATGTCTACAACCGCGTCGCCGTCCGGCTGAACACACATGACGCCGGCGGCAAGGTGACCGCAAAGGACGTCGAACTCGCGAAGAGAATCCAGGCGATCAGCTGGGTGGGCTGAGTCAGAACACGCGGATGAACGACCGCGGGCCGGCGTCGACGGCGGTGATCGGACCCATGCCGTCGAGGCGGTGGGTGGCGATGAGCGCTCCGCGCGCATCAAACTCGCCGAGGGCGCGGCCACCGGCCAGTGGAACGTGGTAATGCTGTGCATCGGAATCGTAGCCGAGAGAAACCGGGGAGACGGCGGCGGTCAGTGTCACGTAATACGTGACGCTGCCGTCGGGCGCGATGGCGCCAATCCGGGCGGGGTTGGCCGCGGTGAGCACGAGGAGGCGTCCGGCCTTCTGATCGTAGGCCAGCCCGCCAATGGGCGCGCCCAAGGCTGAAAGATCGAAGCGGCGGACAGATTCACCGGACAGCGTGAGCTCGACCACCGACCGGCCGTCGGGGTGAACCGCGAACAGATGGCGGTCGCTGGAGCGGATCGCGAGGTCGGCAGCCTGTTGCGTGCGCAATTCCGGTGGCAGCGGCATCTCGCGCAGGATCTTTTCGGAAGGCCGCTCGATCACGCGGATGACCTGCGCCGGGGCGATGCGCAGAAAGAGGTGGTCGGTGTTGTAATCGTAGGCCAGGCCCAGCACCTGTTCGCCGGCCGCGACAGCCCGGGCGATGTCGCTACCCTGCGGGCCGAGGTCGTGTACCGCCGGGCTGGATCCGGTGGTGAAGTAGACGTGGTTGGGCCCGGCCGTCGCGCATCCGCCTCCGCCCAATGCCACCGCGGACAAGGCCGCCAGCCATGGACCGCGGAGCTTGCGGGAGATTTCCGGGGTCGCTTTCACTTACTGAACGAGGACCTTCTCAATCCGGCGGTCCGGCACGAGCCACGTGACGGCGACGCAGGAATAGAGCGCGACGGAAACCCAGGGGAGCCAGCAGGCGAGCGGAATGCCAAGCGCATAGATCCCGAGCGAGATCCAGCCTTTGGTGTCCGGACCGATGGCCTTGGCCAAGGCGGAGTCAGCCTCGTGGCAGGCCAGCAGGCTGCGCACGAGGATGGTGTAAGCGAGCGCCGCCATGATCAGCACACCGCCGTAGAGCGCGACCGTGAGCGGGGCAAAATGGTTTTCGCCCATCCACCCCGTCACGAATGGAAACAGAGAGAGCCAGAAGAGCAGGTGCAGGTTGGCCCAGAGGACGCCGCCTTTCACGTGTTTGACGGCTTGGAAAAGGTGATGGTGGTTGTTCCAGTAGATGCCCACGTAGACAAAGCTCAGGACATAGCAGAGAAATACCGGCAGCAGCGGCCGCAGGGAGCTGAAATCGGTGCCATGCGGCACCTTCATCTCTAGGACCATGATGGTGATGATGATCGCGATCACCCCGTCGCTGAACGCCTCGAGCCGGCCTTTGTGCATGCGCCATAACAAAGGCCGCCGGCCGCGGGTCGGCAATCCGGATATCGCCGGGGCCGGCCGGGAATCCATTTGCCCCGGCGGGGCGTATGCTTAGCCTGCAATCATGAGTGATTTTGCCCTCGCTGCCGAAGTCGCGACCACGCGCGCCGCCGTCGAACGCCTCAAGGCCAACATGCGCCTGACCATCAAGGGCAAGGACGATGTCATCGAACAAACCCTCGTCTGCCTGCTGGCCGGCGGTCACCTCCTGATCGAGGACCTGCCCGGCGTGGGCAAGACCACCCTTGCTTACTCGCTCGCCCGCTCGATGGACTGCGGTTTCTCGCGCATCCAATTCACCAGCGACCTGTTGCCCACGGATGTCACGGGCGTTTCCATCTACGACGAGAATGTGAAGGAGTTCATCTTCAAGCCCGGTCCGGTCTTCGCCAACATCGTGCTGGCCGACGAGATCAACCGGGCCACGCCGAAGACCCAATCCGCGTTGCTCGAGGTCATGGACCGCAGCAAGGTGACGGTGGATGGCGAGGCCCACGCCGTCGGCGCGCCCTTCATGGTCGTCGCCACGCAGAACCCGGTGGACTATGAGGGCACGTTCCCGCTGCCCGAGAGCCAGATGGACCGTTTCCTCATGCGGCTGGCGATGGGCTATCCACAGCCCGGTGACGAATTGGAGATCCTGCGCTCGCCGCGCCTCGGTTACGACGCGATCGTGTTGAACCCGGTCGTCACCCGTTCCGAAATCCTTAAGATGCAGGCCCTGGCCGGCAAGGTGTTCGTCGAGGACAGCGTACTCGATTACATCCTGAGCATCATCACCGCCACGCGGACCGAGGTGGAGTTCAAGGCCGGGGTCAGCGTGCGCGGCGGCTTGTCCCTACGCGTCGCCGCGCAGGCACGCGCGCTGGTGCTCGGGCGCGACTTTGTGATTCCCGAGGATGTGCAGGCGATGGCGGGCGCCGTGCTGGCCCACCGCCTGTCCCTGGCCCGGCAGACTTCCGACGCCTTGGAGGAGCGCCGCACGGTGCTCGCCGCGTTGCGCCGCATCATCTTGGCCGTGCCGATCCCGGAGTGAGGGCATGAATTTGCGAATCATCCCGGCGGAGGGCGCCAGCGGGCGGCAGTCCCGTGAATGGGGTGTCGGGCCATGACGACCGCGGCGCTCGACTGGCAAGGACCGGGCGCGCGGGACCGCCGGCAACGTGTTTTCAGCTGGAACACGCTGCTCTGGTCGATGGTGTTTCCGCCGAAGCGGCACCGGATCGCGCCAACGATCCCCGGCCTGTTTCTGATGGTGCTGGCGATGGGCATCGGTACGGCGGCCTACAACACGGCGAGCAACATCCTGTTCATCACCCTGTCGCTGCTGCTCGCCTGCCTGCTGCTCAGCGGTCTGATGTCGTGGTTCAACTTCGCCGGCGTCTGCTGGCGCCTGCGACCCCAAGGGCCATGGCGGGCGGGGCATGAGACGCTCGTCGCCGTCGAGGTGCAGAACCGGAAGAAATGGCTGCCGACCTACGGACTGTGGTTCGAGCTGATGACGCAGCCCCGGCTGGCGCCCGCCCTGGACAAGCCGGAGAAGGAGATGAAGGTGCGCGAGATCCTCGCCGCCATCGACGCGCTCGTAACCCGCGGGACGGTGTTCATGCGCGAGCGGCTGGAGTCGGGCGGGGAGGCGGCCCTCGACTGGGTGGTCAAGCCCACGCGCCGCGGTGAGGCCATCGTGGAGCTCAGCGCCGTCGGCTCGCTTTTCCCCTTCGGTTTCCTGAAAAAAAGCATCGGCGTGGCGCTCCGGCGCAACGTGCTGGTCTGGCCGGCGCAGGTCGAATATCGCTGGGCTGGCGCCGCGGCGGCCCACTCCGGTTCGCAGGGGCAGCGCACGGCGCGGGCCGGCACCGGCGACGACCTGCTGGCCCTGCGCAAATACGAGCAGGGCGACTCGCACCGCCTCATCCACTGGAAGGCGAGCGCGCGCCTCGGCCAGCTGATGATCCGCCAGTTCGCCGCCGAGAGTCACGACGGCTACGTGCTGCGGTTGGACACACCCGCCGCCGTCTGGTCGCGCCCGGAGCAGTTCGAGCTGTTGTGCAGCTTCGCCGGGACGATGGCGGAGGATCTGTTTGCCGCCGGCCGGCTGCATGGCGTCTGCGTCAACGGCGGGTCGTTGCTCGCCACGCGCCGGCTGCGCGACGTCGAGGCCTTCCTAGACGAGTTGGCCCGGCTGCAGCCGGGGGAAGCGGCGGTGGCCGCCGGCAACGAGCAGGGAGTGCAGAAGAACATCATCACCTTCGCGCCCGACGGCGCGCGCGGCGTAGCCGCCCATGTCGATGGATACCAGACAGCCTCAGCTTAATCTCGACGAGTTGCGCCGGCTGAAGTGGCTGCTCGGCGGCGCGCTGGCGCTGGTCTCCGTGTGGACGGTGTTCTTCCTGGACATCGAGGCGCTGGGACTGGTTGGGGTCACGAGCGCGCTCATCGCTGCAGTCATGGTCTGGCCGCAACTGCCGTCCCGGCTGCCGCCCCTCGTCTGGCGGCTCGCAGTGCCGGTCATCATCGCGGCCGTGGCCGCGGATTTCTATTTCAATCCGGAAACGCTGCCCGTGCTGATCCGGCTGGGCATCCTGCTGGTCCTCTACCGGGCCATCGCCTACCGCCGAAAGCGCGAGGACCTGCAACTCATCGTGCTCGGGCTTTTCCTGATCGTGGTCGCGGGCGTGCTGACCGTGTCGCTGGGCTTCGCGTTCCTCCTCCTGCTGTTCACGGCGTGCGCGCTCGGGTTTTTGTTCGTGGTGACGCTGATCGACCTGACGGAGAACACACACACGGCCCTGACCTATCGGGAAATGAGCCAGTGCCCGCCGTGGGCGCGCGGCGAGTGGCGATCCTTCCTCCGGCGCATCCGGCAGGTGGCGGACTGGCGCCTGCTGGCGTTCGCGACCGGGCTCTTCACCGTGGTAGTGGTTTTCTCGGCCGTGCTGTTCGTCGTCATCCCACGCTTTGAGGTGGCGAGCGGGTTCTTCCTCGACCGCTACATCACGCGGAAGAGCCGCACCGGGTTCACCGAGTCGGTGAAATTCGGCGACGTGAGCGAGCTCATCCGCGACGAGAGCGTCGCGATGCGCGTCGACCTGACCGATTCCAGCGGGGTGCGCGAGTCGCCCTACTGGCGGCTGGTGGTGCTGGACGAATACACGCCGGAAGGTTTCAAGGTTTCCCAAGGCCTCAAGGGTGAGATGCTCCGCGGCCAGCGGGTGACCCAGGTGGTGCGCGGCCGGTTGCTCAGCCGGGTGGCCAACCAGGTGGGCGGGGTGTGGACCTTCTATGTCGAGCCGGGGGTCAGCCGGTTCCTGCCGCTGCCGGGCAGCTTCGGCAGCCTGCGCCTGCGGGAGCCAGTGCCGGTGCAAAGCAGCGCCAGCCACCGCCTGGTCGCCCTGCGCAGCGAAGCCCTGACGATGACGGCCTTTCAACTCGACAATGTCGAGATGGCGCCCGTGCTGTCCGACGCCCGGTTTCCGCAGCTGCTCAACGCGGCGCGGGACCGGCCCGCGCGGCGCGGGGCGCAGTTCGTCTACGATCCTATGCTCACCCTGCGCGGGCCGGAGGGACCAGCGAACACGACAGTGCTGGCACGCATCGTCCGCGAGATCACGGGCGGGGCGGAGCTGCCGGCGGAGGAGTTTGCCCGCCGCGCCACAGCGTGGCTGCAAAACCGCCACGCCTACGCCCTGGCGGTGAAACTGCCGCGCGGCGAGGGCAAGGACGACATCGTGCGCTGGCTGGACTCGAACGAACCCGGCTTCTGCGAATACTTCGCCGCTGGGATTGCGGTGCTGGCGCGATCGGCCGGATACCCCGCGCGGGTGATCGCCGGCTTCCACGGCGGCGTGCTCAACGGCTTCGAGAATTACTTCATGGTAAGGAATTCCGACGCTCATGCGTGGGCGGAAATCTACGACGGGAAGGCCGCGTGGCTGCGCACGGACCCGACCCCGGGGGCGGTCGCGTTCAGCCGCACCGGTCCGACGCAGGGCGTAGCGCAGACGCAGGACAGCAGCTGGTCAGCGCGATTCGACAGCCTGCGGGTGCTTTGGTACCGGCGCATCGTCAGTTTCGATTCGCGCACCCAGGTCCAGATGATCGACCAGGTGAAGACATTCACGCTGGACTCCGGTGCGATCCTGCGGAGCCGTCTGGAGGACGTCTCCAAGCGCCTCAAGGGATGGCTGCTCCGGCCGTGGAACGCGGTCCGCGTGGGCAAGTCCACGGCGCTGGTGCTGGCGCTTGGCGCTGCGGTCTGGGGGCTGGCACGGCTCGGCCAATGGGCTGTGATGCGCTGGCAGGCATGGCGCCAGCCCGAGGCGTTCGACCCGGTGCGCCGGACCGCGGGCCGCCTGCTGGCACGGCTGCGCACGATACCGGAGGCGGACGAGGTGGTGGCGGACCTGCGGCGCCTGCGCTACGGCCGGCGGGAGACCTGGCCGGAGCCGCGCGGCGTGTTCAAGCGGGCGCGGCGGGCCCGGCGCGGCAAGCCCGCCGTCACTGCACCTTGAAATTGACCGGCTTGACTGCGGGCTGGGACTTCTTCTCGAAATATTTCTTCAGGACGTTGTCCGCCACCGAGGCGGCGTAGATTCCGCCGGCGAGGCTTTCACCGATTTCGTCGCCCTCAATCATGACGGCCATGGCGATCTCGGGGTTTTCCAGCGGGGCGAAACAGATGAACCAGGCGCAGTTGATTGTGCCAACGGTCTCGCCCTGGCGGACCCGCTTCTGGGCGGTGCCCGTCTTGCCGGCAATGCGCACCCCGGGAATCTGAAAGGCGGATTTGCTCAGGATCTTTGCGGTGCCGTAAACGGTGCAACCCTCCATGCCCTCGAGCAACGTGGAGCGTTGGGCCGGAGTCAGCCCGATCGGCTCGGTGTGCTGGACCCGTGCGTGAGGATCGTGCAGAATCGTTGGTTTTGTGGTGGTTTCGTTGCGGGCCACCGACGCGGCGAAGCAGGCCATCTGCAGCGGTGTCACGACGGTGAAGCCCTGGCCGATGGCCATGTTGGCCGTGTCGCCGGGGTACCAGCGCTCCTTCATGGTGCGTTCCTTCCACGCGGGGTCGGGGATGAGCATGCGCGTGGTCTCGCCCGGGAGTTCGATGCCGGCGCGTTGGTCGAGGTGAAAGCGGCGGGCTTCCGCGGCGATGAGGTCGGGGCCGATCAAGCGTCCGGCCTCGTAGAAGTAGACGTCGCAGCTGTCGCCGATGGCGTGGGCGAGATCCTGTTCCCCGTGATGGCCCAGCCCGTTGTCACAGGTAAACATCCGGTTGCCGACCATCACGCGACCGGTGCAGTTGGCGATGATCTGGTCGGGAACGAGCGCGCCGCTGCGCAACCCGGCGATGGTCGTGACAAGCTTGAAGGTGGATCCGGGCGGGTAGGCGCCGCTGATGGCCTGGTTGAGCCAGGCCCCGTCGCTCTCGATTTTCAGGGCGGTTTCGGTGGAGAGCCGGGGAACAAAGGCGTTGAGATTGTAGTCGGGCTTGCTGGCGAGCACGAGCACCTCCCCAGTGTGGACATCCATCACCACGGCCGCGCCGGCGCGGTCCTTGCCTTCGCCGTTTTCCATGGCGCTTTCCGCCGCCTGCTGCAGATCGATGTCGATGCTCGTGACGATATTGTGGCCTTGCACCGGGAGGCGGTGCGGCTGGTCGGAGGACTTGACCTTGTAGCCCGCGGGATCGACCAGAAAGATGGCCCCGCCGGTCTCGCCCTGCAATTCCTCGTCGTAGAGTTTCTCCAGACCCGTGCGGCCGATCGAACTCTTCATCTTGAAGGTGTGCAGCCCGGCGCCCTCCAAGTCCTCCACGTCGGGATCGGCGTCGGTGCCGGTGTAGCCGAGGGTGTGCGCGGCGGCGCTGTTGTAGGGATAATAGCGCGTGCTCGACGTGTAGACCTGCAGGGGAGAGTCCACCGGGAGCCGTTCGATCAGGCGGGCGTATTCCTCGGGAGACAGGTCGTCGAGCAGAACGTAGGGCAGCAACAGCGTCTGGTTGATGTGCCGGCTGAGCTCGGTGGTGCGGACGGTTTCGCTGCGATTGAGGATGAAGTTGATCTGGTCGAGGTAACGCTGCGCCACGCTGGCCCGGGCAATGCGCTCGAGCTGTTCCGGGTTGGGCCGCTCCTCGGCGGAAAGCGTGCTGTAGTTGCCCTTGATCTTCCTGTACTCCTCGCGGAACTCCCCGCGGAGTTCACCCAGATCGAGCACGACCGAGAAGCGCGGGCGGTTGCCGACGAGCACGCGGCCCTCGCGATCATAAATGTTGCCGCGCGGGCCGGGCACCACGACCCGGCGGAGGCTCTGCAGGCGCTCGCGTTCGCTGTAGAGCTGGGTCTTGAACAGTTGCCGGTAGGCCAGTCCGCCGACCAGCAGCACGACAAAGCCGACGAGCAAGGCCTGAAAGAACAGCAGGCGGGGATTGCTGGCGGTGCGGGTCTCGATGAGTCTCTTCACGGCGACAAGGAGGCAGCAGGCCGTTCAAAGCACGATGTGCCGGCCGGTCTCCGGGTGGATCTGCACCAGCTCCATGGCCCGATCCTGCAGGGCGAGGAACCACGGACCGATGAGCAGGATGAAGACCTGCGAGGCGAGCAGATCGACAAAGACCCGCAACCAGGCCGTGGCCGGCCGCGGATTGGCGCCGACCAGCAGGAAGGACAGGGCGATGAACAGGAAGAGGTTGGCGAGGAGCGCGATCACGAGGCCGAAGACGGCACCCTCGCGCGGAAACTGTTGCCGGCCGTACAGCAGCGTGGCGTGGATGAGCCCAAACAGCACCACGCTCGTGCCGAACGGCACGGGCTCGGCGGCATCAAGCAGCAACCCCGTCAGAATCGTGGCGATGAGGCCGTGCTTCCGGTCGAGCCGCAGCGCGGCGTAGGTGATGAAGAGCCCGCCGAGATAGAGATGCACGGCAGAGCCCGCGAGCCGGTCGTTGGCCAGGCCGAGCAGCCACCAGAGCAGGAGGTTGGCGGCGGTGACGATGAGCCAGCGCGGATCGTAGCGGTGCATGGTCAATTCCCCTGCCTTGTCATCGCGAGGGCCGCGAAGCGGGCCATGGCGATCCAGCTGGATTGCTTCGTCGTCCCGCCGGGCGGGACGTCTCGCATTGAGGGGTTTGGTTTCACGACGATCAGAACTCCCCGGGATTGAGCGGCACAAGGACGGTGACCTCGGCCAGCGAGCCGAGGCGCTCGTCGAGCTGCACCTCACCAACCTTGAACAGGCCGTCCGGGCCGGACTCGAGGCTGGTGATTTCGCCGACGGTCAGGCCGGCGGGAAAGACCCCGCCGAGGCCCGAGGTTACGAGGCGCTTCGTAGCGCCAGTGGCGGCGTAGACATCGAGGGGCACGAACTCGACCGTGCCGCGCGGGGACCGGAACGGATCGTTCAGGCCGCCCTGATAGCTGATGGGCCGGGCGTCACCGACGACACTGGCCGCGAGCCGGAAGGTTGGGCTCGTGACGAGATCAACGACGGAGGTATAGCGATGGACCTCGGTCACGCGGCCGACCACGCCGCCGGAATAGACCACGGGTGCGCCGACGGTGATGCCGTAGTTGCTGCCCTTGCGGATGATCATGCGCTGCCACCAGCCAGAGAAATCCCGCCGGGCGACGCGCGCCGCCTCGAAGCGGAACGCGGGCATCGGCGGAAGGTTGAGGAGGTTCTCGAGCCGCAGGATGTCCGCCTGCAGTTCCTGATTCTGTTGCACGCCGAATTCATTGTAGCGGATCAGGCCCGCGACCTGCCGGCCGGCTTCGCGCAGCTCCTCCTTCGAGTGCAGCTGGTTCGAGAAATAGTCCTGCAGGTCCTGCACGAGGGAATCGGCCACCACGAGCGGCGCCTGCATTTCAAAGAAGGACGCGCGGGTGAAGGTCTTCACCACGAGCGGCAGGAAGGCCCAGCCGAGCAGAATGATGCCCAGCGTGAGAAAGGGACGGGCCTGGTCGAAACGTTGCGGCAGCACGGCGAGGGCGGCGGTTCAACCGGGCATGGGGCGCGGCCCGGCTTCCGCTCAAAGATCCGCGGCAATCCGGCGGTAGTCTTCGATGTTGTTGATGAAGACGCCGGTGCCGTTGGCCACGGCGGAGAGGGGGTCGTCGGCCACGGTGACGGCCAGACCGGTCTTTTCGGAGAGGAGCTTGTCGATACCGCGGATGAGCGAACCGCCGCCGGCCATGACAAATCCGCGGTCGACGAGGTCGGCGGAGAGTTCGGGCGGGCAGCGCTCCAGCGTGGAGCGAACGGCCTCGACGATGGCGCCGACCGTGTCGCCCATGGCCTCGCGAATCTCCTGCGAGGTAATGTGGATGGTCTTGGGCAGGCCGGCGACGGAATCGCGGCCCTTGACCTCCATGGCCAGCTCGGTGTCGAGCGGATAGGCGGAGCCGATGGTGAACTTGATCTCTTCCGCCGTGCGCTCGCCGATGAGCAGGTTGTAGGCGCGCTTCATATAGTTGATGATGGCGAGGTCGATCTCATCGCCGGCGACGCGGATGGACTTGGAAAAGACGATGCCGTTGAGCGAAATGATGG
>CAZZDB010000108.1:0-12985 GCA_964652485.1 uncultured Oleiharenicola sp.
CCGACCATCAGGATGCCCTTGGGAATGCGGCCGCCGATCTTCTGGAATTTCTTCGGATCCTTGAGGAAATCGACCACTTCGCTGACCTCTTCCTTCGCCTCGTCACAGCCGGCCACGTCGGTGAAGTTGATACGATCCTTCTCCCGCGTTAGCATCTTGGCCCGGCTCTTGCCGAAGCTGAGCGCACCCTTGCCGGCTTGCCGCAACTGACGTACGAAAAGGAAATATAGCAGACCGATGACGATGACGAACGGCAGGATGTTGATCATCAGGTTCGTCAGGACGGTCGTCGCCGGCTTTTCCGTGAAAGCCTGGGTCTTTTGCAGGCGTTCGAGGCTGGCGTCGGTCAGACGGCCGGAAGCGATGAACGGCTTGGGCGCAGTTCCCTCGTTCTTGGGCGTACCGGGGCTGATGCTGCCGGTCACCTCAGACCAGTCGCGACCACCGGTCGCATCCGGGCGGATCGTGCCATCAGTTACCTGTCCTTGTTCGGCCAACTCCACGACCTGCTGAATCTTCAGCCTGGTCGGTTCCTGTGTCCGGCCGGGATTGAGGTAAAGCAAAGCAACAAGCACCCCGATGCCCACCACCCAGAAAAGGATCATCTTGATCGGGAATCCTTCGGGCGGGATGCTCTTGAGTGGGCGGCGCTTTTTGTTGTCGTCGTTGTCGGACATGAGGGAGTTAAGTTAGAGTAGTGAGGCAAGCTGTAGGTTCCCTCCCGATAAGTCAAACGCCCGGGCGGTCGAAAATAGCGCCCTGTTCGGAACAAGCCTAATTTCCCTGAAAGCCCACTTTGCCGTGCCTGATCACCGCGAAACCTTTGCGTCCCAAGCTGAACCGGGTGGGACGGCCGCTCTCGACCGCCGCGAGTAGGATTTCGAACCCCTGGCGCGACAGATCCGTCGGCCCCCTTTGGGCCAGCAGCCACCGGTGCAGCGCCCTACGCGTGATAGCTCGCGGCATACCGGCCAGGGCTCGCAGATCCATGTTTCCGTCGCGCTCGAGGGGCACAAAAGCATCAACCCACGCCTCCAGAGCCAGATCGTCCTCCTCCAATCGTTCCCTCGACAAGGCCGCACCCGCCAAGGCGTCCCGCCCCGCCGCCTTGATCCAGCCGGGGAGCACGGTATGGCGAATCCGGTTGCGGAAGTGATCTCCGCGCATGTTCGACGTGTCCTCCCGCCAACGTGCACCGCCCCGCCGCAGCGCTGCCACCAGCTCGGCTTTCTTCAGTGTCAGCAGCGGGCGCAAATGGACCCGTCCGCCCTCCGTCGCGTGCACCGGCCGGGGTGCGGCGAGCCCGCCCGTGCCGCTGCCCCGCGCCAACCGCATCAGCATGCTTTCGGCAATATCGTCCTGTTGGTGCGCGAACCAGAGCGCACGGCACCGCAACCGCTTCATTTCCCCGGCAAAGAACCCATGTCTCACCGCCCGCGCCTCCGCCTCGCTCGCACCTTTGTGCCGGCCGGGCCACCGCCCCACCCTCAGGCGCACGCCCAACGCATGGCACACGCTCTGGCAGAATCTCTCATCGGCCACAGACTGCCGCCCGCGCAAGCGGTGGTTGAAATGCAAAGCCACGAGCTTTTCCCGTCGCTCCGGCCAGTGCGCCCACAGCAACAGCAGCAGGGCGAGGGAGTCGGCGCCACCGGAGAAAGCCACGCCCCAGACTCCGGTTCTACGTCGCGCCGTCCAGGCCTGCACGGCGGGATGGAGCATGGCGGGGGTCAGAACCTCCCCCAGCCGGCCCGCCTGTGCCTTCCAGTTCACTTGAAACTGAGAAACTCTTTGCCGAAATACGGCACGAGCGACGCCGGAAGCCTCACGCGGCCGTCCGCTTGGCGGTTGTTCTCCAGCAGCGCCGCCAGAACCCGCGGCACCGCCAGACCGGAGCCGTTGAGGGTGTGCACGAGTTCGGGCTTGCCCGTCGTCTTGGAACGAAAACGGATCTGCGCCCGCCGGGCCTGGAAGGCTTCGAAATTCGAGCAGCTCGACACCTCTAGCCACCGCTTCTGGCCGGCGGCCCAGACTTCCAGATCGTATTTCTTCGACTGCGAAAATCCGAGGTCGCCGCCGCACATCAGCAGCACGCGATAGGGCAGTTCGAGTTTCTGCAGCAGCCGTTCGGCATCGGCACGAAGTTTCTCCAACTCGTCATAACTCGACGACGGGTGAACCCACTTGAGCAGCTCGACCTTGTCAAACTGGTGCACGCGGTTGAGGCCGCGCACATCCTTGCCATAGCTGCCAGCTTCCCGGCGGAAACACGGCGTGTAGGCGCACCGGCAGACCGGCAGCGCGTCCTCGTCGAGGATCTCGTCACGGAAGAAATTGGTCAGCGGCACCTCCGCCGTCGGCACGGCGTAGAGTTTGTCAGGCATCGTCTCATACATCTGCCCTTCCTTGTCGGGCAGCTGGCCGGTCGCCGTGGCACTGGCGGCGTTGACGAAGATGGGTGGGCTGACCTCCGTATAACCGGCCTTCACGTCCTCGTCCAAAAAGAACTGGAGCAGCGCCCGCGACAGTTTCGCGCCGTCGCCGATGAGGAAGGGGAACCCGGCGCCGGTCACCTTTGCGCCGCGCGCAAAGTCGACCAGATTGGCGAAACCGGGGATCTCCCAGTGCGGCAGCGCATGCACCGAGGCTGAATCGGGTGTGCCGTTGGTCGCGTGCACCCTATTTTCCTCGGGCGTGCGACCGCCGGGGACGGTCGCGTGCGGCAGGTTGGGCAGCGTGAGCATGGCGGCGTGCCATTTCTCCTCGGTTTGCTTGAGCTCCTCCTCCCGGGCTTTGATCTCAGTCGAAACCGCCTTCATTTCCTGCACCTTGGCCAGGAACTCCGGCGAACCCTTCTTCATTGCCGCCATCTCATTGTTGGCCGCCTTCTGCTTGGAGCGCAGTCCTTCTACGTCGGTTAGAGTCGAACGCCAGGCCGTGTCGAGGGCGAGCACCACGTCGAGATCGACCGTCAGGTGCTTCTTGGCAATGGCCGCGCGGACCAAGCCGGGCGATTCACGGATGAGTTTGGGATCGAGCATGGGGAGCCATTCAAAGCGTATCGCCCCCGTTGAACAGGCTAAATTTGTCGGTGAAGATGGCTCCGGCGGTGCCAACCTGACCGGTGTGGTCAAACCGGCACCGCGGCGTTCCGGGCCATCGCGCGCTCCAAAGACGCCTCGATGCGCTTGAAGAGAAAGAAAACCTCCTTGGCCGACAGCAGCCGCAGGTCGCCAACCGGCGCCTGGATGGCGTAGTTTTTGGGACTCTTCAAAGGGTAGGGCCCATATTGGCGAGGGTCGGTCGGCCCGAAAATCCCAATGGTCTTCAGCCCCATCGCCGCCGACAGGTGCATCGGTCCGCTGTCGTTCGAGATCACCCAATCCGCCTTCGCCAGCAGGGCCGGCAGCGAGGTCAGGCTGGTGTTGCCCGTGAGGTTGAGAAAGGTCCCCTCGGGGAACGACTCCTTGCACGGCAGATAGTTGTTGCCTGCCCAAACTACCTTGCGGCCGCCTTCGCGGATGAGTTGGGCCGTGAGCTGCGCGAACCCGTTCCACTTCTTGTTGCTCTGGCCGCTGTCCGGGAAAACCAGTACCGGCCTGACCCCCTTGCGCGCTTCCATGAAACTCAGGTTGAGCCGCTCCATGTCGCGAAAGCGCAGCTGCCCCGTCAGCCGCGGTTCGGCGCCGACGAGCGTGCAGAACTGCAGGAGGACATCGAGCACGTGGCTCTGGCTTCCCCCTGGAGGCAACGGCACCTTTTCCTGGTAGAAAAGTCCGGCGCCTTCGCGGGCGTCGGCGCGGCCGGCCTTGCGTTTGCCCCGGCTCCACTTCGTCATGAGCCCGGTGCGGAGCAGACCCTGCAAATCGAGCACCAGGTCGAAATTCTTCCGCCTTACCTCGCGCATCAAACGCAGGAATCCGCGCGCACCCTCGTCCCGCTGGAACACATAAACCTGATCCACCGCCCCGCACGAGCGCACGAGCGGCGAGAAAATGTCGCGCACGATCCACGAGATGCGCCATTCCGGGCGCTGGGCCTTGATGGATGTGGCCACCTGCAATCCGTGCACAATGTCGCGGAGCGCGGAAGGCTTGATGATGAGCATCTCGGGCATGGGAGTTCGCTTTCGACCGCGTGGTCGGCGCGGCGTTCCCAACATTGGCCGGACTCCTTGAAATGCAAATGTGAACCTGTGCCCGGCCGCCGTTTTTCGGCGGATTTACGCGGGTTTTGCAGCGGGCGTCAGACCGCCCTCAAGCGCAGTTCCTGCATGGCCGTGAACACCTCGGACGCCGTCAACCGGTCCAGCCGGCCGCCGGGCGCCTCGACCGCCCGGTGCCTTGGGGCTTCTGGCGGATACGGCCCGAAGCGGCGGGGGGACGTCGGCCCGAAGATGGCCACCACGCGATTGCCGGAGGCCGCCGACAGGTGCATCGGTCCGCTATCATTGCCGATGAATATTGCCGGCTGCCGCACCAAGGCGAGCATCTCGTCCATCGGACATCCTGTCAGATTCAGGAAACGCTCGGCCGGCACCGCGATCTCGGGTTTGGCGGCACGGCCGGCACACCAGGCAACCCGGCTGTCCTGGATCTCCCGAAAGATCAGCGAGGTCAGCGCATTGAAGTGCGGCCATTGCTTCTCCGCTCCCCGGCTGTCGGTGAAGACGACGAAATTGTTGCGGGCATCCCCGGTGAAGAACTCCCGCCACCGGAAGGCCGGCCCCGGCTTCAGTTGCAGGGGAAATTCCAGCCGGGGCTTCACGCCGTCGGCACGCAGGAATTGCTGAAGAATGTCCAGCGCATGGTGTGGCCCCGCGCTTGCAGGCAGCTCGACCCGCCGGTTGCAGAAAAGGCCGGCTCCCTCGCGCGCATCGTGGCGGGCCCATTTTTGGGGTGCACGGGCGGCGGCGGTCATCAAGCCGGAGCGCAGCAGGCCCTGCATATCCCACACGGCGTCGAACCGCCGCTGTCTCAGCTGGCGCAACAGCCGCACAAATGCCCGCCAGCCATCCCGCCGGCGGAAGATGATTACCTCGTGCACGAACGGCGCTGCCTGCACGAGTCCCGCAAAGCGTTCCCGTACCACCCAGCTGATCCGGCAGTCCGGCCGCTCCCGCGCGAGGGTCTGCACGACCTGCAACGCATGCACGATGTCGCCCAGTGAGGAGGGTTTGATCACAAGGAGGCTTTGCATCAAAGAATGCTCAGGCTTGTGTCCGGCCCGCTTTTCTTCAACTCCATTCCCCAGCCCCCCATGAAATTCGACGCCCAGGAAATCGCCGCCCGCCAGGCCGAACTCACCGCCCGCTGGCACCAGGTCCCGCCCGCCGCCGCCGGCGAGGGTTTTGTCCGGCTGCTCGAGGAGAACCACCTGCGCAACTTCGCCCTCTGGCATGAGGAGGACATCGCCCGGCGCGACGATCTCGGCGCCGAGGCCATCTACCAGGCCAAGCGCCACATTGACCGTTTCAACCAGGAGCGGAACAATTTCGCCGAGGAAATGGACAAGGCCGTCGTTGCCGCGCTCCTGCCGCCCGAGTCGGGCTGTCCGCGCAATTCCGAGACCCCCGGCATGATGATCGACCGCCTGTCCATTCTGGCTCTGAAGGAATTCCACATGCACGAGGAGACAGTGCGCCCCGACGCTTCCGCCGCCCACCGGGAAAAGTGTACCGAAAAGCTGGCGCGCATCCGCCGCCAGCGCGCCGACCTCACCGGATGTCTGGCCGATCTCTTCGCCGATGTCGCGGCGCAGCGTCGCACCTTTTCGGTCTACTATCAGTTCAAGATGTATAACGACCCGGCGCTGAACCCCCAGCTTTACCGCCCCGCGCCGAAGCCCGGCCGCGCATGAGCCGCGCCAGCGAGCAAACCCGCCTTTGGCTGCCGCAATACTGGCCGGCTTGGGCCGGCCTTGGGATGTTCTGGCTGGTGGACAAACTGCCTTGGGCGGAAAAGCGGCTCATTGCTCGCGCACTCGGCTGGCTGGCCTTTCACGTCATTCCCATCCGCCGCCGTGTGGCCTTGACCAACCTGCGGCTCTGTTTTCCCGAAAAATCTGCCAAGGAAATCCGGGCCCTCGCCCGCGCCCACTACGATGCGCTGGCTCTCGGCCTTTTCGAAGTCTGCGCCGGTTGGTGGGCGAAGGCGGGCGGCCTGCCGGCGCACCGCATCGTCGGCCTCGAACACCTGCACCGGGCCCTCGCCCGCGGCCGCGGCGCGCTTCTGCTCACGGCCCATTTCACTACCCTCGAAATCTGCGGCCGTTTCATGGCGGAAAGCATTCCCGTTGGCTGTCTTTACCGCGACCCGAACAATCCCGTGGTCGCCCACCTGATGCGCGGCCAACGCGAGCGGCATATGTCGGTGGCCGTCCACTTTGACGACCTGCGGGGGCTCGTCCGGGCTCTCCGCGGCAACCACCCCGTCTGGTATGCGCCCGACCAGGGCAAACGCACCAAGTCCTCCGAAATCCTCTCCTTCTTCGGCGTCCCCGCCATCACCAACACCGCCACCGGCAAGATCGCGGAGATGACCGGGGCCGCCGTCGTGCCCTACTTCGCGAAGCGCGAGGCCGACCATTCGTACACCCTCACGCTTTTGCCGGCTTTGGAAGGTTTCCCCACGTCCGATGCCGCGGCCGATGCCATCCGCATCAACCGCCTCATCGAGGAACACGTCCGTCTCGCCCCCGAACAATATTTCTGGGTGCACCGGCGTTTCAAGGCGCGTGGGCCGGGCTACCCGGAGGTCTACTGACCCATGGCCTATCCCGACCCGCGCCCGCTGCGCCTTCTCGTGATCCGCTACCGTTTCATTGGTGACACGGTGCTGGCCATCCCTTTCCTGCGGAATCTCCGCCACGCTTTTCCCGCGGCCAAGATCGATGTGCTCGCCGAGCCCGTCTCGGGCGACACCCTCGCCCACTGCCCCTACAAGGACGAGTTGCTCTTCTACGCCCCGCGTCTCCGGGGCGAAAGAAAACGCTTGGCGAAGATTCCCACGAGCCTCTTCGGTGTGACCTCGTTTCTTCGCGCCCGAAACTACGACCGCTGCTATATCCTCCGCCGCTCCTTCTCCAGCGCCATTCTTCCACTGCTCGCGGGTATTCCTCATCGCGTCGGCTTCGCGACCGAAGGCCGCGGCTGGTTGCTCCAGCGCAGCACACCCTACGCGGACAAACACGAGGTCGAGTGCTTCCTCGATGTTCTCCGTGCTGACGGCATTCCCGTCAGCGGCACGCACAATGAAAACTGGACCGATCCAGCCGCCGATGAACGCGTCGCCGCCGCCCTGCCAGCCGGACGTCGCCCGCGCGTCTTTGTCTGCGCCAAGTCCATCGTCCCGACCAAGGACTGGGCTCCCGAGCGGTTCGCCGAGCTGATCGCCTGGCTGGTCAATGAACGCGGTTGCGAGGTCCACCTTTGCGACTCACCAGGTTACGCCGCCTACTACGACGAGATCCGCCGGGCCCTCCCCGCTCCGCTGGCGCGCGACTGGACCGACTGGAGCCGGCAACTTTCGATTCGTGAATCAAACTCCCTCTTCAAACGGATGGATCTTGCCATCGGCATCGACACCGGGCTGCTGCACATCGCCGCCTCGTTTCACGTCCCGGTGGTCGCGCTGTTCGGTCCGCTCGAGCCCTGGCGCTGGCACCCGTGGGACACCGCGCACACCGTCCTCCGGCCCGATGACCTGAGTGGCCCGCGTCCGCTCTTGCGCCTGTCCGTGGCGGACGTCCAGACTGCCGTTGATCACCAGCTCTCTAATCTCACTTCCCGCCGCTGATGTCCATGTCGGGTTCACTCACTCCACTCGTGGTTCGCTTCGGGGCCTTTGGCGACATGTTGCTGCTGGTTCCCATGCTCAAGGCGTTGGCACGACGCTTCGGCCGGCCCTGCGATCTCATCTCCTCAGGTCTTTGGACCAGTCCACTGATGGAACGTGTGCCCGCCTGCGGCCCGGTGCGGCTGCTCTCGAGCCGGCGGGCACCGTATTGGTTCAACCGCAGCCAATGGGAGCTGGTGAACTGGTTGCGCCGGCGCCCGGCCGGTCCGGTCTATGTCTTCGAGCCGGACGAGAAATCCCACTGGCTGCTCCAACGCGGCGGCATCAAGTCGGAATGGATCTGTTCCATGCGCGATCTGCCGCGCCTGCCTGGCGAGAACATCCTGGATCATGCCCTGCGGCTCGCCCGGCAAACTCCAGCGGGACTCGGTGGCCCCTCCGCCTTCCCCGCTGCTGCCACGTTTGCACCCGACGCAAGGCCAACGATCACGGATGCCGACCGCCGCGACTGCCAGGATTGGCTGGAACTCCGAGGCCTTGTTGGCGCCCCGCTCATCCTAGTCCAGCCGGGCAATAAAAAGACGATGCGGCGAGGCCGGCGCCAACGCACCACGAACATCAAATACTGGCCGGAATCCAACTGGGCCCGGGTGATCTGCGCCGTGCGCGAATCCCTCCCTGCCAGCCGGATCTTGATCTGCGGTTCGCCGGCGGAGCGGGACCTCGCCGAGTCCATCCGGCAGCAAAGCGCCTGCGACGGCGTCCTCGTGGCCACGGACGATCTGCCCATCCCCCGCCTCCTGGCACTGCTCGAAGTTGCCCACAGCATGATCAGCGTGGACACGGGGCCGGCCCACTGCGCGGCGGCAATGGGCTGTCCGCTGGCTGTCCTGTTCGCCCGCGTCGATCCAGCGCTTTATGCCCCGACCCCTACCACGGCATCGGTGCGACTCGTGCTGCCGCCCGACCCCGCCGCCCCGATGACCGCCATCGCACCCGAGTCCGCGATCGTTTCCTGGCGGGAGTTGCCCGCGCGCGCGGCCGGCTAGTCCCAATTTGGCGTTGCGACGAATTCGTGGGCGCGCAGCCTCAGCCCAGCCGCCATGCCATTGCTCGAAGTCACCGACCTTCGCACCTATTTTCACACCCGCAGCGGGGTCTATCGCGCGGTGGACGGCGTCAGTTTCACCCTGGAGAAGGGCGAGACCCTTGGGTTGGTCGGCGAGTCCGGCTCGGGGAAGTCGGTCACTTGCTACTCGCTCATGGGGCTCGTGCCACAGCCCCCGGGCCGGATCGAGAGCGGCCGGGCCCTCTTCGAGGGGATCGACCTGCTGCATTGTTCGCCGACGGTGGCGCGGCGGATCCGCGGCAAACGTATCGCGATGATCTTCCAGGATCCGATGACGTCGCTCAACCCCTACCTCCGGATCTCGGAGCAACTCATCGAGCCGCTGTTGATCCACGAAAAGATATCCAAGCCCGACGCCCTGGCCCGCGGGCTCGCCATGCTGGAGGCGGTCGGCATCGCGGACGCGGCCAAGCGGCTGCACAGTTACCCGCACGAGTTCTCCGGCGGCATGCGCCAGCGCGTGATGATCGCCATGGCCCTGATCACGAGGCCCGACATCCTGATCGCGGACGAACCGACCACCGCACTCGACGTGACCGTGCAGGCCCAAATCCTGGCGTTGCTCAGGCAACTCCAGCGCGACCTCGGCATGGCGATGATCTTCGTCACCCATGATCTCGCTGTCGTCTCCAGCCTGTGCGACCGCGTCCTAGTGATGTACGCCGGCCGCATCGTGGAGAGCGCCGGCACGCGCACGCTGTTCGAGTCGCCTCGCCACCCCTACACCAAGGCGCTCCAGCGCTGCATTCCCGCGCTCCAAGACAAAGGTCGCGAACTCTTCACCATTCCCGGAATGCCACCGGACCTGTCGAAGCCGCTCAACGAGACGGAACTGCTGGCACGCTTCGATCTTCCGACCGAGGGCGCCGGAGCGCTTCCGCCGGTTTCGGCCCCGCGATCTGTCGGCGAGACCACCCTTCAGGTCCGGGACGTGGAAACCCATTTCCCGGTCGAATCCGGTTTTCTGTTCAGGAGTCGGACGGGCACGGTCAAGGCGGTCGATGGCGTCAGCTTCGATGTCCGGCGCGGCGAGGTGCTCGGGCTCGTGGGGGAGTCCGGCAGCGGCAAGTCCACGCTGGCCCGCACGATCATGCAGCTGGTGCCCGCCACCGCCGGCACGATAGTCTTGGCCGGCCGCAATCTCACCGCCGCCACCGCGACGGAAATCCAGACTGCGCGCCGCGACCTGCAGATGGTCTTCCAAGACCCGTTCGCCTCGCTCAACCCGCGCATGACCGTCTACGCCACCCTCGCCGAGCCGTTGCTCGTGCATGGCGTGGTGCCGGCGGAAGAGGTGCCGGCGCGCGTGGCCGCGTTGATGGAGCAGGTCGGACTCGCCCCGCGCTTCATGCAGAAGTATCCGCACGAATTCTCGGGCGGCCAGCGGCAGCGCATCGCCATCGCCCGGGCGCTCGCGCTCGAACCCAAGGTCATCATCGCCGACGAACCGGTCTCAGCCCTCGACGTCTCCATCCAGGCGCAGATTTTGAACCTGCTGGCGGGCCTGGTGCGCTCGATGGGCCTCACGATGATCTTCATCGCCCACGATCTGTCCGTGGTGAAGCATATCTCCGACCGCATTGCCGTCATGTATCAGGGCAAGATCGTCGAACTCGGCGACGCGCTCGACATCATGGAGCGCCCGCAGCACCCTTACACCAAGGCACTCATCAGCGCGATCCCGCGGGTCACGTTGTAGGACCGAAGCCCGGCCGGTTCCTAGGCTGCTATGCCTGTATCCCGACCTGCCGCAGTGCCTCGTAGGTGGCGATGCCCGCAGCGGTCGAAAGATTGAGTGAACGCAGCGTGCCGTTCGCGTGCGGAATTTTCACACTCTGTTTACTGCCGATCTCCGCATGAAGCCAATCGGGCGTACCGGCCTCTTCGTTGCCGAAAAGCAGCCCGTCTTCCTCAGCGTAGGGCACGGACCAGAAGGATTGGGTCGCGTGGGTCGTGAACAACCACAGGCGCCGCGGCGCAGCCGTACTGGCCTTGAAAGCCGCCCAGTCGGCATGATGATGGACATCGAGCGAGTGCCAGTAGTCCATGCCGGCGCGCTTGAGGTTCTTGTCGGTGACCGCGAAACCCAGGGGGTGAATGAGATGCAGCCGGGTACGCGTCACCGCACACATCCGGCCGATGTTGCCGGTGTTGGGCGGAATCTGAGGCTCGAAAAGCACGACATGAATCATGGCTGCGCAGCCTGCCTTTCCGCCGCCTTCCCTGTCAACGGCAGCGGGCAACCCGGCCGGAGAAGCGGTTATCTGCTTTACCCGCCGGAATATTAGCATACAAAAGCACCACTGTCTTGGGCCGCAGCCACTCTACGCCATGTCAAACATACTGCCCCTCTCCAGTGAGAAAATCGTCGTGCTCGTCGACGATGAGATTTCCTACATCGATCTGCTGGAACAGTTGTTGAGCGAGCACTTGGCCTGCCCGGTGCATGGCTTTACGAAACCGGCCGACGCGCTGCGGGCGATGCCGGGCCTCAACGTCGGCCTGATTGTCACCGATTATCAGATGCCCGAGATGACCGGCCTGGAATTCATCGCCGCGGTGCAAAAGATCAATCCGAACATCCCCGTCGTGATGATCACGGCCTATCATTTGAAATTCACCGAGCGCGAGCTGGCCGAGGTGCCTTCGCTGAAGATGATCGTCCGCAAACCCTTCAAGTGGGCCGCACTGGCCAATGAGGTCGTCAAATACTGGCCCGACCCTCACCCGCCGAAGGTCATCATCTCAGGCTCGCCGTTTCACGACATGTAATCCGTCGTTGTCGGCGTGGAGCTGGTGAACGGTGGCAGGGACCTTGTGTGCGGCGAACGCCGCAGCCATCGCCCGGCCGACCTTGGCCGCGGCCTTCGGCCGCGCCACGCAAAGCACGCTCGAACCGCTGCCGCTGAGCCAGCCGGTCAACGCGCCCGCCGCGACGCCGGCCTCGATGGCCGACTTGGCGCCCGGGATCAGCGGCAGACGGTAGGGCTCGTGGAGAAAATCGCGCACGGCGTCGTGCAGCCGGTCGTATTCGCCCGACACGAAAGCTGCCACCACATAGGCGGCGCTGTTCACGCTCTTGATCGCATCGAAATAGGGAATCTCCTTCGGCAGAATGCCGCGGGCTTTCTTGGTCTCGAGTTCCTGATCAGGGGAGACGACGACGAAACTGAGTTCCCGGCCGATGGCCTTGCGCAACACACCGAGCAGTTCACCCGTGTGCGGATCGGACCGGGCCACGCAAAAGCCGCCGATGACCGCGGGTGTGGCGTTGTCGGGATGGCCTTCCAGCTGGGTCACGAGGCTGCAAAGATCCTCCTTGGTCAACCGCGCACCGGCCAGCTCGTTGAGCCCGGCTACCACGCCGGCGCGCAAGGTCACGCTGGAGCCGAGGCCGCGTGACATCGGCACGTCGCCGTTGATGCTGAGCTCGAAGCCGAATTCTTCCACGCCGGCGCGCACAAAGAAGAGTCGCGCCGCCTCGTCCGCCATGTCGAGGCCGGCGGTGTCGCTCTGCGCCACGGCCTGCGCGCCGCGCCAGTCGCCCCGCGTCAGCGCGACGTCATTGTAGATGCTGAGCGCCAGCCCGAGTGTGTCGAAGCCCGCCCCGCAGTTCGAGGTGCTGCCCGGGACGCGGACGGTGACGCTGTTGAGTTGTTTCCGTTTCATGGGCGGTGTTTGAAGGCCTGGCGGACCTCCTTCAGCTGCTCACGCTTTTTGAGGTCGGCACGCTTGTCGAACTGCTTTTTACCGGTCGCGGTGGCGATCTCGACCTTCACCAGCGCCTGTTTGAAATACATGCGGAGCGCGACGAGCGACTTGCCCCCGGTCTCGACCGCCTGCTTGAGCTTCCGGATTTCGCTTTCATGCAGGAGCAGCTGGCGCTCGCGACGCGGCCCGTGCTGCGTGGGCCCGCCGTGGATGTATTCCTGGATGTAGGCGCCGTAAAGCCAGACGCCACCCTTCTCCAGCCGGGCAAAGGCGTCGGTGATCTGCGCCTTGCCCGCGCGGATGGACTTCACCTCGGTGCCGACCAGCTTGATGCCCGCCTCGAACTTGT
>CAZZDB010000109.1:0-12759 GCA_964652485.1 uncultured Oleiharenicola sp.
ACTGCGTCATCACCTCCGTCGCCCGCGACGACCTGAAGGACGGCGGCGCCAGCGTGTGGGCCGCGACCATCCGCGCGACGAAACACCGGAACCCGCAGTGCGCCGTCGAGGTGCTCGTGCCGGATTTCAAGGGCCAGCTTGAGCAGGTCGACATGGTGCTCGACGCCCAGCCCGACATCTTCAACCACAACGTCGAGACCGTGGAGCGCCTGCAGAAGCCGGTGCGCGTGCAGGCCCGCTACGACCGCAGCCGCGGCGTGCTGCGCCACGCCAAGAGCCGCGGCTTCACGACCAAGACCGGCATCATGCTCGGCCTCGGCGAGCGTCCCGAGGAGGTCGAACAATGCCTGCGCGACATCGCGAGCGACCGGACCGACATCCTCACGCTCGGCCAGTATCTCCAGCCCACCCCGCAACACTGGAAGATCGACCGCTGGGTGCCGCCGGAGGAATTCGCCCACTGGAAGAAGTTCGCCCTCGCGGCCGGCCTCGGCACCGTGGAGAGCGGTCCGCTGGTCCGCTCCAGCTACCACGCCGACGAGCAGTCGCTGAAATACACTGGCATCGAGCACCTCAACACGACGAACACGCTCGCGAACGCCTAGTGGCAAAGCCAGGTGCTAGACGTCGGCCAGACGGCCGGTCGAGTCGCCAAAGCGCCCGAGGCCCGTCACGCCGGCGGTGTCCGCCAGGTGGAGGAAGAGGTTCGAGAGCGGCTTCGCGCCGTGCTGCACGAAGCGGCCGCCCCGGAGGCTGCCGCCGCCCCCGCCCGCGAGGAGGACCGGCAGGTTCTCGTGCGTATGGCGGTTGCCGTCGGCGTTGCCGCTGCCGTAGATGATGCGCGAATTGTGCAGCAGCGAGTGCCCGTCCACGTCGGGCGTGCTATCCAGGCGGGCGAGAAACTTAGAAAATTGGTCCGCATACCACCGGTCGATCTGGGCGACCTTTTCGATGCGCTCGGGATTGTTCTGGTGATGCGACAGGTCGTGGTGTCCCTCGGTGATGCCGATTTCGCTGAACGAGCGGTTGTCGCCGTCGTGGCCGAGCACGAACGTGGCGACGCGGGTGGAGTCGGTCTTGAAGGCCAGCAGCATGATGTCGTACATCAGCTCGACGTACTCGGCGTGCCGGACCGGGATGCCCGCGGGCGTCGCCTGGTTGGGGTCCACGTTGGGTCCGAACTGTTCGGCCTGCTGGATGCGTTTCTCCACGCCGCGGATGCCCGTGAGATACTGATCCAGCTTTTCCTTGTCCTGCCGGGAGAGGCGGCTCTGCAGGTCGCGCGCGTCGGCCAGCACGAAATCCAGCACGGAACGCCGGTCCATCATGCGGCGCCGGGCGTTGCGGGCGCGCTCGCCGTGATCGCCGGCGCCGAACAGCCGCTCAAACGCCAGGCGCGGGTTCGACTCGGGCGTCATCGGCGTCGTCGGCGACTGCCAGGAAATGTTGTATTGGTAGGCGCAGGAATAGCCCGAGTCGCAGTCGGCGGACCGGCGGGTGGAATCGCAGCACAGCTCCAGCGAGGGAAAGCGCGTGAGATGGCCGACGTGCTGCGCAATCACCTGGTCGATCGAAATGCCGGCGCGGATGTCGGTCGCGCTCTTGTTGATGCGTACGCCGGTGAGGAAGACGCTGTTGCCACGGGCGTGGTCCCCGCCGCCGTCGTTGCCGGCGTTGGCGTTGGCGTGCGCGAGGCCGCCGAGCACCTGCACATGCGAGCGGACCGACTCGAGCGGCTGCAGGGTGGCGGCGAGGCTGAAATCCGTCTCCCCTCCCGTCGGCCACCAGCGGCTCGGAATGGCGCCATTGGGGAAGAACACAAAGGCGGTGCGCAACGGCGCGCCGGTGGCGGTGGTCGCCAGCCCGGCGTCGGCCGTGGCGGCCAGCATGCGGGCGGGGATCAGCGAGCTGAACGCCGGCAGCGCCACGCAGGCCCCGAGGCCGCGCAGGAAGTGGCGCCGGTTCATGGCGGCGAACGAGCGGTCCAGCGGAGATTCGGCGGGGGACTTCATGCGGGGGACGCTATTGGGTCGGTTGGGCGTGGGAGGGGCCGGCGGCAGCCGCGACCGGTGGCCGCTCGGGTGCGCGGCGTTGCTGGAAGGGAGCCGAATTCACGATGCCTTGCAAGAGCGCAGAAGGGCGTCCGCCGGCTTCCTCCAACTGCGACACCAGCCGGTCGACCGTCTCCGTGTCGTAGTACTCGAGGCTGCGACCGAGAGCGTAGGTGAGCAGCTTCTGGCTGAAACAGTAGTAGAAATCGCGGCGGTGCGCCGTGGCGAGGATGTGCTTCAGCTCGCGGATGTTGGCGAAAGACTCGCCGGTGATCAGCTGGCCGCTCGGATCGATCGGCCGGTTGAGCTCGGCGTCCCGCCACATGCCCAGCGCGTTGAAGTTCTCCAGCGCCAGGCCCAGCGGGTCCATGCGGCTGTGGCAGGACGCGCACATCTTGTTCGTGGCGTGGAGCGCGAGATTCTCGCGCAGGGACATCTGGCGCAGCTTCTCCGGGCTGGCGGCATCCTCCAGGGCCGGTATGTTCGGAGGAGGAGGGGGAGGACGGGTGCCGAGGATGGCGTCGAGGATGAAAACGCCGCGCTTCACCGGGGAGGTGCGGGTGGGATTTGACGTCACGGCGAGGATCGTGCCCTGCGTGAGCACGCCGCCGCGGGGGCTGTCGGGCGGCAGCATGACCTTGCGCATCTCCGGACCGGTGACACCGGCGATGCCATAATGCCTGGCCAGGTCCTCGTTGAGGAAGGTGTAATCGCTCTCGATCAGCTCCACCAGGCTGCGGTCCTCCTTGAGGATGTGGGCGAACACCAGCTCGGTCTCCTGCTGCATGGCCCGACGGAGCGAGTAGGTGAGCTGGGGTTTCGGGGCCCGAAAGACCGGGACCACGGTCTCGCGGATTTTCTCCAGTTCAGTTTTTTGTTCCGGGGTGCGCAATTCCGGCCGAATGCCGTTGATCTGGCGGAAACGCGCCATGGCGGCCTCGAGCTCCGGCTCCGGGTGCTCCCGGAGGTGGATGGCCAGCGGCTCGATCTGCACGTTGGCGATGTCGCGCGCCTCCAGCCACTGGCCGGTGAAGTTGCGTACGAACTCCCCCGCCCGGGGATCGGCCAGCATGCGGCCGAGCTGGGCCGGCAACTGCGCGCGAAGCTGGCCGGCCGCGGCGAGGCGGAACAGCTCCTCGTCGGGCATCGACGACCAGAGAAAATAAGACAACCGTGACGCCAGTGCGTATTCGTCGAGCAGCGGGTTCACCTGCCCGGGCTGCAGCGCCAGGGTCCCCTCCTCGCGGAAGATGAACCGCGGCGAAGCGAGCACGGCCACCATGGCCTGGGCGACGCCGGACTCGAAGGTGTTGCCGGGCTGGGCGGAGGTTTGCCCGGCCAGCGCGACGAGGCGCCGCACGGTCGCGTCATCCACCGGGCGCCGGAAGGCCCGTGTGGCGAAACCACCCAGCAACTCCGCGGCATAAGCCTCGCGGGCGCCCGCCCGTTTCGGCACCGGCTTCGGGAAGTAACGCGTGTAGGCCGCCGGCTGCACCCAGCGTTCCTTCGCCGACGGACCGTGGATGGTCACGGCATTGACGCGCAGGCGCAACTGGCGCTTCTGCTCGCGGTCGGGGCCGATGGGCTGGACCTCGAAGGCCAGTTCGTGCTCGCCCTGCTTCCACTTCCGGTCGAAGGAGAGCTCAAGGGCCTTGTCGCCCTCGCGGACAAATTCCTGGCTGTAGAGCGTCTCCCCGTCAGCCTTGAAGAGCACGCGACAGCGGTTCTGGTCGAACTGGTCGTCCACATAGGTCTCGATCGCCCGCAGGCTGACTGCGAGCCGGTATTGCCCATCGTACGCCACCTTGCAGGTCGCCGCCACGGTCGCGGGGGTGTAATAGGAAAGGACCAGCCCGTTGCCCTCGATCTTCGGGGGCGGACGCTGATAGGGCGCCGCAGCGGTCCCGCCGGGAGGTGGTGTGCCGTCGATCGTGACGGGCGAATCCGCGCGTACGGTGCGGAACAGGCGCCCCGGCACAGGTTGTTCCGCCTCGATCAGCGGCTGGGTGGGCACGGCCTTGGCGATGATCGTCTGGGCCGCGTCGAGATAACGCTCCAGCAGCATCGGGGAGATGGTCAGCACGTCCGCAAGGTTGTCGAAGCCCTGGCCGGTGTCGTCCGGGGGAAATTCCAACTGCGTGTCATAGTCCACCCCCGTCAGCTCGCGGATGGTGTTGCGATACTCCACGCGGTTGAGGCGGCGGACGGTGACGCGACCCGGATCGGGGTGGAGCGGATCGAGCCCGAATGCATCGCGCTTGATCCACGCCGCGAGCGTCTGCATCGCCGCGGCGGGCACACGCGGCTCGTCGGCCGGCGGCATGATGCCGGCGCGGACATTCTTCAGCACCCGCAACCAGAGCGTATGGTCGCGCACGGCGGCATCGCTCGCGAAGCCGTCGAGCTGCACCCCGCCCTTCTTGCGCCCCATGCCGTGACAGTCGTAGCAATACTGCTCCAAGACGGGCTGGATATCCCGGTCGAAGGATTTCAGCGCAGTCTCGTCCGTCCATCCGGGGGCCGCCGGCAGCGCCGCGACCATGAGCCAAGCCAGCCGGAAGGCGGCCGCCCAATCGGAAACATGGCGAATCTGGGGGAGAAGGGGCCGCATCGAGTGGGAAACAGGTAATTGGATTTTTCCCGCTGGCAACCAGACATCTGTGGAAGAAGTGTCTTCTAGAGTATCGCGGAAGAGGCTGACAGGTAGGGCGCACCGGCCCGGTCCGCCGCGGTGGAGCGAGCCGCTCCGCCCTACCTCACACGTCTGCCGGTCAACCTATTGTGCGAGGATCAACAATCAGCCGTGTCATCGCGAGATGCGCGAAGCGCACCGTGGCGATCTAGGTAGATTGCTTCGTCGCCCCCGCAAAGCGGAGTTTCCTCGCAATGACAAATCGGTATGAAGCATGCCGCATCATGGATTGCCACGGACCGGACCGCGATCTTTGCTACGGGCATGAAGCCGCCGCTCCGTTCTGTCGTCTGTCTTCTGTTCTCTGTCCTCTGTCATCTGTCCTCTGTCCAGGCCGGCACGATCGTCGCGGGTCCGATGCTCGGCAACCAGGCCCACCGCGAGGCGTTCATCTGGGTAGAGACGAAGGACGCCCGGAAGGTGACCCTCGATTACTGGCTCGCAGGCAGGCCCGACACGAAGCAGTCCCTCACCAAGACCGACCTGCGCACGACGCCCGCCGGCGGGCAGATCTCACACTTCCGGCCCGGCCTGCTCGAGATGGGTGCACAGTACGAATATGCCCTCAGCATCGACGGCGAGCCGCAGCGCTTCCCCTACCCGCTCACCTTCAAGACCACGACGCTCTGGGAATGGCGCACGCCGCCGCCCGACTTCAAGTTCATCTTCGGCAGCTGCGCCTACTTCAATGACCCCGCCTACGACCGACCCGGCCCGGGCTACGGCAAGACGATGGAGACTTTCCGGCTGATGGGCGACAGCGGCGCCGACTTCATGGTCTGGGGCGGTGACAACTGGTATTTCCGCGAGCCCGACTACAGCTCCGAAAGCGGGCTGTGGTATCGCGCCCAGCGCGACCGGGCGCTGCCAGAGTTGAAGAAGCTCTTCGCCGTCATGCCGCACTACGCGACCTGGGACGACCACGACTACGGCTCGAACGACTCGAACAAGAGTTTCGAGTTCAAGGACGAGACACTGCGCATCTTCAAGGCCTACTGGGGCAACCCCACCTATGGCGAGGAGGACAATCCTGGCGTCTACACCAAGTTCGCCTGGGGTGACGCCGAGTTCATTCTCATGGACGACCGCTCCTACCGCGACGACGACCTGCTGGACGAGCGCTCGGCCCCGGGTCCGCTGAAGACGCAATACGGCGCCCGCCAGCGCGACTGGCTCAAGCAGTCGCTGGTGCATGCGCAGAAGGAAGGGCATGCGACCTTCAAGTTCATCGTCACCGGCGGGCAGGTGCTCACGGACTTTGGCGGCGCCAGTGAAACCTTCGCCTATTATCAGGCCGAGCGGGAAGACCTGCTCAAGTTCATCAAGGACCAACACATCTCCGGCGTGGTCTTCCTCACCGGCGACGTCCATTTCACCGAGCTGGCGCGCAAGAAGCTCACCGACACGCAGTGGGTCTACGAGCTGACCTCATCGCCCTTCTCCAGCGGCACGTGGGCCGGCGCGCTCACCGAACGAAAGGCCGATCCGCACCGCGTCGAGGGCACGCAGGTCGTCGACCAGAATTTCTGCACGCTCGCGCTGCACGGCCCGAAGGACGAGCGCGTGCTGTCGATCGCCTGCATCGACAAGCAGGGCGTCACCCGCTGGACCCACGACATCAAGGCCGCCGAATTAAAATAGCCCGCTGGTCCCTCGGCCGATCGGCAGAACGGCGTCACCGGACCACGCCAGCCGGACAGACGACAGCGACCGGCTCGGTGGGGGGTTCACCGGTCCATAGTCGGGGGTTTCCGCCAGATCCAAAAGAAATTTGAGGCTAGGCTGAAGCCCACCGAGAAAAACATGGCGAGCACCGACGCGACGAGGTAGTGCACACCGACAAACTTCAGCGCAATCGCCGCACTCCACCAAATGGCGAAGCCCAGCGCATTCGCGACGTGATACTCGTCAGGGTCGGTCGCGCGTGGTTGAAGACCCAACGATCAACCACCAGAAACCGCAGGATCGTGCAAATCTCTCCCGAGAGCAGAGTGGCGAGCGCGTAAGGCCACGCGAGAATGCCGGTCATGAGCTTGATTAAGACGAGCCCGGCACCAGCAAATACCACGCCGACTGCAAACCAACGCAACATCTGGGGAGAAAGAAATTGCTTCACGCGGTGCATTATTTTCGCCGAACGGTGTAGTCGATCCCCGCGGAAAGACAGGGACCGCATTGGTGGCCAGCGGCAGGGAGCCAATGGACAACGCTCTTGGGCACAAGCGTCGAGTTATTGGGTTAGTTCCTCCGGCCGTTGGGTAAGACCAAGGCCGGGCTTGCGCTTTGGTGTCTGCCGATTCTTTTTCAGCATTTCCCTCAATGAGATTGTCCGTCCGTCATCTGCCCCTTTTCTCCCTACTCGCCACGCTGCCCGCCGGGTTCGCCGCCCCCACCGATGTCGTGGTGCTGCCCGCGTTGTCGGTAACCGACCAGACCACCCCAAGCCCGAGCCGCGCGACGGTCGTCGCGGTCGAACCCGGCACGACCTCGGACGCATCCTTCGACGACCTGGCGCGGCAGACCGCCGGCCTCGCCCTCAACGACGCGGGCGCCCGCGGCTTCGGCACCACGACCACCCTGCGTGGACTCGGCAACACGCCGTATTTCACCGACGCATCCGCCCCTGTCTACCTCGACAACATCCCCCTTGCCACCGGCTTCACTTTCCCGAGCGGACTCTATGATTTCACCCAGATGACCGTCTATCGCGGACCGCAGACCGCCGCGCAATTCGGCCGCGCAGGCGACGCCGGCGTCATCCAGTTCACGTCCGCCGCACCGGACGAAAAGGGTGCCGAGCATTTCGCACTGTCCGCGGGCGATTACGGCCAGTTTTCCGTCTGCGCTTCATCGCAAACCGCGCGCGGGCCCGAGTTCGACGCCTCGGTCAACCTCGGATTCAGCCGGCGCGACGGCTACATCTACAACACGCTGCTCAAGCAGACGGTCGACGACCGCCAGGCGACCTTCGGGCGGGCACAGTTGCATTTCCGGCCGGAAAAGGATCTCGAGCTTTCCCTGCAGGTGCTCGCCCAGCGGACGCGCGACGGCGCACAGGCGCTCGTGCCGCTCGGCGGCCCGTATTATACGGTCAGCCGCGGCAAGGAAGGCGAGTCCGACGCCGACTTCACGGCCGCCGCCCTGGGGATCACCAAGCGGCTGGCCGGCGCCACCCTCACGGCCACGACCAGTTATACCGACTGGCAGCTATCGCCCTACGACAACCGCCTCGTCGTTTTCGGCGGCAACAACTTTGACTCCGGGCTCACCCAGTCGCAGCGCACCTTCAATGAGGAACTGCGCTACGCAAGCGACTGGCTGACGGCCGGCGCGTTTTTCTCGCATGCCCGCATCGAGGGCGCGACCAGCCGGAGCTTCAGCGGCTTCCTGATCGAGGACTCCAGCTTTGACCTGACGAGCGACACCTTTGCGCTTTTCGGCCAGGCGAAGTTCGCGCCCGCCGCCGGCTGGCTCATCACGCCGGGACTGCGGCTCGAACGCACCGTCAAGGATTTCGCGCGCACCGAGATCGTGCCCGCGCAAACCCTCATGCAGCGTGACGACGCCTGGAACGCCCTGCTCCCGAGCGTCTCCGCCACGCGCCAGATCACCGCTTCCACCGAGGCGGTGTTCACGCTGGCCCGCGGCTTCAAGGCCGGCGGCTACTCGGCCTACACCGGCCGCGCCGATCTCGCCGGCTACGATCCGCAGCGCACGTGGGGCCTCGAATCGGCCCTCACGACGTCCGACCAGAAGGCCGGCTGGGCCTTCACGGCGCGCGCCTACGCCTACCGCGTGAACGGCTACCAGATCGAGCGCTCCTTTGCCGTGCCGAACACCGGCACAGACGAATACTTCGTCGTGAACGCGCGCCGCGCCCGGGTCCTCGGCCTGGAGTTGGAGTCCTCGTGGCGGCCGCTCCCCGACCTCACGGTGCGCGCCGTCGCCGGGTTGACCGACATCACGCTCGAGGATTTCACCGACCCGTTCACCGGCACCAACTACTCCGGCAACCGCGCGCCCTACGCGCCGAGCGGCAACGCCGCCCTGCTGATCGACTACCGTCCCGTTGCCGGACTCTTCTGCGGCGCCGGCGTGACCTGGATTGGGCGCACCTTCTACGACGAACGGGAGACCGCGATGTTCTCGCAGCCGGCCTACACGCTGCTCGACGCCCATGGGGGCTTCGCTTTCGCGCGCGGCGACGTGCGGGTCTTCGGTCGCAACCTCGGCGACCAGGAATATTACAGCTCGATCACGCCCGGCGTGGCGCATGCCACGCCCGGCGCCCCGCTGACCTGGGGTGTGGAAGTCAATTGCCGGTGGTAGGCCTGTCAGTCATTGCGAGGAGTCCCGCCAAGGCGGGGACGACGAAGCAATCCATCTATCTGGATCGCCACGGCCCGCACTCCGGGCCTCGCGATGACAAGACGAAGGAGCCAAGCGCAATTTCGGTGTTCCAAATAGCCTCGCCAAGCCCGGCGACGGGGTTAATTTTTTCCGGGCAACGCTACCTGACATGGAAACCAAGAAACAGATCGTCGACAACTGGCTGCCGCGTTACACCGGCGTGCCGCTCAAGAATTTCGGCCGCTACATCCTGCTGACCAACTTCCAGCACTATGTGAAGCTCTTCGCCCAGTGGCACCGCGTGCCCGTCCACGGCAAGGACCAGGCGATGCCCAATGCCACGGCCGGCGACATCACCATCATCAACTTCGGCATGGGCAGCGCCAACGCGGCCACCGTCATGGACCTGCTCACCGCCATCAGGCCCAAGGCCGTGCTCTTCCTCGGCAAGTGCGGCGGCCTCAAGCACCGCGCCGAGCTCGGCAGCCTGATCCTCCCCATCGCCGCCATCCGCGGGGAGGGCACCAGCAACGACTATTACCCGCCCGAGGTGCCCGCCCTGCCCGCCTTCGCCCTCCAGAAGGCCATCTCGACCACCATCCGCGACCACAAGCGCAATTACTGGACCGGCACGGTCTACACCACCAACCGCCGCGTCTGGGAGCACGACGCCGAGTTCAAGAAATACCTGAAGAAGATCCGCGCCATCGCCATCGACATGGAGACGGCGACCATCTTCATCACCGCCTTCGCGAATGAGATGGTTGCCGGCGCACTCCTGCTCGTCTCCGACCAGCCGATGACCCCCGAAGGCGTGAAGACGACCGAGAGCGACCGGAAAATCAACGAGGAGCATGTTGCCGTGCACATCCGCATCGGAATTGACTCCCTGAAGCAACTCATCAACCGGGGCCTCACGGTCAAGCACCTGAAATTCTGACGCGGAATACCTGCCGGGAAAGTGAGATCGCCTCGACCCCGTCACGGAATGACCGAACCCCAATGAGATGGCTCCCCACATCCCACCGGAATAAGCTCCGGAACGACCTTGTTCCGGGCCCGGACGACCAAGCACTCGCCGAGGAACTCCATTGACTGCGGGCCCCCCGCGGCCCCGCCTTGTCAGATGCCCACCTTACGAAAACTTCTGTTCCTTTCGGTCATGTTTGCCCTCGTGCCCCCTCTTGTGGCTGCCACCGAATCGAGGATCAAGGTCCTCATCGTCGACGGTTGCAGCAACCATGACTGGCGGCTGACCACGCGTTCGATCCGCGCGATTCTCGAGCCGACGGGACTGTTCGATGTCGCCGTCTCCACCACCCCGCCCAGCGCCGCCGCCCCGGGCTGGGAGCAATGGCGCCCGAGGTTCAAGGATTACGATGTGGTGATCCAGCAATACAACGACCTCAACGGCGGCGCGCCCTGGCCCGCTGAGGTTCGCCAGTCCTTCGAGGATTACGTCCGTGAAGGTGGCGGAGTCTATGTCTGGCACTCCGGCAACAATGCCTTCGCTGACTGGCCGGCTTACAGCCGGATCATCGGGCTCGGCTGGCGCAAGAAGAACCAGGGCATCGCCCTGCAGGTCGGGGACGATGGAAGGATCATCCGCATCCCGTCCGGCGAAGGCCTCGACACCAGCCACGGGAAACGCTTCGACGCCCTCATCGTCCGTCTCGGCGATCACCCCATCCACCAGGGCCTGCCCCGGCGCTGGAAAGCGGCCGACATCGAGGTCTACAATTACCCCCGCGGTCCGGCGGAGGATGTGGAGGTGCTTTCCTACGCCAACGACGCCGTGCGCACCAAGCTGAACTGGCCCATCGAATGGACCGTGCGCTACGGGGCGGGCCGCGTCTACACCTCGACGCTCGGCCACGTCTGGAAAGGCGACGTGCAGCCCGTGACGGTGCGCGATGCCGGCGTGCAGACCCTGCTCGTTCGCGCCCTGCAATGGCTGGCGCACCGCCCGGTTACCTACCCCGTACCCGCGGATTTCCCCTCGGAAAACGCCACCTCCGTCCGCGGCGAACTGCCGCTGCTGGCCAACTGACCTGCGGCATGCTCATCCGCATCAAAGGCGCGATTTCCAACTGCTACCTGCTGCTCGGCGACAAACCCGTGCTCGTGGACACCGGGGCGCCGGGCGACCTCCGGCGCCTCCTCGCCGCGCTGGCGGCCCACGGCGTCGAGCCGAAGCAGCTGGCGCTCATCCTGCTCACCCACGGGCACAGCGACCACGCGGGCTGCGTGGCGGAACTGCGCCGGCGTGGCGCGGCGCAGATCGCCCTGCATGCCGGCGACGCCGCGCTGGTCCGTGAGGGCGAGAACGGCGTGCTGGCCATCCAGGACACCCTGGGCCGGCTCGTGCGACCGTTTGTCGACGAACAGTTCGAGGCGTTCGAGCCGGACCTGCTGTTTCGCGACGGTTTTTCCCTGGAGCCACACGGCGTCAAGGGCCGCGTGCTCGCCACGCCGGGCCACACGATGGGCTCCGCCTCCGTGGTGCTCGACTCGGGCGAAGCCGTGATTGGAGACGTGCTGCGCGGCAGCCTGCTGTGGCCCAACAAGGCCCGCGAACACTACTTCTGCAACGATCCGGAGCTCAACACCCGGAGTATCGTGCGGCTGGCACGCGAGGGTTTGCTGCGCTGCCATCCGGGCAATTTCGGCAGCTTCCCCGGCTCCGAGCTGCACCGCTTCCTCCGCACGGCTGACGGTGACGTCATGCAACTCTCCGGTGAGCCGGTGTGAAGCTGTCCCATCCAGCGGGGGCCCGCCTCGCTGGCGGGGATCGTGGCCGGCGCGGCACCGATTTTCCCATCAATACCGGATGGGGCGAAGCGTCGGGTGTCACGCCAGCACGTCGATCCAGAACGGCACAAAGACCTCGACGCCGTCGATCTTCACCTGCGCCCAGATGACGTAGCGGCCCGGCGCCGGGATCGTCACCTTGAAATTAAGCACCGGATGCAGGGCATCGGGCGGCCGGGACAAGTCCGTCTCCGCCGGATGGAGGTGGGCGAAGCCGCTGCGCGCCTCGTCGAAGGCGACGAGATGCGCGAAAGCGCCCATGACCGGCTCAAGCGGCACCGGCACCTTCTCGGTGCCCTGGCTCTCAACCTGGAAACGCAAGTCCGCCGGCTGCCCGGCGCGGAAAATCGGCGGCACGATCAGTTCGAAGCGCAGACCCGCCGCCTGCCACGTCGTGTTGGGACTCTGGATGACAGTCGCCACCGGGCCCGGCACCGTGAAATCAGCCGACGCGTAAAGGCCGCGAGCCGTGGCCGCGGGCGTGAAATCGGCAAAGACCCGGTAGAGCCCTGACCGCCGGGGAGTCATGGTAAAGATCCACTCGCCGGCCCGCCGGCCCGGTTCGGGATGGATATGCTGGTAATCCGACAGCGTCGGGTCGGCGATGAGCAGATGCAGTTTGCGGGTGTGCGCGACGAGCAGGTCCTCGGGCGCGATCGGCTTGCCGCTGGCCGTGCGCATCGTGAGGACGAAATTGACCGGCTGCCCCTGCGCGGGCTCATGGTCGGACGTGAGCGTGAGGACCACCGGCGAGCGCGCGGCCACCACGGGGATGAATTGCGGGTTGGCCGGATCGCAGAACTCCAGCGCCCCCTTGCCCGTCACCCGGAAATCCATGTGGTTCAGGTTCGTGCC
>CAZZDB010000110.1:0-12712 GCA_964652485.1 uncultured Oleiharenicola sp.
CCGGCGGCTGAATTCCTGCGATGGTTTCCGGTCGCGGCCGGCACGGTGCTACCCTCGGCCCCGATGCCGCAGCTGGTCGCGCGCCAGCCGTTTCCGCGACCCAAGGGCTAGGCTTGTTTTTCCGCAGGAATTCCCAAACATGGGCCCCATGCGCTGCTTCTTTCGCCCGGGACTTGTGCTCGCCCTTGCCGTCACGTCAGCGTGGGGCCAGACTCAGGGCGATCCGCTCAGGTATGAAGTGACAAGCCTGCGCGAGGATATCCGCCTCCTCACCCAGCGGGTGGGCGAACTTGGCCTCACGGTCGAGCAGATCAGCCGCGACAATGCCGAACTGCAGGCCAAGGCCGGCCAGAGTTTCGTGACGATCGAGCAGCTGAACAAGGCCGTCGCCGACCTCAACCGCACCATGCAGGCGGCGCTCTCCGACCAGAAACGCGAGACGCTCGCGCAGGTTGCCGGCCAGATCGAACGCCTCGGCAAGCAGACGAACGCAGCGCTCGATGCGCTTGCCAAGAGCCAGGCGACCCGCCCGGCCGTGCAGACCACCTTCAGCGAGGATTTTCCCAAGGAGGGCATCAACTACACCGTCCAGGCCGGCGACACATTGTCCGGCGTTGCCAAGAAGACCGGCGCCAAGCTCTCCGACATCCGCAACGCGAACAAGATCTCCGACGATGCCAGGATCCGCGTCGGCCAGACTCTCTTCATTCCGCAGGGCAAATAATCATGGCTACCCCGAAATCACGACTCGGCCGCGGACTCGGCGCGCTCATCACCAGCGGCACCACGGCGCCCAAACCCGCCGCGGCGTCCGCCCCGGCCTCTCCCGCTCCTGACAGTCTGACCGGTTACCGCGAGGTCGCCGTCCACCTGATCGAGCCCAATCCCTACCAGCCGCGCCGCGACATGGACGCCGAGCAGCTGACCGACCTTGTAGAGAGCATCCGGGCCGAGGGCCTGTTGCAGCCCATCGTCGTGCGGCCGGTCGGGGACAAGTTCCAGCTCATCGCTGGCGAGCGCCGCTGGCGCGCTTTCCAGCAGCTCAAGATCAAGTCCATCCCGGCGCGCGTCATGACCTCCACCGACGCCTCCTCCGCCTCGCTGGCCATGATCGAGAATCTTCAGCGCGAGGGCCTGAATCCCATCGACGAGGCCCACGGCTATGCGAGTCTCGTCCGCGATTTTGACCTGACGCAGGAGGCCGCCGCGCAACGCGTGGGCAAGGGCCGCGCGACCGTCGCGAATTCGCTCCGCCTGCTGGCCCTCGAAGCCGAGATTCAGGGTTATCTGGGCAAGGGCATGCTAAGCGTGGGGCACGCGAAGGTGCTGCTCGGTGTCGAGAATTCCCCCGAGCGCCTCGTGCTGGCCCGGCGCACGCTGGAGCAGGGTCTGAGCGTGCGCGGCCTGGAGGAACTGCTGAAACACAAGTCTGGCGGTACCGGCAAGAAGCGCCGGATGCCCGGCGCCACAGCGGCGGCACTGACCGACATCGAGAAGAGGCTCACCACGCATCTCGGCGCGCGCAGCACATTGAAACACACGCCGAAGCGCGGTCGCATCATCGTCGAATATCAGGGCAACGAAGACCTCTCCCGCGTATTGGAAAAAATGGGACTGAAGCTCTAATGTTCTCCGCTTGGGTCTGACCCGCTACCCAGTCCCAGAACTTTGGTTGACAAAGGGGGTCCGGTTACGTTGCTTCTGCACCCTTTATGAGCCTGCTCATCGGTATTTTAACCTTCGCCCTGATCCTCAATTCCCTGTTCCTGGTGCTGGTTGTCCTCATGCAACGCGCCAAATCCGACGGCGGCATGGGCTCGGCCTTGGGCGGCGGTAGCATGGAGTCCACCTTTGGCGCCGAGACCAGCAATGTGCTCAGCGGCGCGACCATCAAGGCGGCTATCGCATTCTTCGTCATCAGTTTCGTCCTTTATCTGGCCCACATCTACCAGGCGAAGCATCACGATTCCGCCGACGCCAAGCTGCCGACGGTGATCGCCCCGGCCACGTTGCCGGCCCCGCATCCCCCAACACCTGCGCCGGTTGAACCCAAGAAGCCCTGATTTCCGCAGCCCGGTCCTCCGCCGGGCTTTGTTTTTGGCGCTGTTCGCCGGCGTTGTCAGTGTTCTGTCCGCTCAGGAAGGGCGCTACCGCCCACCACCCAGTTACACCGGGGGCAAGGCCGACCAGGCCGAGGGCGCGCGCATCCTGCAGGATTTCCGGTCGGCGGGCATCGCCGGCACCTATTGGCTTTCCTTTGAGCTCCGCGTGATGCCCCGCAAGGGCGACGAGCACACCGTCAGCGGCCAGCTGCTCGGCAGCCGCAATGAATCTGGCCCCGTCTCGCGCCTGACGCTGCCGGGTGCCGGCGGTCTGGCTACCGAGCAGCGCTGGCTGATCCAGAGCGGCCCGCACCCCGCGGCTTCGTCCTGGTCGGGCGCAACCGGAGTGACGACGGCATTGCCCGCGGGCGATGCCTTTCAACCCATCGCCGGGACTGATCTCACACTTTTCGATTTGCAGATGCCGTTCCTCTACTGGCGAGAGTTCGTCTACGAGGGCGTGGCCAAGGTCCGCGGCCGGCCGACGCACAGCTTTGTGCTCTATCCGCCGGCGGATCTAGCGGTGGCGAGGCCGGGCCTGACCGGCGTGCGGGTGCTGCTCGACACTCAGTTTCAGGCTCTCGTGCAGACCGAGTTGCTGGGCGCCAAGGGCGCGACCGAAAAGACCATCACGATTCTCGATCTTAAGAAAGTGGGAGAGCAAATGATTCCCAAGATCATCGATTTCCGTAACACAGTGACGCGCGACAAGACACGCTTCACCGTCACCGCCGCCGCGCTGAACCTCGAGCTGCCGCCGGAAACCTTCACCCCCGCGGCACTCGCGGCCGAGCCGCCGGCGCTGCCCGGCATCAAGATCGAGCGATTCTAGCCGACCCATGGGGAAAAAGACCGCCAAGCCGTTCCCGCTCACCATGGAGGTCGAGTTCATCGACCGCCTCGGCGAGCCCGTGCGCGACGGGAAGGCCAGGTCGGTCAGCGAGATCATCCGCACCGCGCTCGAGCGCTACGATTTTGCCAACGTGGTGGTGATGCACCCGGTGCAGGTGCAGATTTCCGTGCGTCTGCCCGCGGAGATCCGCCGGACCCTCAAGAAGGTCGCCCGCAGCAAGCACACGAGCGAGGGGCAGCTGATCCGCGCGGCTGTCGAGGCCTACCTGCCAGAGCTGGAAGCCGCGCCGCCACCGGAGGCAGTGAAACCGCGGCGCAAACGCCGGCCGAGGAAAGGGTGAGCGGAGGCCGCCGCTGCGCGGTTCGGTCGGCCTCCCGCTTTCTATGACAGCACAGCCGCAAGGGCTGGCTTGCTTTCGGAATAACCGGGACTTAATGCTGCCACCAAATGAGCACACCCCATCCGCTGTCCGTCTGGGCCCAGAATGTATCGCCGTCGCCGACGCTTGCGATCGACGCGAAAGCCAAGGCCATGCTGGCGGCGGGCGAGGATGTGTGCAGCTTCGCCGCCGGCGAGCCGGATTTCGACACACCGCAGTTTATCAAGGACGCCGCCATCGCGGCGCTCAAAGCGGGCAAGACCAAGTATGCTCCGACCCCGGGCATCGAGCCCCTGCGCGCGGCCGTGGCGGAGCGCTACGCCACCGAATACGGCTACAAGATCGCACCGTCGCAGGTGGTGGTATCGCCGGGCGGGAAATTCTCCTGCTATCTCGGCATCCTCGCAACCTGCAACCCGGGCGACGAGGTGATCATTCCCGCGCCGTATTGGGTCAGTTATCCCGAGATGGTGAAGCTCGCCGGCGCCGTGCCGAAGTATGTCCTGTGCGACGACCGGACCGGGTTCAAGCTGACCCCCGACGCGCTGGCCGCCGCCATCACGCCCAAGACAAAGATGCTGGTCCTGTGCAGCCCGTCGAACCCGACCGGGGCCGTTTACACCCGCGCCGAGCTGGCCGCCATCGCCGACCTCTGCGTGCAGCACAATCTCTACGTGCTCTCCGACGAGATGTATGAACACCTCATTTACGACGGCCACCAGCCGGTGAACTTTGCCATGCTGGGGGCCGAGGTGGAGAAGCGAACGATCACGGTGGCGGGCTTTTCCAAGACCTTTTCGATGACCGGCTGGCGGCTGGGCACGCTCGTCGCACCCGCGCCCATCGCCAAGGCGGTCGCCGAACTGCAGAGCCAGATGTCGTCGAACGCCACGACCTTCGCCCAATACGGTGCGCTCGCCGCGCTCAAGGAGAAGGCCCAGGCCACGGCGGCGATCACGGAAATGAAAAGCGCCTTCGATCGCCGGCGGAAGCACCTGCACGCCGAGTTGAACAAGATCCCAGGCATCAGGTGCCTGCTCGCGGGCGGCGCATTCTATCTCTTCCCGAACATTTCCAGTTTCGGGCTCAAGGATGTCGACTTCTGCGCGAAATTGCTCGAACAGGAAAAGGTCGCGGCCGTCCCGGGCTCGGCGTTCGGGGCCGAGGGTTACCTGCGCCTGAGCTACGCCACTTCCGACGAGATCATCCGCAAGGGCTTGGAGCGGCTCGCCCGGTTCTGCGCGGGACTGAGAAAATAACAGGGTTTAGGATCCAGGTTCTTGGGTCCTGGCCCCACCGCTGGATCACGACGAAGTCCAGCCCGGTGTCGCAGCAATCCCCTGACTCCAGACCGAAAATCCTGGACCCTATCGCTTCACCTCGCTCATCAGCTCGATGACGTTGCCTTCGGGATCCCGCACCGCCGCCATCCACAGGTCGTGGTCCGGCATCTTGGCAATGAGGCGCGGCTCGCTCTCCTTGTGCGCGCCGCGGGCCACGATGGCGGCATGCGTCTTGGCGATGTCGTCCACCTTGAAATACAGGATCGAGTTCTTCCCGACCTCGCCCGCGCCTTGGGGTGTCGTGAGCATGATGCGCACGCTGCCCGCCGCCAGGAATGACATGGTGGGCCCGGCGGGGAACAGGAATTTTAGGCCGAGCACGTCGCGATAGAAGGCGGTGGCGCGGGCGACGTCGCCGACGATGAGGGCGATCTGCCCGATCTCCGAGAGGGCGGGGGCGGGGGAGGTCATGCCGGCATTGTGTGCCGGAAGCCCGGTCGGGCAAACCCGTTTTACTCTGTTGACGGGGTTATCTTCCGGTTTGCCTGGAGCTGACCGGGCGGGTAGGGTGCGACCACCCAAGAGGGTTGGATCGTGAACCACTCGGGCGAGAACTTCCTGCAGCATGTGCCCGTCATGGCCGGCCTTGATGACGAGGCCGTCAGCTTCCTCTCCGCGATGGCGAAGGAGGAGCATTTTCCCGCCGGCGCGGTGATCATCGGCGAAGGCGAGCCGGGCGACCGGATGTTCTTCCTTTCGGGCGGACGTGTCACCGTCGTCAAAGGCCACGGTTCACCGCAGGCGACGCCCTTGGTGGAACTCGGACCGGGGGACTTCTTCGGCGAGATGAGCTTGGTGGAAAGCGTGGTGCGCTCCGCGAGCGTCGTCGCGAACGATGCGGTGACGGCCTGCACGCTGAAGGGAGCGGATTTCCACCGGCTCTACCGACACCGACCCGAGCAATACGGCATCGTGATGCTCAACCTGGCTCGCGACCTCGCACGGCGGCTCCGGGCCTTGGACGAGCGCTTCTGGCACGTGTGCCACTGAGGCAAGATACGCCCCGGGGTCCGCCCGAAAAGGGAGACGGTCCGGCCTGCGCCGATCCGCGACCGCGCTTTTTAGGTGACGTCATGCGCCGACGAACTCAAATTGGCAGCGCATGCCAAAGATGTCAGCGTTCCCTCGCTGCCTGACCTTCGCCCGCCGGCCGCCCGGGTTGCGTCTGCTGGGCCTGTTGGCAGGATTGCTGGGCGGGTGGATGCCGGCGTCAGCCCATCGATTCCCGGGCAGCGCCGGACTGACCGAGTCCGGCACGCCGCCGTTCGTTGTGCTGGGCGCCGAGACGCTCGGGATGAATTCGCCGCCCACGGATGTCCGCCTCATGCCCGATGGGCGGCTGCTCGTCCTGGCCGGCCAGCAGATCGCGCTGGGCGATGGGGTGCGCTGGGAGGTTTTCCGGCAGGCCCCGACCGACCGGGCTGTGCCAGGTCTGGGCGCGGCGGTGGATCGCGACGGCCGGATCTACCTTGGAACGCCGGAGGGCGCGGCCCGGTTGGATTTCGGCGACGACAGCCAATGGCGGCTGGTGCCGATGACATCGTGGACCCCACCGGGCGTCACACCCCGGCATCTGCTGCCACAATCGGTCATGACGGAGGCGGGAGGCGAGTGGTTCTGGCACACGTTGACCGGTGCCATCGTTGCTTGGCGCCCCGGGGAAGACGTCCGTCTGGCCGGCTACGCCAACACCTTCGAGCACATCTTCCAGCATGGCGGCCAGCTCTTCCTGAGCGAGCGCGCGAACGGCGCGATCTCGCGGTTCGCCCGGGTTCTGGTGGAACCGATCAAGGAGGTCGGCACGACCTCGGCCATCACCTGTGCACAGCCCTTCGACCCGGACCACGTCCTGGTGGGCACCTACGGGCTCGGGCTGCAATTGTTCGACGGCCGCGCGATCCGGCCGTTTCACGCCGAGGGATTGCTGGCTGGTGGCGCCCGGATCAATGACCTGTGTTCCACGGCCGGCGGATATTTTGCGGCTGCGGTTGACAATTTCGGGATCATCTTCTTCGACCGCGCCGGCCACACGGTCCAGGTGCTCGACCGCTCGCTTGATCAGCGCCTGTCGCGGGTGAAACGGTTGGTGCCTGCGCCCGGCGGAGTGGTGTGGGGGCTCCTGGACGCAGGGGTGCTGCGGGTGGAGTTTCCCGCGCGGGTGTCGCATTTTGAAGCGTTGATCGGCGCCGGGATCACCACGGTGCATCCCTACCGGCATGACGGCGAACTGTGGTGGCTGGCCGACGGCACGGTCTATCGTGGCCGCTACAATGTTGACCGGCGGCTCGAGCGGCTGGAGCCTGACGGTCCGGCCGGTCTCTTTGCCAACTCCTTCACCGCAGCCGGCGCCATCGCCGTGGTGGGCACGGAAAACGGCGCGTATTACCGTGCTCCCTCCGGCTGGGTCCCGTTTGCGGACACCCTGAAGCATCTGCGGGTGCTCGATCCGGTCCCGGTCAACGGCCGCTGGCTTTATTGCGCACTCAACGAGGTCGGCTGGTTGCAGGTGCGCGACGGCGCCGTCCAGCTCGCCGAGCGCATCTCGGTGCCGGAATTGGGCAACGTCCTGAACCTTCCGGTCAAGGACACGCAGGGACGCTTCTGGCTGGAACAAGGGACCGGGCGGATCGCACGCGTCCAGCTGGAGCACGGCGTCCCAGCGGTGCGGATCTTCACCACCCAGGACGGCCTGAGCCCGAGCTGGCCGCAAACCTTCGAAGTCGACGGCGTCATGGAGGTGAATTCTTCCGACAAGATTTGCCGGTTCGACGATGCGCTCCAGCGGTTTGTGCCGGATGAGGATTTCGTCCGGCGTTTCCCTGGCGTGACGAACATCTTCGGCCGGCCGGGCCTCGATGCTCGCGGCCGGATGTGGATTTCCGCCGACGGTGCGGTGCAGGTGTTCGAGCCGCACGAGGGGAAATGGAGCAAGGCGCCGCTGACGGTGTCGCCGGGATTTCTGCCCTACTATTTCAGCTTCGAGGACAACGGCGTGGTGTGGATGCACACCCAGCACCGATTGGCCCGGTTTGACCCGGCGATACCCGAGGTCACTGAGGTGCCTTTGCGGGCCCGGATCACGCGCGTCACCCTCGGCGGGACCGGCAACCACTCCGTGTTCGCGGTTGGGCGCGTGCTCCCGCCGCTCGCCTATGCGGAGAATTCCCTTGTGGTGAATTTTGTCGCGGGTGACAGCAGCTTTGCCAACCCCGTCACCTTCGACCTGAAGCTGGACGGAGCCGGGACGGACTGGGTATCCAACGGCAGCGCGGGCTCGGCGGCCTTCAACCGGCTGAAGGAAGGGCGCTACGAGCTTCACGTGCGGCCCCGTACGGCCGCCAGCACCGGTGAGGAGGCGACTTTGGAGTTCACGATCTGGCCGCCGTGGTACCGGACCGCCCTGGCCTATGTCTCCTATGGGGTGCTGGCGTTGGGGGCGCTCTGGGCCGCCGCCTCGCTGTTCTCCCTGCTGGAAAGGCGGAAGAACGCACTCCTGGAGCAGCTCGTTGCCGAGCGCACCCGCGAGCTCAACGAAAGCAACGCGCAACTCGCGCGGCAGGTGGAGGAAATCCGGATGCTCAGCCAGGCCATCGAGCAGAGCCCGGTCGCCGTGTTTCTCACGCTGCCGGACGACACGATCGAATACGCCAATCCCCGCGGTTGCGCCCTGGCCGGACGTCCACTTCCCCGGTTGATCGGGACGAAAATGCGGCGGTTGCGGGCCGAGGTCGTCCCCCGGGAATTGTTCGATGCAATGACCGCCGCCGTTGGCCGGGGCGAATCCTGGAGGGGACAGCTGACCAACCGGCATGAGGACGGCAGGATCCTTCACGTGCGTTCCACCATCTCTCCCATTCGCAGTCCCGACGGCCTGGTCCGACATCACCTGATCCTGGAGGAGGACATCACGGACTGGCTCGCCGAGCAGGAGCGCAGCCGCCGGCTCGAAGCCCAGCTGTTCCAGGCCCAGAAAATGGAAAGCGTCGGCACCCTGGCGGGCGGCATCGCACATGATTTCAACAACATCCTGACGGGCATCCTGGGCTACTGCGAACTCACCCGCCTGGCCGCAGAGGACAATCTGGAGGTGGCGGAGGGTCTGCACGAAATCCGCGCGGCGGGCCTGCGGGCCAAGGAGCTCGTGGCCCAGATCCTGACGTTCTCCCGCCAGGGCCATTCGAAGCTCGTGCCCCTGGACCTGGCCCGCACGGTCGCCGAGGCGCTCAAGCTCATCCGGGCCTCGACCCCCGCCACCATCGAGATCGTCCAGGAACTTGAAGGGGGAACGGTGCGCGCCGATCCCACCCAAATCCACCAGATCGTGGTGAACCTATGCACCAACGCCATCCACGCGATGCGCGATCGCGCCGGCCGGTTGGAAATCCGCGTACGCCGGCTGGTGGTCGATGCCGGGCTGGCCGCAGAGGTGCCCAACCTGAATCCCGGTCCTTGCTTGCGGCTCAGCGTGACGGACAACGGACACGGCATGGACAAGGCGACCCTGAATCGGATCTTCGATCCTTTCTACACCACCAAAGGCCAGGGCGAAGGCACCGGTCTCGGTCTGGCGATTGTGCAGGGTGTGGTGGCCAGCCACGGCGGTGCACTGGCCGTGCGCAGCACGCCGCAGATGGGCACGACCTTCGAGCTCTATTTTCCGCTGAGTTCCGAACGACCCACGTCAGCCGCGGCGCCGGGCCCGGTCGCTCGCGGCATCGGGCAGGAGGTCCTCGTCGTCGATGACGAGGAGCAGGTTTCCGCCTTCGTTGCAGCACGCCTGCGGCAATTTGGTTACCGGCCGACCGTGTTCAACGACGCCCGGCAGGCCCTCGCCACCTTTGACGCGGCACCATCCCGTTTCGGTGCCGTGATCACCGACCTGACCATGCCGCACCTGACGGGCTTGGACGTGTTGCATCACATCCGCTCGCAGAGCCCGTTGCTGCCGGTACTGATCCTCACCGGATATGGCCGGGAGCTCACGGGGGAGAAACTTGACGCCACCCCGCATTGCGCGGTGCTGCAGAAACCGTTCAGCGGGGATGATCTCGCCCGGGCTTTGAGCCAGGTCATCAATCCGTCCGCGCCGCTCCCGCCGGCCGGGCAAGCCGTGACCGCCACCTGATGGCAGCGGCGGCAGGCCAGCGCGCAAGGCTCAGCCCCGGCGGTTTTGAGCGGTAGCCAGCTGGGCGCGGAACGTGCTCTCGTCATTCCGGGAATTGCGCTTCAGCTTCTTATTCCGGGTCTCGGCTTCGGCCAGCTGCTTGGTGAGTTCGGAGTTGGCGAGGGTCAGACTGGCCACGGCGTCATTGGCGACCACCAGCTGCTGCTCAAGGGCGGTAGGTTGTTCAAGGGACATGGGCCACTAATATCACGGGGTGCCGCGATAGCGACAACCTTCGGGGGTAGTCCGGCCGGGCCGCACCGGCGATTTGTGGTGCAATAGCTCGCTATCGACCGGCCACTTCGCGATAACGACAAACGCCGTCGGGGAAACCAACTTTCCGAAGGTGAGGCCAACTCAACCAAGGAACCCCACATGGGCGATCGATCCCCAAAATCAGTTCAGAAGCAGGCATCGCAGAAGCAGTCGAAGAACGACGGCCTGAGCCGGCAGAAAAACGCGCTAATCACGGCCCAGCAGGCCACCAAGGCGAAGGCCGCTGCGAACAGGAAGAAGTAGCACCGCCCGGTTCCGGGCCCGCGATCCGTCACCTCAAACCCAACCCAAGACCATGGCCAAAACCCAGAACTCCCAGAAGCAGACCAAGAAGCAGCCGTTGAAGACGCCGGCTCAGAAGAAAGCCGACAAGCGCGACAAGAAAAACAACCGCTGACCGCCTTCGCGGGATCAGGCCTTCCTTACGAAACAGGCCTTGAGGGCCAGCGGCATGCCCTCGATCTTGCAGGCGATCTCGTGATCGCCTTCCTGCAGGCGGATGTTCTTCGCCTTGGTCCCGGCCTTGAGCACCTGCGCACCGCTGCCGAGCTTAAGATCCTTGATGAGGGCGACGGTGTCGCCGTCAGACAGCGGGTTGCCGTTGGCGTCCTTGACCACGCGCGCCGCCTCGGGCGTGGCGTCCTTGGGCCATTCGTGGCCGCAGGTGGCGCACTCCCAGTGCTCGGGGAGGCTGAGCACGTCTTCGAGGGAGCACAGGGGGCAGGCGGGAGTGGGCATGGCTGGTAGGGGAGCCGGTCAAACTGCCCGGTCCGGGAGGCCGGGCGCAAGCGCGAACCGGACGCCCAGGCGCGATGCCACACGACCGCCCGCGATCGGCCGGATTTTTGAGGTGATTTCGCGTCCACATCGGTCAAGTGTTCAAACACCCCATGAAACCATCATTCGTCTCGCTCGTCTTCGGCGCCATCCTGCTGGCCGGCACCGTCCAGGCGGAAATCGTCGCCACCGCCCTGCCCGCGCACACCATTCCCAACTCGCAGTTGCGGGCACTGCCGCGCAACGCCGCGGGCCGCCAATACCTGCTCCATGTGAGCGTGCCCGCGAGTTATGCCAAGGAAACGGGCCGTCGCTATCCGGTCGTCTACGTCACCGACGGTTACTGGGATTTCGTGAAGATGGATGCCATTCGCGGTGCGTTGGTCTACGACAAATATGTGCCCGAGTTCATCGTGGTGGGTCTCGGCTACGTCGGCGAGAACCTCGACTACGGCGACCTGCGCCGGTGGGAGCTCTCGCCGGTGCCCTTCGGCGGCGGCGGCCCTGCGGCCTCGGGTCATGCCGCGGACTTCCTGAAAACGATCGAGACCGAGATCATTCCGCTCATTGAGCGTGAATATCGAGTCGATTCATCCCACCGCGTACTCGCCGGCGCCTCGCTCGGTGGGTTGTTCACGCTCCATGCGATGTATACGAAACCTGATCTGTTCTCGGGCTACATTGCCGCCACTCCCGCTGTCGTGCTCGGCGATGACTGGCTCTTCGGCTATGAGGAAGCTTTCGCCAAGTCGGGCCGGGCTTTGAAGACGCGCCTCTTTGTGAGCGGCGGGGGCAATGAGTCACCCGGTTACCTCGGCGGCATCAAGCGCTTCAATGAACGCATCCTCGCGCGCAAGTCCCCCGAGCTGGCCTACGAGTTCCGCCTCATCGACGGGGAGCGTCACGCCGGGATGCAGTTCGACTCCTACGTGCGCGGGCTGATCTTTGTGTTCGCCCCGCTCGCCCCTGAGTCCGGCCCCTCGCATTAACTCTGGGGCGGCGAGGCCACACGCCCGGATCAGGGCGTTTGGGTCCCGGGCACTGGTGCGGTTGGAGCCGGGCCGGGGTCGGCAGTGTGCCGGGTCCGGTTGAGACTGGCTGCGACGTCCCGGGCCGCCTGCGTCTCCACGCCGGGCTTGTTGAGGAAACCCAGGTCGCGGAACCAGTCGAGGAAGCGGGCCGACCAGGTGCCGTAGGCGATGCCGCCCATGTCGCTCAGTCCGCCGGTCGCGGGCGGTTCGTCGGGGGCCGTCTTGTCGCCGGGATGATGGCCGCGGGCGTAGATGTGCATCTCCACATTGGGCACACTGTCGTTCAGGAGTGCCGTGAAATATTCATTGGCCCAGACGGCGTGAATCCAGTCGCCCCAGCCGGCACAGGTGATGAAGGCCGGCGGCATGGCGCGCGGGATCACGGGGGCGCCGCCGCGGGAAAAGAACGACGGCCCGGGATAGATGCTGCCCACGAAGTCGGGTCGCGCGGACACTTTGGCCAGCGGGTTGGCCGGCGTGTCGTTCTTCCGGTCGAACTCCTCCCAGGCGAGCGACGCGTTGGCCGCCAGTTCGGCCCCGGCGGAAAAGCCCATGATGCCGATCTTGTCTGGATCCAGCTTCCATTCCTTCGCATGGCCCCGGACGAGCTTGATGGCCTGCAGCGCGTCGTTGACGCCATCGGTTCGCGGCTCGTAACCATCGCTGCGCAGCCGGTTGCGCAGGATGATCGTGCTGACGCCGTGGTTGGCGAAAAACGACACAAATGGCGTGGCCTCGCCGACGTTCAAGGTGCGATGGCCGCCACCGCCTGCGAGGATTATCGCCG
>CAZZDB010000111.1:0-12704 GCA_964652485.1 uncultured Oleiharenicola sp.
GCGCGCTTGACCTCGACCATGTCGCGGATCGGGATGCCCTCGGTGATGGCGACGACGAGGTCGAGGTTGTTGTCGACGCTTTCGAGGATGGAGTCGGCGGCGAAAGGCGGCGGAACGAACACGGCCGAGACGGTGGCGCCAGTGGCGGCGACGGCGTCGGCGACCGTGTTGAAGATCGGCACGCGGTGGGCCCCGTGCTCGAAGAACTGGCCGCCCTTGCCGGGCGTGACGCCGGCGACGATCAAGGTGCCGTAATCGAGGGAGAGCTTGGTATGGCGACCGCCGAACTCGCCGGTGATGCCGGAGACGAGAACCTTGGTCTTTTCAGTGACGATGATGGACATGGGAGGAGAGTGGAACGGAGAGTAATGAAGAATCAGGCTTTGCGCTGGTGGAGGCCGATCTGGTTGTCGTCGGGATCCTTGATCGCGAACATGCGGCACGGTGGAAATTCCATAATGTCGAACGCAATGGTGATGCCTCCGGCCTTCGCGGCCTTGAGCGAGGCGTCGAGGTCGGCGACTTCGAGCGTGAGGCTGGCCTGGGGCTTGCCGTCGGGCATGGCGTTGGAGATCGCAAGCGCCTGACCGGCGACTTCGAATTCGATCCACCACTGGCCGGGACCGAACTCGATCTGAACCCCGGTCTTCAGTCCGAGGAAGCCCTCGTAGAATTTGCGCGCCCGGGCGATGTCGGTGACGGGGTGGAAAACAAACGCGAATTCCTTGACCTTGATGCTCATGACGCAGCGGGGTTGAGGAGGCTTAGGCGACGAGTTTGACGATCTTCTGCGCGGCGTCGGCCATCGTGGTGGCGGACTCGATCTTGAGGCCGGAATCGGCGAGGGTCTGCTTGCCGGCGACGACGTTGTTGCCCTCGAGGCGGACGACGAGCGGGATCTTGAGACCGAGATCGCGGGCCGCGGCGACCACGCCGGTGGCGATGGTGTTGCAATCCATGATGCCGCCAAAGATGTTTACCAGAATTCCCTTCACGTTCGGGTCGGTGAGGATGATCTTGAACGCGGCCTGCACCTGGTCCTTGGAGGCGCCGCCGCCGACATCGAGGAAGTTGGCCGGGCTGCCGCCGTAGTGCTTGATGATGTCCATCGTGCTCATGGCGAGACCGGCACCGTTGACGAGGCAGGCGATGTTGCCGTCGAGCGCGATGTACGAGAGGTTGAACTTCGAGGCTTCGATCTCCTTGGAGTCCTCCTCATTGAGGTCGCGGAGGGCGACGATGTCGGGATGGCGGAAGAGGGAGTTGTCGTCGAAGGAGACCTTGGCATCGAGGGCGAGGACCCGGTTGTCCGGCGTGGTGATGAGGGGATTGACCTCGACCATGGCGGCATCGGTCTCCCAATACATCCGGTATAGGGCATTGATCAGCTTGACGGCGTTCTTGAAGACGTCGCCGGTGAAGCCGAGCCGGAAGGCCAGTTGCCGGGCCTGGTAGCCCATCAGGCCGACGGTGGGATCGACGACGATCTTGAAGATTTTGTCGGGCGTCTCGTGGGCGACTTTCTCGATCTCGACGCCGCCCTCGGTCGAGGCGACGATGACGGGGCGCGAGGTCACGCGGTCGAGGAGGATGGCGAGGTAATACTCCTTCTTGATGTCGCAGGCCTGCGTGAAGTAGACCGTCTGCACCTTGCGGCCGGCGGGGCCGGTCTGGGCGGTGACGAGGGTGTTGTTGAACATCCGGTTGGCAAACTCGAGCGCCTCGGCCTTGGTCTTGGCGAACTTGACGCCGCCCTTGAAGCCGTCGGTGAAGGTGCCCTTGCCGCGGCCGCCGGCGTGGATCTGGGCCTTCACGATGAGCGGGCCGTCGTGGGCCAGCGTGGCGAGGGCGGACTCGAACTCGGCCGGGGTGCGGGCGGCCACGCCGCGGGGCACGGCGACGCCGAATTTCTCAAAGAGGGCCTTGGCCTGATACTCGTGAATGTTCATGGGAAAAGTGGAGACGTATTGTTAGCCGCATGCCGGGGGAAAAGACACAAAAAAGCACTCTGGTATGCCGCTTGGGACGTCAAATTAGCGCGGCGGCGCCGGTCATAAGGCACGCAGAAGGCGGGATTGCCTTTGCCCCGGGCGAGGGCAAGATGCCCTCCCATGCAATCGCACGAGTTGCTCAAGGAGGTGCTGAAGAAGACCAGCGCAAAGCAAATTGCCGCCGACATGGGCCTGTCCCTCTCGCTCATCTACAAGTGGGCCGAACCGCCCGACGACGGCGCCGGCAGCGGGGCCAACAACCCGCTCGATCGCATCGAGCAGTTGCTCCGCATCACCAACGACCCCCGCATCGCCCAGTGGGTGTGTGAGCTGGCCGGCGGGTTTTTTATCGCGAACCCGAAGGTGAAACCCGATGCGCAGCAGCTCATCCCGTCCACCAACAACATCGTGCAGGAGTTTGCCGACATGCTGGGCGTCATCGCCATCGCGGCAGCCGACAGCGCGATCACCAAGGACGAGGCCAAGGCCATCCGCCGCCGCTGGGAAGACCTCAAGTCCGTGACAGAGGGATTTGTCCGGCACTGCGAGCTGGGCGACTTCGCGGCGCTCAAGGATAACGTCGAGCGCCGTGCGCCATCGTGAGGTAGTGGGGCAGGTCTTTGACCTGCCTTCCGGGTGAAATAAGACAGGTCAGAGACCTGTCGTGCTTTTCGCTCACTTCGCCGCTTGCGTGGGAATGAACTGCTCCCGCACAGCCTTCGCCAGCAGTTCGGGCGGCAGCAGGCCCTGGCCGATGATGAAATCGTTGAACGCCTGCCGGTTGAACTTCGGCCCGAGGGCAACCTCGGTCGCGGTGCGCAATTCCATGATCTTGATGTAGCCGTAGAAATACGCCGTGGCCTGGCCGGGTGAGCGGAAGGTGTAGCGGTCGACCTCCTGCTTGGTCATCGCCTCGGAAAGGCCGACATCCTGCGTGAGGATGTCGTGGGCGCGCGCGGGGGTCATGAGACCGAGGTTGAGCATCGGGTCGATGAAGGCGCGGGCGGCGCGCTGGAGGCGGGCCTGGAGGGCGAACAGCTGGCCGTCGAGCGGCTCGTACGGCTTCAGCTCGGCCTCGGCGTAGAGGGCCCAGCCCTCGACGTTGACGCTGTTGAACGCAAAGAGGCTGCGGGCGAGCGACACGCCCCGCTCGACCATGGCCGAGAACTGCAGCTCGTGGCCGGGCCGGCCCTCGTGCGCGGTGAGGGTCCACGCGGCTGACCGGTGGGTGAAGTCGTCATAGCCGGTGGTCTTGGCGCCGGCAGTGGCGGGCGGATTGCCCGTCGTAAGGATGAACTGCCCGCGCTCGCCCTTGTTGTTGACGAGCGGCGGCGGTTGCATGTGCGGTGCGGGCTGCGCGGCGTTCTCGGCCTCGGAGGCCAGGCGCATGATCATGGCGCGCTCGGGCAGCGTGACGATGTGCTCGCGGCGGATGATGTCCTCGATCCGGGTGATCACGCCGTGGTAATAGGCTTCAACCTCCTCCTTCGGAATCTGGGCCTTCTTCAGCTCGCGGATCACGGCGCGATAGTCGGTGTCGGTGAAGCCGTGCTCCTTGGCGACGAGCGGGGCGAGCGTCTGCATCTCGTTGCGGATCTCGGCGAAGGAAAGCAGCGCCTTGTGCATCAGTTCTTGCGGCGGGATGTCGAGGCCGACGTTCTTGAGGTTGTCGGCGTAGATCTCCGCTGGCAGTCGGTAGTCGGCGCGGGCGCGGGGCAACACCGTGGCGCGGGTCCAATCGCCGTAGTCCTTCAGCTGCTTCTCGAGCGCGTCGAGCGCGGCGGGCGCGCCGTCGAGCTTGTCGAGTCCGTACTGGGTGTAGAGCTGGCGGATGCCCTGCACGTAGCGATCGATGTTCGCGAGGCTTTGTTCGATGCGGTCCTTGAAGGAGCCGAGGCGCGTGGGGTCCGCGGCTTCCTCGGTGTAGCGATCCTTGGCCAGCTCCGTGATGGGTTTGGTGCCCGGTTCAAGCCCGGTATAGAGTCTGAGGCGCTTGAGCGCGGCGGGCCGGCGGGCAGCGTCGACCTGGTCCTGGAGCAGGCCGAACTCTCCGAAATAGACCAGCTGTCCCACGTCCACGTAGGTCAGCAGCAATTTGTCCTGCAGCAGGGTGGTAGCGATGTCGTCGCTCGCGGCCTTGACGAGAATCTCGAGGTCCTGCCGCACGAGCGGGTCGGTTTCCGCCAGGATGCGTCTGGCCAGTTCGTCACGGGCGGCCGTCTCGGCGGCGACATAGCGCGCGGTGATGCCCGGCTGCAGGTCGGCGATCTTGTCATCGAATCCGGTGAAGCCGGTGGAGGACGCGCTTTCAGGCTGGAACCTGTTGGTGGCGTCGATCAACACCTGGGCGTGGGCGTTGCTTCGGGCGATCCAGACCGGTGTATCGTCGGCGCGCGCGATCAGGACGGCTCCGAGGAGAAAAGCTCCGCCCAGCGCAGGCCGGGCGAGGCGAAGGAACGGGAACATTGGCGTGGGGATGTAACGGTTCATAGGGGAAATTGACGCGCCGGGCGGCGCGACCGGCTCAGATCCGGTGCCGGGCTAGGAACTCCGTCTGCCTGGCGGCCAGTTCCTGCAAGCCCTGTTGGGCGAGGCCGAGAAGCTGCTGGAGCTGCGCGTGGGAAAAGGTGGATTCCTCGCCGCTACTCTGCACCTCGACGAACTGGCCGCGCCCGGTCATGACGACGTTGGCATCGACCTCCGCATCCTTGTCCTCGAGATAGTTCAGGTCGAGGAGAGCCTCACCCTGGAAGAGGCCGACGCTGACGGCGGCGACGGAATCGGTCAGCGGGTTTTCGGTGATTCTTTTCGCGTCGAGCAGTTTTTGGATGGCAAGCCGGGCGGCGAGGTAGGCGCCCGTGATCGAGGCCGTGCGCGTGCCGCCGTCGGCCTGCAGGACGTCGCAGTCGATCCACAGCGTGTGCTCGCCGAGTTTTTCCAAGTCGAGCACGGCGCGGAGCGAGCGACCGATGAGGCGCTGAATCTCGACGGTGCGGCCGTCGATCCTGCCCTTGGTGATGTCGCGCGGCTTCCGGTCGAGCGTGCTGTAGGGCAGCATGGAATACTCTGCGGTCAGCCAGCCGCCCTTGACCCCCTGCGCCTTCATCCAGGACGGCACCTTCGCCTCGATGGTGGCGGCGCAGATGACGCGGGTGGCGCCGAAGCCGATCAGCACGGAGCCGGAAGCGTAGGGTGCAATGTTGGCTTCAAGGGTGAGGGGGCGGAGTTGGTCGGCGGTCCGAAGGTCAGAGCGAGGCACAGGCGGGTGGGTTGAATGATCGGTGTCGGTCGGCTGGCCCCACGGAAAACCGGCGGGCCGGGCGGGAAATCAGGCGGGTTCGTCCGTCTCATCCTCGTCGTCCTGCGGGAGGATTTCCATCGGCGGGTTGGAGGCGGTAACCTTGTGGGTGGTGATCTTGGGCGCCTTTTGCTCGGCCATGTGGGCGATAAGGCGGTCGTTGAAGGTCTTGGCCGGGTCATGGCCCATGGTCTTGAGCGCTTGCACGAGGGCGGCCACCTCGACGAGACGTGCGATGTCGCGACCCGGGCGGACGTAGAACTCGATATGCGGCAGCTTCACGCCGAGGATGTTGTAGTAGTTCTCCTCGAGGCCGGTGCGCTCCTCGATAACGTCGGGCGACCATTCGCGCAGGGAGACGACGAGGTCGATGCGCTTCTCCATGCGGATGCTTTTCACCCCGAACATGTCGGCGATGTTGATGATGCCGATGCCGCGGCACTCCATGTAGCCGCGGTTGAGGGGACGAGAGCTGGCGGAGAGCTCGCGCTCGTCGAGGAGCTTGATGCAGGTCAGGTCGTCGGAGACGAGCGAGTGGCCGCGTTCAATGAGGGCGAGAGCGCACTCGGACTTGCCGATGCCGCTGTCGCCGCGGATCATCACGCCGATGCCTTTGATGTCGAGGGTGGTGGCGTGCTCGGTGGCGGAGGCGGCGAACTCGTTGTCGATGCACAGCGTGGCGGCGTTCACGAAGTTCATCGTGATCATCGGCGTGCGGAAGATGGGCAGCTTCATCTCCTCGGAGACGGCGAGCATCGGGTGGGTCGCGACGTAGTTGCGGGTCAGGACGATGGCCGGAATGCCGCGCTTGACCATCTCCTGGAAGGTCTCGATCTGCTGGCGCTGGGGCAGGGTCTTGAGGTAGGTCATCTCGGCGGCGCCGAAGACCTGGATGCGTTTGTTCGCGAAGTACTTGAAGAAACCGGTCAGCGCGAGCGAGGGGCGGTTGATCGAGCCCTCGCGGATGAGACGATGCAGGCCGTCGCCGCCGGCGGTGAGCTCAAGCTGCAGCTTGTCCCGGTAGGTCTCGTAGAAATGCGCGACGGTGATGCCGTGGATGGCTTTGGTGGGCATGGGACGGGCGGAAGTGTGCGTAGACTAAGAACGGGGCGGCAACAAGCTCCTACTGGCGGTCCGGCCTGCCCTGCTACATGTTGAAATCCTTGCCGAGGTAGATCTCTCGCGCCTTGGGATCATTGATGAGGAACTCGCTCGATCCCTCGACCAGGACCTTGCCCTTGTCGATGATATAGCCGCGGTCGACAATGCGCAGGGTTTCACGGACGTTGTGGTCGGTGATGAGGACGCCGATGCCGCGCTGCTTGAGGTCGAGGATGATCTTCTGCACCTCGGCAACCGAGATGGGATCCACGCCGGCGAACGGCTCGTCCATCAGCAGGAACCGCGGACGAGTGACGAGGGCGCGGGCGATCTCGAGGCGGCGACGCTCGCCGCCGGACAACGTGTAGGCCTTCTGCTTCGCGAGGTGGCTGAGGCTGAGTTCGGCGAGGTGGTGCGCGACCAGGGCCGGGCGCTCGGCGGACCTGAGCGGCAGCGTCTCGACGATGGCGAGGATGTTATCCTCGACGCTCAGCTTGCGGAAAACCGACGCTTCCTGCGGGAGATAGCCGACGCCGAGCCGCGCGCGGCGGTGCATGCGCAGGTGCGTGGCGTCCTGGCCGCCGATGTACACCCGGCCGGAAGTGGCGGGCACGAGTCCGACGATCATGTAGAAGGTGGTGGTCTTGCCCGCGCCGTTGGGTCCAAGCAGACCGACGACCTCGCCGGCCCGGACGCGGATGTTCACGCCGTTCACGACCGGCTTCTGGCCGTAGACCTTGACCAGGTCCTCGGTGCGGATTTCGGGAACGGGGTCCATGTTCAAGGTTTTTTTGGCGCCTCGGCCGCGGGGGTGACGGGTTTGGATTCCGCCTCGAAGCCCAGGTCCTTGATGGGGGGCAGGGAGGTGACCGGTTCCTCGATCTCCACTTTGCGCTGGCCGCGATACATGGTAATCTTCCGGCCGGCCTGCCGCGCGTTCTCCGTCTTGAACACGATCACCGGGGTTTCGGAGAGGATGATCTTGTCCTGTTCGGGCAGCACCTCGGCCCGGCCGCACGCCGCCTCGCGGTCGCCCTGGACGATTTGGACGTGGCCGGTGGCGAGCATCGACTTGAATTTTTCCACTTTGCCGATGGTCGCGGAGGCGTCCCCGGTGCGCAGGACCACGACCTCCAAGTAGTCGCAAGAGAGACGCATGTCAGTGCCGGTCACCTCGACTTGATCGCGGAAGGTGATCGTGGTCTCCTTGTCGGTGCTGACCATGACGCCGGGACCTCGGCTCATGATGACCGTGGATTGCAGCGGGGCGTTCTGGGCCAGGCCGAGGACCGGGAAGACGAGGCTGGCGACGAGGACCACCATCGGACGGGGCGATTTCATTTCAGAATGTCCTTCAATTCGGCGCGGAAGGTGACGCGCACGTGCTGGTTGATGGAGACCTTCCGCTCCTTGTGGTCGTAGCGCCAGTCGGAGCCGGACGCCTCGAACTGGTCGTTGATGACGCGGATCGAATCCTTGCCGGTGATAACCTCGTCGTCCGGCCGCACCGTTGCGGTGGGACTGAGGATCAGGGTCTCGACCTTCTCATCATCGGTCTTGCCGGGAAAAATGGACAGGGTGAGCTCCTTCACCTGGATCTGGTCCGCGCCGCGCTGCGCCTCCGACGCGCGGAGCAGCCACGCTCGATGGTTGTCGGCGGTCCAGGTGGTAGTGCTGAAATTGATGACCGGCTTCTCGCTGGAGACCTGGGTGGTCGCGGCCAGGGCGGCTGCGACGGGCACGAGAAACAGGGAAAGCGGCTTGAACGAGGGCATCGGGCGCGATTACTGACCCCGGCTGGCCAGGATATGTTCACACACTTCGCGCACGGCGCCGTGGCCGGCGGCGCGGCGCGGCACGCAGCGAGCGGCTTGGAACGCGGCGAACATGGCCCCGGCGGGTGCCACGCCGATCCCGGCCCAGGCGATGGCCGGGGCGTCTATGTCATCGTCGCCCATGTAGCAGACCTGCGGCGCGGCGAGCCCGAGGCGGCCGGCCAGTTCCCGCAGGGCCTCGAGCTTGTCGGTGCGGCCCTGGACGACGTGCGGCACGCTGAGCTCGGTCGCGCGCAGCGTGGTGGCCTGCGAGGCGCGGCCGGAGATCCACGCGACGGCCACGCCGGCCTTGTGCAGACGCACGAGCCCCATGCCGTCGAGGATGGAGAAATTTTTCGTTTCCGTGCCGTCGCTGGAAATGGCGACCGTGCCGTCGGTCAGCACCCCGTCCACGTCCATCGCGAACAGCCGGATGGCGGCCCAATGGTTTTTCTGGATTTTCGATTTCGGCCTGCGGATTGCGGTTTGCGGTTTCGCCACGGGGGGAGCTTGGGTCGCCAAGCTTCAATCGCCAATCAGAAATCAGCAATTCTTCAACCCAGCCACGCGGCGATGGCGTCCACGATCTTGTGCTTGCCCGGCCGGTAGACGGTTTCGAGTTCAGGCGCGAACGGCACCGGAATGTCCAGGGCGGCGATGCGCAGCGGCGCGGCCTTGAGCGAGCCGAAGTGCTCCTCGGTGAGGCGGGCGACCAACTCGGCTCCGAAACCGTGGGTCCGCCGGCCTTCGTGGATGACGATGAGCCGGCCGGTGCGGGCGAGCGAGGCCTTGATCGCATCGAGCCTGAGTGGGGCAAGGGCGCGCAGGTCGAACAGGTCGAAGGACTGCCCGTATTCTTCCTGCAGGTAGGTGCAGGCTTCGCTGGTGAGGAGGACCATCTCACCGTAGGTCACAACCGTCGCGAAGTCGCCGGAGCGGAGTTTCACCGGGGACCAGATGTCGCGGTAGTTCGCGTCCCACTGCACGGGGTGTTTACCGCGGCGGTAGAGCGCCTTGTGCTCGAAAAGGATGACCGGGTTGTCGTCCTCGTAGGCGGCGAGCAGGGCGTTGAAGGCGTCCTGCGGATTGCTGGGATAGAGCGCCTTCAGGCCGGGAAAGGACAGAAAAGCGGTTTCGAGCTCCTGTGAATGAAACGAGCCGAAGGTCAGGCCGCCGCCACAGGGAAAACGGAAGACCACCGGGCATTTCTGCCCGGAACGGAAGTGATAGGTGGCGGCGTTGAGGACGATCTGCGTCATCGCTTCGGTGGCGAAATCCGCGAATTGGAACTCCTCGATGGCGCGGTGGCCGTTGACGGCGAGGCCAAGCGCGTAGCCGGTGCAGGCGGATTCACAAAGCGGTGTGCCAAACACGCGCCGCCGGCCGAACTCGTCCGCCAGTCGCTCCGTGACCTTGAAGGCGCCGCCGTAGGTACCAATGTCCTGGCCGAGCACGACGGACTCGGGGCGTTCGGTGAGGATTTTGCGGAGGCCGACGTTGAGTGCCTGCGCCATGGTGAGGTCGGCGGGCGCGGCAGGCGTGGGTCGCCAGGGCATTGGGACGGCGGGGGGGGCGAAAACATCGGTTTCCATGCCGGCCGGACTGACCGGGGGGAGGGCGATGGCGGCCTTGATGGTAGCCTCGACAAAGTCGGACACCTCGGCGTCGATGGCAGCCAGTCGCCCCTCGTGTCCGGCAGCGGCGAGGGTCGCGCGGAATTTCGGCAACGGGTCCCGGGCGAGAAGGGCGTCGGCCTCGCCGGGCTTCATGTAGTCGCAGGTGTCGTAGGCGGCGTGGCCGCGCAGGCGGAAGGTGTGCGCCTCGATCAGCAGGGGGCGGCCGGTTGTGCGGGTACTCGCGATGGCGGCCCCGAGGGTTCGCAGTACTTGCGCCGGATCGCTGCAGTCCATGGCCAAGCCCTCCATGCCGTAGCCCTTGGCCCGCTCGAAGAGATTGGGCGAGACAAACTGCTCGCTGACCGGGGTGGAGTAGGCGTATTGGTTGTTCTCGATGACAAACACCACCGGCGCAGGCAGCAGGGCGGCCAGGTTCAGCGACTCGTGGATGTCGCCGGTGCTGGAGGAGCCGTCGCCGAAAAAGGCGAAGCCGACCGCGGATTTGCCGAGGCGGCGCTGCGAGTCGGTGCTGCCGATGACATTCGAAAGCATGATGCCCAGGTGCGAGATCATCGGCAGGCTGCGGTTGGCCGGATCGCCGTGGTGGATGTTGCCTTCGCGGGCCTTGGTCGGGCTGCCGCTGTTGGCGAAATACTGGCAAAGGTGGTCGCCCAGATGCCCGCTCCAGAGGAGGTGGCCGCCGAGCCCACGGTGGGAAAATGAGATCACGTCCACTGCCTTGTCGGCGAGCAGAGTGAGGGGAACGATGAGGGCCTCGTTGCCCTGGCCGCCGGTCACGGTGCCGTGGATCAGGCCCTGCCGGAATAGCTCCAGGATGCGGTTGTCGCACGTGCGGGCGAGTTGCATCCAGGCGTAGGTCAGGAGCAGGCTGTCGGGTGAACCCAGATCCGAGGGCCGCAAATCACGGCGTCCGAGCAGACCCGGGGTGGGAGGGAACGTCATTCAGCCGGAAGTTGCCGACCGACTGTGGTGGCATCGAGAAAAAAGTTTGTCCCGGCGGGTTTATCGCAATGATTAATGCCTTTGGACTAGCCAACCGACTCCGGTTTACCGCCGAAGCAGGAAGTCCCGCGTCAGCGAGAAATCCCCCGGTCCCAGGCTGTGACCGGCGGGCTGCATGTGTCGCGACACCCTGGCCCCCGCCGACTCCAGCAGATGGGCCAGCTGGACCGGATGGTCGTGGGGAACGATCGGATCGGACGCGCCGGACGAAATCAGCACGGTTTTGCCCGAGAGGTCGGGCAGTTTCTCCGGTTCCAGCACGACCATCGGGCGCAGCAGGACGGCCCGGGCGAGTGACGCCGGCCGCAACAGGAGCAAGGTCGAGACGATGTTGGCCCCGTTGGAGAAACCGATCGCGGTCAAGCGGGTAGGGTCGAAGCCATAGCGCCGGGAGGCCGCGGCGACAAAGTCCGCGAGCGCGTGAGTGCGTTGCGCGACCTCCGCCGGGTCGAAGACGCCTTCCGCGAGGCGGGCGAAGAAACGCCGGGCGCCACGTTCGCTCACGTCGCCGCGCGGGCTCAACAAGGCCGAGCCCGGGGAGAGTTTCTGGCCGAGTGGTATGAGATCGTTCTCGTCGCCGCCGGTGCCATGCAGCAGCAGCAAGGTCGGGGCGGCGGGATCGGTGCCGGGTTCGAATCGATGGTGGTAGGAAAGAGGGTTCATGCGGAAGGGTGTCCGGCGACCGGCCCCGGGAGCCGCGCAGTCGGGCGCACGCGAGCCCGTGGGGGGCGGACGGCAACGTCAGTTCAGCCTGGGCAGGGCCGCCTCGATCTCGGCGCGGTGCGGTTCGAGATGGGGTGGCAAGGAGAGTTTCGAGCCGAGGGTCTCGACGGGTTCATCGATCGCGAAGCCGGGTTGGTCCGTGGCGATCTCGAAGAGCACACCACCCGGTTCGCGGTAGTAGATGGATTTGAAGTAGGCGCGGTCGATGACCGGGCTGACCTGCAGCCCGCTTCTGACCAGCTGCTCGCGCGCTGCCACCTGGGTGGCATCGTCCGGCACGCGGAAGGCGACGTGGTGGATTGTGCCGGCGCCGCTGAGTCCGCGCTGCAAGCCGGGGTCGGTCAGGAGATCGACGTAGGTGCCGGGCCCGCCCAAGCCGGCGGTATAACGCGTGCGATGGCCCGACTCGGCGACCAAGCGGTAGCCCATCGTCTCCGTGAGGACCAACGCGGTGAGCTTGCCGTCGGCCAGGCCGAGGGTCGTGCCGTGGAAGCCACGGATGGCAAATTCGGCCGGCACCTCGACAGAAGGGGCGGGCTGGCGCGAGTCGGGTTCGCTCGTGGCGACCAGTTCCAACCGCAGGCCGTCGACATCGAAGAAGGGCAGGACCTCGTCGTTGAAGCGCTTTTCGATGGACTGGGTCTCGACCTCAAGATCGGCAAACCGCTTTTGCCAGAAGGGCAGCGAGGCCGCCGGAATGGAAAAGCCCGTGGCGTAAGATTGGCTCGAGCCGGGCCGGCCACGGCGCAAGCCCGCCCAAGGGAAGAAGGTCAGGATGGTGCCCGGCGAGCCGGTGTAATCGCCGTAGTAGAGGTGATATGTACCGGGGTCATCCTGATTGACCGACTGCTTCACGAAACGAAGGCCGAGCACCTTCGTGTAGAAGTGCATGTTCCGCCTCGTGTCGGAAGAAATGGCGGTAATGTGGTGGAGTCCTTGCGTGGTGGGTTTCATAGTATTAAGCTTTGATATTAAAATGAATGCTACAAAAAATATCACCCCTTTACTCCGATCTTTTTACAGAGTCGCCCGATGTCGGCGAGCTCGGTCGAAGACAACGCGGCCATTTCCCGGGTAACGTTGGCCACAACCTTCGGAAACAGGTTGGCGATGAAGACCTGGCCTTTCTCAGTCAGAC
>CAZZDB010000112.1:0-12599 GCA_964652485.1 uncultured Oleiharenicola sp.
CGATGCCGCGCGAGGCCTTGAAGACGAGGGCCTCGAACCCCGGGGTGATCGGCGTGGCCAGCTCGATGCTCAGCGCCTGGGCGCGGGCGATGACTTCCTGCGGGTCGGAAATGTCGGCCGGGGTGATCCGGTTCAGCACCTCGGCGGCGGCATAGCCGAGCATGCGCTCGGCGCCGACGTTGAACAATTGGATGACACCCTTTTCGTCCGTGGCGATGCTCGAGAAGTTGGCGCTGTTCAGGATGGCGTTCTGCAGGGCACCGGCCTTGAGGACCGCCTCCTTGCGCTGGACCTCGGAGCTTTTGTCCCTTGGGGCGTCCGGGGGGCATTCGTCCGACGGGATTCTGGGCCGCGGTCGCTTCATGGACGATTGAAGGGTAAAAAGGGGTGCGGGGCGTGTAGGTAAAACTCGCGCGCCTTGGCCAGCAACTGGCCAGCGCTCAGATGGTGTTCGTCCACGACGAGCGAACCGATGATCCGCCTGGCCAGGGCCGGGTGGTGAAATCTTGCCCAGGCGATGAACTGGTCCATTTCGTTGCTCTTGCCGGTGCCGCGACCGAAGACCAGGATGTGGCCAGCGGCCTGGAGCGCCGCGGCGACCGGCCCGAAGAAGCTGTTTGGGTCGGGTTTTTCCTTGCCGCGCGAAAAATCCTTCGAGTTGTGCGTGTGGCGGAAGTAGTCGTCGGGCTCGTGCGGCAGGATCCGTTCCGGGACGGAGCCGCGCATCTCCGAACGGTAGATGCGGGCCTCATGGTGATCGATCACGAGCAACCAGTGGTCCTCCCCGTCCGACGCACCGGGCCGGACCGGCTCCCCGGGCGTCAGAAAACGCCGCAGGTCCACGAGTTCGTCGGTCTTTGCGACATCCTGATCGCGCGAAGGATGCAGGACCAGGGTCCGGCCGTTGTGCGTTGCCGTCAGGTCGCCATTGGATTCGTCCTCCACCCGGCCAAGGAGGCGGAGCAGTGCGACCACATCTTGCCATCCCAGATTGCACGAAACGGGATTTTGGAAGATGGTCTGCCAGGTGCGCAGGTGCGAACCGGTGAGCGACGCGGGGGGATTCATGTTTTTGGAAATACCTTGGCCGGCAGCCCACCGATGAGCGGATCACGTCCGGGCGGGTGGGAGGTCGCGGCGATCCAGAGTGCGCCGAAACCACCGCCTGGCCTATGGGGTATAACCCGGCTCAGTGCGGCCGGAACGGCTGGCAGCGCGGGTTGGACACCCCATGGCGAGGTACCGGCCGTCGGCGCATAATCAGACGTGAAATCGGTCCCGGCCCAACCCTGCGTCCTGGCGATCAACGGCGGCTCGTCGAGCATCCGATTTGCCGTCTTTGCGACTGGGACCGCGCCCCGGCGGCTGCTCGGTGGAAAGATCGATCGCATCGGTCTGCGCGGCACAAACCTGACCGTCGATCATCCCGCCGGGCGATCGGTGCGTCCGCTTCGCGTCGCCGCCGGTAACCACCGCGTGGCGGTGGCGTTGCTGCTCGACTGGCTGGAGGCGCAGCCGGTCTTTGCATCCATCCGGGGGGCGGGCCACCGCGTGGTGCACGGCATGAGGCATGCCGAACCGGAACGAGTGACTGCGACGCTGCTCGAGGAACTCCATCGGATCACGCCGTATGATCCCGATCATCTGCCGCGTGAAATCGAATTGATCGAGGTGTTGCGGGAGCGGCATCCGCTGCTGCCGCAGGTGGCCTGCTTCGACACGGCGTTCCACCGCACGATGCCCCAGGTGGCGAAATTGCTGTCCATTCCGCGGCGCTATGCGAAGAAGGGGGTCGAACGCTACGGCTTCCACGGGCTTTCCTTCGCTTATTTGCTGGAGGAACTCGGCCGGCTTGACCCGGCGGCAGTCCGCGGCCGGGTGATTCTCGCGCACCTCGGGAGCGGAGCGAGTCTGGCCGCCGTGCACCACGGCAAGAGCATCGATACCAGCATGGGCTTCACCCCCGCGGCCGGCCTGGTCATGGGCACGCGCTCCGGTGACCTCGATCCCGGGCTGCTCTCTTTCCTGGCCCGGCGCGAGCGGATGACTCCGGCGCAATTTGACCGCATGGTGAACCATGAATCGGGCCTCCTTGGTGTTTCCGCGACCAGCTCCGACCTGCGGGATTTGCTCGCGCGGGAAAGCCGGGACCGGCGGGCGGCGGAGGCCGTGGCGTTGTTTTGCTACCAGGCGAAGAAATGGATCGGCGCCTACGCGGCCGCGCTCGGGGGCCTGGATACGCTCGTCTTTGCCGGCGGCATCGGTGAAAACTCCCCCGTCGTTCGACGGCGGATTTGCGCCGGGCTCGGCTTTCTCGGCCTGAGGCTGGATGCGCGGCGCAACGCGCGAAATGCGCAGTTGATTTCAACGGCGGCTGACGGGGTCGCTGTGCGGGTCATTCCGACGGACGAGGAGCTGATGATCGCACGTCTGACCGCCCGCGTGCTCGGGCTCGGTGGGATGGTCCGTTGATGGTTCCTGGGCTGGCAGGTTCTTCGAGCTCCCGCAGTAGCCCTAGACCCCATAGCGCGGCCGTCAGGGAGGGTGCAAGATGTGTCCGGTCGTAAGCCCTCCCCGGGGCGGACCCGAAACTGCCAACCCAACTATCACATGTTATATAAAGCCAAAACCCTGCAGGGATACCAACTGAAGAGCCGCGACGGAGAAATCGGCAAGGTAAAGGAATTCTATTTCGACGACCGGCACTGGACCATTCGCTATCTGGTTGCCGATACTGGAAGCTGGCTGACGGGCCGGCAGGTGCTGCTCTCCCCATATTGCCTCGGAGCGGTCGATCACGCGGCGAGGGACATCACCGTCGATCTGACCAGGAAACAAATCGAGGACAGTCCTTCGCTGGACAGTGACAAACCCGTCTCGCGGCAATTCGAGACCACCTACTATGGTTATTACGACATGCCGATGTACTGGGGCGGGATCTACAGCTGGGGAGAATATCCCTATCCTCCGCGCGACCGGACAAAATGGGTGCGCCAGGCGCGGAGCGAAAAGGCGTGGGATCCCGATTTGCGCAGCACGCGCGCCGTGACCGGCTATCACCTCCAGGCCACGGACGGCGAGATCGGCCATGTCGTGGACTTCATCATCGATCCCGAGACGTGGGCCATCCGCTACCTCATCGCCGCCACCCGGAATTGGTGGCCGGGGAGGGCGGTTCTGATCTCACCGTGGTGGATCGATCGGGTCAGTTGGAGTGAGTCGAAGGTCTTCGTCAGTCTCTCCCGCGAGACGATCAAGCAGTCGCCCGGCTATCTGGATGACTCGGTTCTGGACCGGGACTACGAGACGGTTCTGCACCGCTACTACAATCGTCCGGGTTATTGGGTCGAGGAACTGGTCGCCAAGTGACGCCTGCCCGGGCGGCGACGGTCAGAGCCGCTCCCGGCGGTACCGTAGGGTTAGGCCCCATAGCCGGAGACCCGCGCAGGGCGTAGTCTCACCCCGTCTTCCGGTCACAAGGGCGCTTTTGCCCTCGGATCGGGCGGCAGGCAAAACGCTAAGCCATCTACCGTCATGAATACACTCGAAATCAAGGGCGACTGGAACATCACCAAGGGCAAGTTGAAGCAGAAGTGGGCCAAGCTCACCGATAACGATCTCCGCTATGTCGAAGGCAAGCAGGAGGAATTGGTGGGCCGCATCCAGCGGTGCACGGGCGAAACCCGGGAAGCAGTCGAAAAAGCCATCAAGGAATCATCCACCGCCTGCGACTGCTGAACCGCGCACCGCGACGGCTCCGAGCCAGAACGCGCAAAGGCGTCAAGCGTGAAGGATCTCTCATCTGGAAACCAATTTAACTCACCGGCACCGTGTCATTTCCCGCAAGAACGGATTCCCCGTGGCTGACTGGACCGTGCGCCAAAGACTCGCCCAAATCCTGCCCGACGCGGCCGGGCGCATAAGGCGGGCCATTAATTCCGAATCTACCATGACCAAAGAAAACATCGCCCCGAAATTGAACATCACCCGCGAACAAATGATCCAGCTGCTGAACGAGGATCTGGCGGGAGAATACCAGGCCATCATCGCCTACACCGTTTACAGCCAGGTGCTGAAAGGCGCCGCCTACACCGACATAGCGCGGGAACTCGAAGCGCATGCCGGGGAGGAGCTGGCCCATGCCATAAAGATCGCCAAACAGATCGACTATCTCGGAGGCATGCCGGCGGTGACGCCCAAGCCGGTGAAAACCTCCACGGACGCGGTCGTGATGCTGCGCGCAGACTTGGAAAATGAGCGGGAAACGGTGGGACGCTATCGCGAGCGCATCCGCCAGGCCGAGGCGATGGGTGAGTTTGCTTTGAGTGAGACGTTGCGCGCCATCATTGGGCAAGAGCAGGAACACGAAATCGACTTGAGCGCAGCGCTGGGCATCAGCGTGCCCCTCGCGAAAAATCCTTCGGATTAAAACCGACTGAAAGAACTGAACCACAATCGCGCCTCCGTATGAAACCTTTGTCCGCCAACAAGCCGGAACACCACACGCGGAAAATGAGGGCCCGTTTGGGTCGGCTGATCGAGCATCTCCGCTCGGACGTGGGCAAAATCACAGAACCGGGGGCCCAAGCGCTTTTCGAGACCTCGGCAGAAGTGCTCGCCGGCTTGGTCAAAGCCTTCGGCGATTATGAAAAGAAAAACGAAACGGCGTGGCGGACCCCGGTCGCGGCGCGTCACAGGAAAGGCTAGGCCGCCGTCTTTTCGCCGGTGAACTCACTCCGCTCTGTGCAAGCTGAGATTCTGGACGGGCTGCCCTACGAGTCGCCAGCCGCCTGCGCATCCCGGGGTGATTTGCGTGTCATCAACCGGCTCATGGGCAGCCATGTTTGGCTCGGCCGCGTGCTGCGCCGGCATCTCCGGGCAGGGGAGAACATTTTGGAAATCGGCGCCGGCACCGGCGAACTCGGACGGAGGTTGGATGGATTGGCGCCGGCCCTGGCCGGTCTCGACTTGATCCGGCGGCCGGTCGATTGGCCGGCCGCGGGGAGCTGGTTTGAAAGCGACGTGTTTGCCTTTGGCGGTTGGGCTGCGTTCCCGGTGGTGATTGGAAACCTGTTTTTCCACCACTTTGACGACAGGCAACTGGGGCGCCTCGGGGTGCGGTTGAACCACGCTCGGGTAATCATCGCCAACGAGCCGCTTCGCATGGATCGGGCCGCCCGCTTGTTCTACCGGGTGTGTCCCCTGATCGGGGCCCATCCGGTGACCCGCCACGACGGCCGCGTGAGCATCACGGCGGGCTTCCGGCACGACGAGCTCCCGCGTCTCCTCGGTCTGGACCCGACGATCTGGAACTGGCGGGTGTGGGAAACCTGGCGGGGTGCCTGCCGCATCGTGGCGGAGAGACGGTCGTGAACGCCCTGCAGCCTGTCCGGATTGTCGGCGGCGGCCTAGCGGGTCTCTCCATCGGCATCGCCTTGGGCCGGTCGGGGGTGCCGGTGGAGATCTTCGAGGCGGACGATTATCCACGCCACCGGGTTTGCGGGGAATTCATCTGCGGACTCGGCGAGGCCACCATCGAGAAACTCGGGATTGGTCCCGCCTTCGCCGGAGCGGGCAGCCATCAGAGTGTGACCTGGTTTTTGCGTGACCGGGCCGTCCGCCGTCAGGCGCTGCCCACGCCCGCGCGGGCGATCAGTCGCTTTGCCCTGGATGCCCGGCTGGCGGTGATGTTCATCGCGGAGGGCGGCAAGCTTCATACGCATGCCCGTCTCACCACGCCGGCCGGCCGGCCCGGGTGGGTGGATACGGCCGGGCGGAAACTCAGCGGCTCCTCACCCTGGTTGGGACTGAAGCTTCATGCCCGCAATCTGCTAACGGCAGACGACCTGGAGCTTCATCTGGGTGACGGGGCTTACGTCGGCCTGTCGGCGGTCGAAGACGGCTGGATCAATGTCTGCGGTCTGTTCCGCCGCCGGTCCGGTTTGCGCCTCGATCGCGAGCAGGTGCTGCCCGCCTACCTGAGGGCCTGCGGCCTCTCGCAACTGGCGGAGCGGATCGCCGCAGCCGAGATCCGGCCCGACTCGCGGAAGGCGATGGCCGGCATCGCGGTCAATCGCCGCGTCCCGCCTGCCACCGGCCTGCGCCTCGGCGATGCGTGTGCGATGATTCCACCGTTCACGGGCAACGGCATGGCCATGGCCTTCATCGGTTCGGCCCTCGCGGTCGATCCCCTCGTGGCGTGGGCGCGAAATGACCGCGCCTGGATTCCTACGATGCGCGTGATCCATGAAGCCCTCCGTCGTGAATTCCGGCTGCGGCTGGGTGGGGCCGCACTGCTGCACCCCTTCTTGCTGGACCGGACGCTCCAACGCTGCCTGGGCGCAGCCGCCCGCTCCGGCTGCCTGCCGCTCACCAACCTGTATCGTCTGCTGCACTGAACTTCTCCCATGTATTTGCACGCCCTCGCCACCGCCCTCCCGCCCGCCACCTTCACGCAAAATGAGTGCTGGGACGTGATCCAGCGCTCCGCCGGGCTGCGCCAGCGCCTCAATCGTCGCTCGGTGCTAACCCTCCAGGCCATCTTGCGGCACGACAGCGGCATCTCCACTCGGCATTTTGCACTGGCGGACATCGAGCGCATCTTCTCGATGACGCCGGACGAACTCAACGAGGCCTTCCGGACCGAAGCGCCCCGGCTCGCCGCCCGCGCGCTTTCCGACGCGCTGGGCAGAGCCGGCCTGGCCGGCGATCAAATCGATGCGCTCCTGATCTGCACTTGCACGGGATATCTCTGCCCGGGGGTGTCCAGTTATGTGGCGGAGCAACTCGGGCTGCGCCCCAACGTGTTCTTGCAGGACTTGGTGGGATTGGGGTGCGGCGCGGCGATCCCGGCGCTACGGGCCGCCGCGGCGATCGTGGCAGCGCAGCCGGCTGCGATCGTGGCCTGCGTGGCGGTGGAAGTCTGCTCGGCGGCCTTCTATCTCGATGACGATCCGGGCGTCCTGGTGAGTGCCTGCCTTTTTGGCGACGGCGCTGCGGCCACGATCTGGCGCGGTGCGCCGGGACCGGGTGCGCTGCAATGCCGTGATTTCACCACGGTGCATCAACCGGCCAACCGCGATCGCATCCGATTCGAGATGCGGCAGGGCAAGCTGCGCAACCTGCTCGACGCGGCGGTTCCGGAACTGGCCGCCGCCGCCGTCAGGCAGTTGCTGACGGCGGAGGGCGCGCGAACCGGAGCCCGGCCGATCGCCCGCGTCGTCGCCCACGTCGGCGGTCGCGATGTGCTGGATGCCATCGGGCGTTCCTGCGGAGACTGCGACCTCACGGCCAGCCGGCAGGTGCTCCGCGAGTGTGGTAACATGAGCAGTCCCTCGGTGCTGTTCGCCTTGGAACGAGCCCTGCGTGATGGATCTCCCGACCACGACGGCGACTGGTGGCTGACGAGTTTCGGCGCCGGCTTCAGCGCCCACGGCTGCCGCGTCGGCCTGGCCCGGCGGGGCAGCGCCGTCCCGTCCGGCGCCGCCGGTCACGCACCGTAGGGTTACGCCCCATATTCAAAAGCCCGCGACGGTCGTAGCCTCCGGGCCAACCCAACCATGAAAGATCAAGTCTACAAACTCATCGAGCTCACCGGCACCTCGGCCACGTCCATCGAGGACGCCGTCGCCCGGGCCATCAAGCGCGCGCACAAAACCATCAAGCAGCTCTGCTGGTTCCAGGTGGTCGAGACGCGCGGCAATATCGATAAGGGCAAGGTCCATCACTGGCAGGTGACCATCAAGGTCGGCTTCACCGTGGAGGGCTGAAGGAGGTTGAGCGCATGAAACCCGGACAACCAGAGCGCGAGAAGGATTTCCGTCAGGATCTGAAGAGATTTGAGCAACTTCCCGCCAAAGCCAGGGCGCTGGACCTGCTCCAGGATCAGGCGGAGAAGGCCACCGGCAAGGAAAGTGTGGTCCTCAACGAGCTGATCCGGGACAAGGCCCGGTAAGCCATCGTCCCCTTGCCTTGGAAGCAGCCGTGGCGTCGCCGGTTTCCGGCCTCCAGCCCGACGCGACGCCCCCGGGCTTCGGGCCAGGCGAGGGTGGGAAGTGATTCCATTGCCACAGATGAAAACCAACACCCTGACACCTGAACTGCTCCAGCAGATGGACGCCTACTGGCGCGCCGCCAACTACCTGTCGGTCGGCCAGATCTTCCTTTGCGCCAATCCGCTGTTGAAACGGCCGCTGCAACTCACGGACGTGAAGCACATGCTGCTGGGCCACTGGGGTACGACGCCGGGGCAAAATTTCATCTACGCGCACCTGAACCGGATCATCAAGCAATACGACCTCGACATGATCTATGTGGCGGGGCCCGGGCACGGCGGCCCGGCGATCGTGGGCAACGTCTATCTTGAGGGCACTTACAGCGAGGTCTACCCGCACATCACCCGGGATGAGGCCGGGCTGCAGACGCTCTTCCTCCAATTCTCCTTTCCCGGCGGCATTCCCAGCCACGTCTCGCCGGAGACGCCCGGCTCGATCCACGAGGGCGGGGAACTGGGCTACTCGCTCAGTCACTCGTTCGGCGCCGTGTTCGACAATCCCGGCCTGGTGGTCGCCTGCGTCGTCGGCGACGGCGAGGCCGAAACCGGACCGCTGGCCACCGCGTGGCATTCGAACAAGTTCCTCGATCCCATCACCGATGGCGCCGTGCTGCCGATCCTGCACCTCAACGGCTACAAGATCTCCAACCCGACCGTCCTGGCCCGCATCACTCGCGAGGAATTGGAGCAGCTGTTCCGTGGCTACGGCTGGACGCCGATCTTCGTCGAGGGTCACGAGCCCGCGCTTATGCACGAGGCCATGGCCACGGCGCTCGACACTGCGGTCGGGGAGATCAAACGGATCCAAAAGGATGCCCGCGAATTCGGCAATTTCGAGCGGCCGCGCTGGCCGATGATCGTCCTCCAGTCGCCCAAGGGCTGGACGGGACCGAAGATCGTCGACGGACTGCAGGTGGAAGGCACCTTCCGCTCGCACCAGGTGCCGCTCGCCCCGGCCACGCATCCCGGACACCTCAAGCTGCTGGAAGACTGGCTGCGGAGTTACCGGCCGGAGGAGCTGTTCGATGCATCGGGCCGGCTGAAGCCCGAACTGGCGGAACTGGCTCCGAAAGGCGAACGGCGCATGGGTGCGAATCTCCACGCCAATGGCGGGCTGCTCCTGCGCGACCTGCAGATGCCGGATTTCCGCGACTACGCCGCGGACGTGCCCGCGCCGGGCGCGCCGGGCATCGGCGACACGCATGTGCTCGGAAGATTCCTGCGCGACGTGACCAAGATGAATGCCGAGCAGCGAAACTTTCGCGTCTTCGGACCGGACGAGACGCTCTCCAACGGACTGGAAGCGCTCTTTGAAACGACCAACCGCCAATGGGAGGCGGCGACCGCGCCCAACGACGAGTTTCTCGCACCCACGGGACGCGTACTGGAGATGCTCAGTGAACACCAGTGCGAGGGCTGGCTGGAAGGCTACCTGCTCACCGGCCGGCACGGGCTCTTCAATTGCTACGAGGCGTTCATCCACATCGTCGACTCGATGTTCAACCAGCATGCGAAGTGGCTGAAGGTCACGTCGCACCTGCCGTGGCGGAAGAAGATTGCCTCGCTGAACTATCTGCTGGCCTCCCATGTCTGGCGGCAGGATCACAACGGGTTCACGCACCAGGATCCCGGGTTCATTGACCATGTGGTGAACAAGAAGGCCTCGGTGGTGCGCGTCTACCTGCCACCGGACGCCAACTGCCTGCTTTCGGTCATGGACCACTGCCTGCGGAGCCGGCACTATGTGAACGTGGTGGTCGCGGGCAAGCACCCGGCGCCGCAATGGCTCGCGATGGACGCCGCCGCGCAGCACTGCGCCGCGGGCATCGGCATCTGGCACTGGGCGGGCAATGATGAAGACGGGGCGCCGGACGTGGTCATGGCCTGCTGCGGCGATGTGCCGACGCTGGAGACGCTCGCCGCCGTTTCGATCCTCCGCGAGCACCTGCCCAGCCTGAAGATCCGGGTGGTCAACGTCGTCGACCTCATGAAGCTGCAGCCGCAGTCCGAGCATCCGCACGGGCTGAGCGACCCGGATTTTGACGCGCTGTTCACGAAGGACAAGCATGTCATCTTTGCTTTCCACGCCTATCCTTGGTTGATTCACCGGCTGACCTACCGCCGCACCAACCACGACAACTTCCATGTCCGCGGCTACAAGGAGGAGGGCACCATAACCACGCCCTTCGACATGACGGTGTTGAACGAACTGGACCGTTTCCACCTCGTGATGGACACCATCGATCGGCTTCCGCAGACCGGCGCCCGAGGGCTCCATCTGAAGCGGCGGCTCAAGGAGAAACTGATCGAGCACCGAAAATACATCGACGAGCACGGCCAGGACCTGCCGGAAATCCGAAACTGGAAATGGCGGCCGACCAACTCGGATGAACCCCAGCCCTGATTGCGCTGCAACCGGACGGCGCAAGCGGCACCGACCCGGGCGAGGCATCGGGCTTCGGCCTGTGCCGCGCCGCGCCTGACCGTTCACCACGAAGCAATTCCTCATGGCAAGAAATGTGGCAGAGGTCTTTGTCGAAACCCTGGTCGCGGCTGGCGTGAAACGCATCTATGGCGTGGCCGGGGATTCGTTGAACGGGCTGACGGAGGCCATTCGCCGGAATGAAGCGATCAAGTGGATCCATGTGCGACATGAGGAGACCGCGGCGTTTGCCGCCGGGGCCGACGCGCACCTGACCGGCGCGATCGCCGTGTGTGCGGGCAGTTGCGGGCCCGGAAACCTGCATCTGATCAACGGCCTGTTCGATTGTCACCGCAGCCGGGTCCCGGTGCTGGCGATTGCCGCGCAGATCCCGAGCCAGGAAATCGGCGGCGGTTACTTTCAGGAAACGCACCCCGAGCAGCTTTTCCGGGACTGCAGTCATTTCTGCGCGTCCGTCTCTTTGGCCACCCAGGTTCCACGGATACTCGGGATCGCCCTGCGCACCGCCGTGACGCGGCGGGGCGTGGCTGTCATTGTCTTGCCCGGTGACGTCGCCCTGCAACCCTGCGCCTCCGCGACACTCACCCTCGGTCTCCCGGGCACCGCGTCCATCGAACGGCCCGCGGAAAGTGAATTGGTCAAAGCCGCCGGGCTGCTCAATAACGCCCGAAAGGTGACTATTCTGGGTGGCGCCGGGTGCGAGGATGCGCGCGCCGGGTTGCTTGCTGTCGCCGGAAAGCTCAAAGCCCCCATTGTCCATGCGCTGCGCGGCAAGGAATTCATCGAGTATGACAATCCCTACGATGTTGGCCTGACGGGATTGCTCGGGTTTTCCTCGGGCTACCACGCGATGCGGGACTGCGATATGCTCCTGGTGCTCGGCAGCGACTTTCCCTACCGGCAGTTCTATCCCAAGGAGGCGAAGGTCATCCAGGTCGACCGGCGAGGCGAACAGATCGGGCGGCGGACAACCGTCGAGTTGGGTCTGGTGGGCACGGTGCAAGACACGCTGGCCGCGCTCTTGCCGTTGCTCCGGGAGAAGGCCACCCGCGTGCATCTGGATGACTGCCTCGCCGATTACCAGCGGGCGCGACGGGGCCTCGATGATCTCGCGGTGGACGAGACGGGCCGGACGCCGATCCATCCCCAGCACGTGGTCCGGGTGCTGGACGAGGTCGCCGCGGATGATGCGGTTTTCATCTGTGACGTCGGCACACCCACCATCTGGGCGGCCCGCTATCTCCGCATGAACGGCCGACGCCGGTTGCTGGGCTCGTTCACGCATGGCTCGATGGCGAACGCTGTACCGCAGGCCATCGGGTCGCAGGTGGCGTTTCCACGGCGACAGGTCGTCACCCTTTCCGGCGATGGCGGCCTCGCCATGCTGTTGGGCGACATCCTGACGCTGACGCAACTTAAACTACCGGTGAAGATCGTGGTGTTTAACAACAGTTCCCTCGGTCTCGTGGAACTGGAAATGAAGGCGGCGGGGCAGGTCAGTTTCGGGACAGACCTGGTCAATCCCGATTTCGCCCGTCTGGCGGAGGCCGCCGGCCTGCTGGGCCTACGGGTCGAAAAGCCCGGGGACCTGCGCGTGGCCCTGACCCGGGCGCTCGCCCACGACGGGCCGGCCCTCGTCGACGTGATTGTCAACCGCCAGGAACTTGCCCTGCCGTCGGCAATCAGCGCGGAACAGGCCCTTGGTTTCAGCCTTTACATGGTCCGCGCGGTGCTGAGCGGCCGGGGTGACGAAGTGATCGACCTGGTGAAGACCAACCTGCTTCGCTGAGTGGCTTTCGCATGCGCCCGACCCCGCCAACCCCCGAAACCCACCCGGCGCACCTGACGCCGGCCAATGCCAAGCCGCCGGACATTGCCACGGCGTCGATACCGGACACGCTCGCGATCCTGAAGGTCAATCCCGAGGCGGGGCTCACGTCGGCGGAAGTGGAAGTCCGCCGGAAGGCGAACGGCTACAACGAAGTGGCCGATAAAAAGGCCCACCCGGTCCTCCAATTCCTCAGGAGATTCTGGGGACTCTCACCGGCGATGTTGGAGCTCGTGATGATCAGATCGGAAGAGCGTCGTGAGGGAAAGAGTGTA
>CAZZDB010000113.1:0-12583 GCA_964652485.1 uncultured Oleiharenicola sp.
CGACGTGGCGGTCTACCGCGCGAAGCTCGCCCACGCCGTCTGCCTGCTCGGCTCCGCCACGCCGTCGCTGGAGTCCTTCGCCAACGTGCAATCCGGCAAGTACCGGCTCGACGTCCTGACCAAGCGCGTCGACGACAAGAAAATGCCCGACATCCAGATTGTCGACATGCGCATCGAGGTCATGCGCTCGCGCGGACTGGTGACGCTGTCGCGGCTGCTGGTGGACCACATGCACCAGCGCTTCGCGCGGAAGGAGCAGATCATCCTCTTTCTCAACCGCCGCGGCTATTCCTCCAGCATGCAGTGCCGGAAGTGCGGGCACGTGGAGGAATGCCCGCATTGCAGCGTGGCCATGACCTACCACCGCGCGGACGAGACGCTGAAGTGCCACCTGTGCGGCCACGAACGCGGCGCGCCTGCCGTCTGTCCGTCGTGCGCCGCGCCCGACATCCGCTGGCGCGGCCTCGGCACGCAGCGTGTCGAGGAGGCCGTCCGCCGCGTGCTGCCGCGGGCGCGGCTGGAGCGCATGGACTCCGACACGATGTCGAAGAAGCACCGCTTCCGCCAGATTCTCGGCGATTTCCGCGCCGGCAAGATCGACATCCTCATCGGCACGCAGATGATCGGCAAGGGGCTCGACTTTCCCAATGTGACGCTCGTGGGGCTCGTCGACGCGGACATGTCGATGCACGTGCCGGATTTCCGGGCCAACGAGCGGACATTCCAGCTCCTCGTGCAGGTCGCGGGCCGGGCCGGCCGGGGCGACCGCGCCGGCGAGGTCGTGGTGCAGACCTTCACGCCGAAGTCGGACGCGATCCAGTTCGCGCGCAAGGCCGACTTCAACGGCTTCGCCGAGGCCGAACTCGCGATGCGGAAGAAGTTCAACTACCCGCCGTACCGCCACCTCGTCCACCACATCTTCCGCGGACCCAATCCGGAGAAGATCAAGTTCTACGCCGAGCACTGGGTGAAGCAGGTCGAGGCGACCCTGGGCGCGGCGGTGGAAATCCGCGGACCGACACCGGCGCCGATCGAGAAGGTGAAGGACGAGTACCGCTACCAGGTCTGGTATTTCTGCGCGCGGGCGTCGAGGATCGTGCCGGAGCTGGTCAGGCTGCAGGCCGCGACCAAATGGCCTGACGACGTGACACAGGTGCTCGACGTCGACCCGATGAGCCTGGTCTAGGCTCAGTGAAAATCGTGCGAGGCCTGGGCCGGCACCTCGGCGAGTTGCAGCCGGGAAATGTCCTCGGCCTGGATGTGGATGACACCGGACTGGTTTTGGAGGCGGCCGGCAATGCGCAGCGCGGGTTCCTCGTTGATGATCATCCGCTGCCGTTCGAACAGTTCCGCGCGCACGATGGCATTGGCCACCCCGGTTTCATCCTCGAGGGAGATGAACACGACGCCCTTGGCCGTGCCCGGTCGCTGCCGGCAGATGACGCTGCCGCCGATGACCACCTGGTCGCCGTCGCGGCCCAGCGCGAGATCGGCGGCCCGCCAGATGTCCGGCAGCCGGTCGCGGACGAGGCGCATCGGGTGCGCGCCGGTGGTAAGGCCGACCGCCTGATAGTCCGCCTGCACCCGTTCGGCCAGGGTCATGGCGGCCAACGGGGGCGGTCCGTCCATCGTCAGGCCCAACGCCGATTGGAACAGGCTGTCCTCGGCCGACCAGGCGGCCTCCACCTGCCAGAGCGCGGCACGCCGATGTCCGGCCAGGCCGGCGAAAGCCCCGAGGGCGGCCAGCGCCCGGCGCTCGGCCGCCTCCAACGGCACGCGCCGCAGAAAATCCTCGAGCGAGTCAAACGGACGTTCCCTCCGGGCGGCCAGCAACAGCCCGGCCCGGGCCTGGCGCAGTCCCTTGAGGTAGCGCAGCCCAAGGCGGATCGTGTGGTCATCCTCGACCGTGCAATTCCATTCCGACTGCACCACGCACACCGGCCGGGTGCGCAGGCCGTGGCGCCGTCCGTCCTGGACGAGCGTGGCCGGCGAATAAAAACCCATCGGCTGGTTGTTCAACAGGCTGGCGTAGAACTCGGCGAGGCAATGGACCTTCAGCCAGGTGCTGACGTAGGCGAGCAGGCCGAAGGAGAAGGCATGGCTTTCAGGGAAACCATAGAGCGCAAACGAGGCGGTGGCCGCGACGATCTTGTCGATCACGCGCTGGCTGTGCCCGCGCGCCGTCATGGCCGCGCGCAGTTTCTCCTTCACGCGGTCCAGGCGTTCATCGCTGCGCCGGAACCCGAGGGCCCGCCGCAACTCCTCGGCTTCCGTTCCGCTGAAACCGGCGAGCTTCATCGCGACCGCGAGCATCTGCTCCTGGAAAAGCACCACGCCGTAGGTCCGCTCGAGCGTGTCGGAAAGTTCATCATGCACGGCGGGATCGATGCAGACGATCTTCTCCTTGCCGGCGCGACGGAGCAGCAGCGGACTGGTGACCTGACCGACGATCGGGCCCGGCCGGACAATGGCGACCTCGATGACGACATCGTAGAAGACTGCCGGCTTGATCTTGGGGAGCGTGGCCATCTGGGCGCGCGACTCGATCTGAAACACCCCGATGGTGTCGGCGTCCTGCATCATCCTGTAGGTGGCCGCGTCGTCGAGCGGCACCTCGTAAAGTTCAAACGGCCGACCCCGCGCGTGGCACAGGGCGCGGCAATCCTGCAGCACGGCCATCATGCCGAGGCCGAGGAAATCGATCTTCACCAGGCCGAGGTCCTCGCAGTCATCCTTGTCCCATTGCACGACCGTGCGGCCGGGCATGGAGGCGTTTTCGATGGGCACGATCGCGTCGAGCCGGCCGGGGCAGAGGACCATGCCGCCCGAGTGCTGGCCGAGGTGGCGCGGGATCATCCGGCCCTGCAGCTGCCGGCACAACGCGAGCATCGCGGGCAGTCGCGGATGCTCCCCGGCCAGGCCGGAGGCCCGCAGCTGTTCCTGCAGCCCGAGGGTCTGGGGAAAATCGCCGTTGGCATACAGCGCGGAGAAGCGGTCGAGCACGTCTTCACCCAGCCCGAGCACCTTGCCGACCTCGCGCGCGGCGCTGCGACCGCGGTAGGTGATGACATTCGCCACCATGGCGGCTCCGCGGGCGCCGTAGCGCTGGAAGATTTCCTGGATGGCCGCCTCCCGGCGGGCCCCGCTCGGCAGGTCCAGGTCGATGTCCGGCCACGATGGATGGCCGTCGGCACCGACGCGGCCTTCGCTGAGGAAACGCTCGAAGAGGAGCCGGTGCCTGATGGGATCCACGGCGGTGATCTCGAGTGCGTAGCAGACGATGCTGTTGGCCGCCGATCCGCGGCCTTGGACCAGCGTGCCGCGTTCCCGGCACCAGCGGCAGATGTCCCACACGATCAGGAAATATCCGGCGAAACCGAGTTTGTTGATCAGGGCCAACTCCCTTTCGATCTGCGCCTGCGCGGCCGGGGCGATCTTCCCGTAGCGCCTTTGCGCGCCGGCGCAGACCTGCGTCCAGAGCCAGGACTCCATCGACTGCCCTTCCGGCACAGGGTAATCCGGAAAACGATAGCCCAGGTCCTTGAGGGTGAATTCCAACCGGGCGGCCAGCCGTCCGGTGTTGGCCACCGCCTCCGGTTGGTCGCAAAACAGCGATTGCATGTGCCGGGCGTCATGCAGATGCCGGGTTTCGTTCGCCGCGAGCAGGCGGCCGGCGGCATCGAGCGTGGTGTGGTGGCGCAGGCAGGCAAAGGCGTCGGCCACGATGCGTTGGGCCGGCTCCGCATAGAGCGCGCCGCCGGTGGCGAGCAGCGGCAACCGCTCGCTGGCCGCGAGGTGGACCAGCATGTCCCCCGCGCTCTCCTCGCCGCGCACCCGATGCCGCTGCACCTCCACGTGCAGCCGGTCGGGTCCGAAAATGGCCTTGAGCGGCGCCAGCGCGGTCGCGACGGCGCCGCCGCCGCCGCGCTGCCAGGCGCGGTGCAGCGGGCCGTCCTCGTCGCCAGTCAAGGCGATCAGGCCGGTGGCGTGCGCGGCGATTTCGTCCCACGAGGCAAAACACCGGCGTTTGCGCGCGCGCGGATCCTCGCCGGGATTGAGACCCTCGGGGCGCAGGCCCGGCGGACGTTCCCTGAGCTTGGCCGTGGTGATGAGGCGGCAAAGATTCTGGTAGCCCGTGCGGTCCTGCACGAGCAACGGCAGCACGCTGCCGTCGGCAAGGGTGACCTCGGCGCCGACCAGCGGGCGGACGCCCTGCTCGTTCGCCCGGGCATAGAGCCGCGGGGCGCCGTAGAGACCGTCGCGGTCGAGCAGGGCCAGCGCGGGCAGACCGAGCCGGCCGGCAACCTCGGCGAGTTCCTCGGGAAGCGCCGCGCCGCGCAGGAAACTGAAGGCGCTGGCGGCGTGCAGCTCGACGTAGCCGTCCATCAGTCGTATTCCCCCTCGAGAAACCAGCCCGCGGGTGTGCGGCACAGCCGGTAAATTCCGCCGGTGGCAAGCTCGACATCCCATTCCTCGTGCCGCCAGTGGCGATCCGCTTCCCACCAGTCGCCCGAAGCATGCCATGGCCCGGCGGTCGCGCTCACGACAGCCTGGGTGTCCGCCGTCCAGACATAGGCGGGTGCCCGCCCGACCAGCCCGACCTTGGCTGGCGTCGGCGGACGATGCCTGCGCAGCGTCAGCCCGCGCGGCGGGTGCGCGAAATGATCCGCCGGAGGTGCGAGGACCGGAGGCGGAGCCTGCAGCTTGAACGCATCGGGCCGGTGGGTGTCCACCGGCACCGGCGTGCCGACGCGATCCGAGCCGACCAGCGCCATCAGCCGGGCGAGCGTGTCGGCAAACCCGTGCGGATCGCGCAATCCGCCGTCGAACAGCCCCCGCTGCCGGACGGTGACCCGGCCCGGCACGACCTGCAGGCGCACGCCCTGGATCGACGCGGAAGTGCGCACCGTTTCCAGATACGCGTGCAGTGCGCGAAAGAGGATCTCCGCGTCGGTGACGGCCTCCGGCAGCCGGATGGCGTGCCTGTGCGAGGTCTCGTCCGTCAATTCGAGCGTGAGCTCCAGCCCTATGGCCGCCACGGAGGCGTTACGGAGTTCGAGGGCGAGCCGGTCGATGAAGCGGCGAAAGATGAAGAGCAGGGGCTCGAGCGTTTCGACTTCGTGCTCGCAATCCAGTGTCGCAGAGAACGTCCGGTCAGGAGCCCTCGTGACCAAGGGGCGCACCGTGCCGCCCGCGGCGCGTTCCCACAGCGCGAGGCCGCTGCGGCCAAGCCGGTGGGTGACGTCGGCCTTGGACAGCGTGGTCAACTGGCCGAGGGTGCGCAGGCCCCACAGGCGGAGGATTTGCGCCTGTTCCAAGGACGGCTCGGCCAGGTCGAGAGGCAGGGGCGCCAGCAGGTCCCGGTTGCCGGTCAGGATCTGCCCCGGCTGCGCCTGGCGCGCGGCATACAGGGCGAGCAAGGGCGTGAGGCCGAGACCGGCGGTCGCTTCCAGCCCGAACGCGGTCAGGTCGGCCAGTGCCTGCTGGAGGGCGGGATGGCGGCGCGGTTCGGGCAGGCGGGTCAGTTCCAGCGTACAAACGCCGGGCGAGGTCAGCTCCAACTGTGGGGAGACGGAAAACGCCGCGGCCAGCAGCGCAGCTTCCGCGTCGTGTTCAAGATCCGGCCGGGGGGACCGCAGTACGAGTGCGGCGCAGCGGGCCACTGCCTGGGGTGCGGCTTGTCCGGGACTGACGCCGTGCGCAAGCGCCGCAGCGGTGCAGACGGCGAGGGACTGGCCATCGGCGGCCAGCAGGGCCACCGGTTGCGCGTGCAGCGCGGGTTCGGCGCGCAGGATGGCCTGCAACGGGAAGGCGGGAAGGTGCAGGACCGCGAACATGCTCAACCGGCGACGACGGAGAGGACGCGTTGCTTGACGAAAACGGGCGCGAGCGCCGCAGCCAGTTGCGGGCGGGGATCGTGCAGCGCGGCCAGCCGGTGCGAAGCCGGCAGCTCGAGCCGCAGCCCGGCGCAGGGCACGAGCGCCTGCGGCGTAAGGACGAGGCAGGCGAGGGTGCCGGGCTCGATCGCGCGTTGCAGCCGATACCAGTGACGCGCGGGGATCTGGCGCAGCTCCGCCGGCGCGGCATGGCGCAAGTCGATCGCCACCAGACCGAGGTTGGTATCATGGGCGAGCAGGTCGGCGGCGGCCATGGCTTCCGCGGCATGGCGGACGCGCACCCAGACGATATGGTCGAGCGCGGCGGCGGGCCACGCGGCGGGATCGAAGGTGTCGTCCCGGTCGATGAGGGCAACGCGAAGGTAACGCGCACGCGCGGCTCGCAGCACCTGGGTGAGGAAGAGATGGCTGCCACAACTTGGTGCGGAGCAGACCAGCTCAGTTACACCCGGGCAGGGCAGGCCGCCCGTCGGATCGTCAAGGGCCGGAATGCCCGTGGCCAGCGCGGCACCCGCGGCCCGGATCGCCGGGGGAAAACGCTCGAGCAGCAGCTGCCGCAGCGCGGGAAGGGAAGGAAGGAGCGCGGGGGCCACGGCTCATGCGGATGCGCGGTGGCGGCGAATGACACCGACCACCACGCCTTGTGCTTCCAGTCGCTCGGGCACGATGTCCCGGTAGCGTTTGTTTTCCGCGCGCAAGACCAGCCGCCCGCCGGCGCGCACGAGGCGTTTCAAGGTGGTGGTGGTCTCATCGACCAAGGCAGCGACGATGTCGCCAGGGCGGGCGTCGCGGCGTTCGAGGACCACCAGGTCTCCGTCGAGGATGTGCGCATCGATCATCGAATCACCCTGGACCCGCAGCGCCCAATACTGATGAGGCTTGGGCCGGCGCAGGCCGAAGACGGCAGGATCGACCGTGAGGATCTCGTCTGCGGTCTGTTCCTGCATGGCCGGCAGGCCGGCGGGAATGGAGCCATAAACCGGCAGGGCGAACAGCTGCCCCTGCACCTCGTGGGCCTTCAGGCCCCATTTCTTGTCGGCCAGCTTGGTCAGTTGATGCTTGTTCGCCAGCGCCTGCAGGTGACCCATCACGGTGGTCTGGCTCGCAAAACCAAAATGCCGCTGGATCTCGCGTGTCGAGGGTGGCAGGTGATGCTCCTGCTGGAATCGGCGGATGAATTCGAGGATCTCCTCCTGTCTTTCGGTCATACCGTTCAAATGAACGGGTTCGGGGAGAAAGGCAAGCGGGAGATTGGGGCCGGGTTATCACCCTGAGCACAGCGCAGGAACCAGCATGGCGTCCGCGCCGAATCGCCGCTGGATTCCTAGCCGGGCCCGGATTGACCGGGACGCGGATATCCATCCGCTCGCGCAACACCTTGGACGCAATCAGTCGGCGATCTTGCCCAGCAGCCGGCCGAGATATTTCTTCGCATACAAGACGCGGCGTTCCCGCACGATCGCCTCGTGCGGATGACGCCGCAGGCCGAGTTCGGGGGCCTGGTTGATCACAGGTGCCTCATCCGGGGTGAGGATGATCCACGCAAGGATACGACGCAACCGGCCCGGGTCGCCGGAGGCCCGGAGTTCGTCAAACACCACGCGGCCGATCTCGGCCTCGTGCAGGTCCGCGCTGATGTCGGCCACGGCTGCGACGCTCAGCAGATTGCCCGCGCGCTGCCCGGCGTCATCCACCAGGCCCGGCGGCCAGGTTCTGAGCTTGGCCGCGAACTCACCGACGAATTGACTTTCGCCCGGATGCTTGAACGGCGGTGCGAGGCGGGAGACGAGTTCGTTGTCGCCCGGCAAGTCCTCGTAAGTGATCGCCTCGATCTGGGCGGCGGTGACGGATTCGTAGGCGGCGCCCCGCGGCAGCACCGGTTGCAGCCGCCCGGTGGCCGCCGCCGCCAGCCCGACGGCAACCCAAGCAAGCAGCGCGACGCCAATCCACGCCAGGCTGGAACGGCCGGGGCGCCGTCCGGCTTCCCAACGGAACAGTCTGGTTCCGGCATATCCCGCCGCCACTCCGATGACCGCGAGCGCGATCAGGCTGAAGCCCGCGCCAGACAGCCCGGAGGGATCGGTGAAGCAACGTTGCAACACGTCGACCGCGTACCGTCCGGGCATGAACCCGGCGGCCTGCTGGGCCCAGATGGGGAGGGCCGCGAGCGGCACACCCACGCCACCGATCATGATCATCGGTAGAAACAGGCATTGCCCGAGCGCCTGCACCGCCGGCACATCGTCGGCCAGGGCGGCGACCAACAGCCCGAGCCCAAGGAAGGCGGCGGCGACGAAAAGGTAGGCGACCAACCCCGCCACGGGATGCGCCGGCAGAGGCGTGCCGTAAAACAGGCGGGCCACGAAAATCTGCAGGACGACAGCGGAGGCCACGATGACCAGCCGGGCCAGCAGCGTTCCGGCCACGAGGCCGCCGGTCGGAACAGGCAGGAGGCGATAGCGGCGCCAGACGCCACGCTCGCGTTCCGCCACGAGGGCGGTGGGCAGACCGAGACAGGCGCCACCGAGGATCGTGATGGTCAGGATCTGTCCCATCTGGCCGAGCAGGGGCGGGGTATCCGCCCGGAACACGCTGCCAAACGCCACCAGGAAAAAGACCGGCATCAGGTAGCCGTAGCTCAGCGCCTGGGTACTGCGGAAGTTCAGCCGCAGGGTAAGCCCGCAATGCCGTAGCAGACCGTTGAGGGGAGAGCCGCGGCTCATGGTGCGCACTCCTCGGACGCGTCCACCCACGCGCGCCCCGTCAGTTCGAGGAAGACCTCTTCCAGCGACGGCCGATGGATCTCCAGGTCAAGGAGTTCGTTGCCGCCGGCTTCCAACAGGTGCACAAGGCCACTGATGGTCCGGTTCACGTCGCGGGTCTCAAGCCTCCAGCCGGCCCCTTGCGGCCCATGGCCGGCCGCACCGGGCAGGGTCGCAAGCCCGGCCGCATCAATGGCCCCCGCCGTCCGGAACGTCAGATGCGGCAGAGTGCGCGCACCGGCGATCAACGCGGCGGGCGTGTCGGCGGCGATGAGGCGGCCCTCGTGCAGGATGCCGACGCGATCGCAAAGCTGGTGCGCCTCCTCCAGGTAATGGGTGCTCAGCAGCACGGTCCGTCCGGCGGATTTCAGCCCGGTGATCAAGCCGTGCAGTTCCCGTCGCGACTGGGGATCGAGTCCCGCCGTGGGCTCGTCGAGGACCAGCACCTGTGGCTGGTTGACGAAGGCCAAGGCGAGGAACAGGCGTTGCCGCTGGCCGCCGGAAAGCGAGTCGAAGGCTGCGTCGGCCTTGACCGAGAGATTGAAGCGTTCCAGCAGCGCCCCGGGATCGGCCGCCTCGGGATAAAACGAGGCGAAGAACCGAAGGGCCTGACGCGGCGTGATCTTGTCCTGCAGCGTGGCGGATTGCAGCTGGGCGCCGACCCGTAGCCGGGCCTCCCGAGGATGGGCCCGGGCGTCGATCCCGCCGAGGTGGACCGAGCCGGAATCCGACTGGCGCAGGCCGAGGAGGCACTCGATGGTCGTGGTCTTGCCGGCTCCGTTCAGGCCGAGCAGGCCGAAGATTTCGCCCGGCCTCACCGCGAAGGAAACCCCCTGCACCGCGGCGACCGAGCCATAGTGTTTGGTCAGATCACCGATGTGAATGCCGGCTGGCAGGGGCGATGACATCGATCCATGCCAAACGCGCTCGGCCCGGGGATGTCAACGTGAACCGCGCCGGTGCGCTTATCCATTTGTCCTGCCGGCCAGATTCCTTCAGACCACGGGCGGTGATGAAAATCTATTTCATGGGGATCTGCGGCACGGCGATGGGCAACGCAGCCTTGCTCGCGCGCGCGGCGGGGCATGAGGTGCTGGGGGCCGACGCCGGCGTCTATCCGCCGATGAGCACGGTCCTGGCGGAGGCCGGCATCATCCTGCACGAGGGCTACGACCCGGCGCGGCTGGAGTCGTTGAAACCCGACCTCGTCGTGATCGGCAATGCGATGTCCCGCGGCAATCCGGAGGTCGAGTGGCTCCTTGACACCAGGGCGATCGCCTTCACGTCGCTGCCGGCGCTGCTCGCCGAGTTCGTGCTGAAGGGCCGCAGGAACCTGGTCATCGCCGGGACGCACGGCAAGACGACCACGACGGCCCTCACGGCCTTTCTGCTGCGCGAGAACGGCCGCGACCCGGGCTTCCTTATCGGCGGCGTGCCGCACGACCCGCCCGTGGGCAGCCACCTCGGCGCCGCGATCGACCCCTTTGTCATCGAGGGCGACGAGTACGACAGCGCCTTCTTCGACAAGCGCAGCAAGTTCATCCACTACGCGCCGCACATCGCCGTGTTGAACAACCTGGAGTTCGATCACGCCGACATCTTCCGCGACCTGCAGGACGTACAGCGGACCTTCCTGCACCTGACCCGCATCGTCCCGCGCAATGGCTGGATCGTGCTGAACGGCGACGATGACAACCTGCGCGCCCTCGGCCCGTTGACGTGGACGCGCGTCGTGCGGGTCGGCACGGGCGAGGGCAACGACCTGCGCATCGTCGATTTCGCGGAGACGGCGGCAGGTGCGACCTTCAAGCTACTCTGGTGGGGCGAACCGTGGGCCGAGGTGAAATGGGCGCAGCCGGGCGTCTTCAATGCCCGCAACGCCGCCATGGCCGCTTGCGCCGCCGGACTGGCCCTGCATCAGGGCAGCCCGACCAGACTGCGGCTCGATGCGCTGGCGCGTTTTCGCGGGGTGAGGCGCCGGCAGGAACTGCTGGTCGACACCCCGCAGCTAAAGATCATCGAGGATTTTGGCCACCACCCGACCGCGCTGGCGGAGACGCTGCATTCACTGCGCAACCGTCATGCCGGCGCCCTGTTGACCGCGGTATTCGAGCCACGCAGCAACACGGCGCGGACGAAGATCCTGCAGGCGGGCTTCACCCGCGCGCTGGCTCAGGCGGACGAGGTGTACATTGGAGCGGTGAACCGCGCAGAGAAATTGAAGGAAGAGGAGCGGTTCGACGTGGAAACCGTGCTGCAGCACCTTGAGGTCCAGGGCGTCCAGGCGCACACCGCGGCGACCAACGCGACGTTACTGGACTTGCTCATGGCGCACGTTCGCCCGGCAAACCCGCGGCCGCAGGTCGTGGTGTTCTTCACCAACGGCTCCTTCGATGGGATCATCGGGAAGTTCGTCGAGAAAATCAGGTAGGGCGAGTCCTCCGGACGAGCCGCGCCATGAGTATGCATAACCTGCCTCAGCGCCGAAGCCTCCCTCACGAGGTTCCACCTTGAGTGAAAGACGGGGCGCTGTATTTCGTCACGATCTGTTGTGTGCGGCGTCGCGAGAACCAGCTATGTATGCCGAAGATGTCCCAAGTTGCTGGACTCAGCTGCATATTATCATGAAACCCAGCGTTGGTGGATTAAACTATTTCTTCTCATGCCGGACCATCTGCACGCCTTGCTGGCGGTGCCGAAGGGAGGTTCGCTCCCGGATATGGTGCGAGTGTGGAAGGGCTATCAGGCCAAAACACTGTCGATTAACTGGCAGACCGGCTTCTTCGATCACCGCTTGCGATCCGATGAATCGGAAGAGGAGAAAACGAATTACGTCAGGATGAATCCGGTGAGAGCTGGGCTGGTGGAGAAGCCGGAGGATTGGCCGTATTTCTGGCCAAGAGACTGAACGGCTCGTCCGGAGGACTCGCCCTACCTGTTTGCCATCCCAGGCAAACCTACTGCGCCTGCTTTGCGACCTTGTATTCGGCCGGCTTGGTGCCCTTGGGCAGCGCCAGTAGGTCGTAATCGTGGAAGGCCGTGATCGTCACCTCGGCGAAGGCACTGACCGGCAGATCGCGGGAGACGTAGACGCGGCCGTCGATGTCGGGCGCGTCGGCCTCGCCGCGGGCTACGCCGGGTTCCTCGACCAGGACCTTCAGGGTCTGGCCGACGTGGGCGCGGGAAACCTGGGCGGCGATTTCCTTTTGAAGCGCCATGACGCGGTGCCAGCGGGCTTCCTTCACCTTGGCTGGAATCTGGTCGGGCATCTTCGCCCCGCGCGTGCCCTCCTCCTGCGAATAACGGAAGACGCCGAGGCGTTCGAACCTGGTTTCCTTGATGAACTCGCAGAGCTCATCGACGTCGGCCTCGGTCTCGCCGGGGAAGCCGACGATAAAGGTGGTGCGGATTGCGATGCCCGGGATGCCGGCGCGAATGCGCTTGAGCAGGTCGCGGATGTAGTCGCCGCTCGTCTCGCGCTGCATGCGCCCGAGCATGGAGTCGGTGATGTGTTGGAGCGGGATGTCGATGTAGCGGGCGACCTTCGGGCACTCGGCGATCGTTTTGACGAGCTCGTCGCTCCAGTGGGCCGGATGCGTGTAGAGCAGGCGGATCCAGAAGTCGCCTTCGATCGCGTTGAGCTGGCGGAGCAGGGTGGTGAGGGCGGTGCCGCGCGAGGAGTCGACGGGCGTGCGCGGGTTGGGCCGTTGCTCCCACGTGTCCATGCCGAAAAAAGTCGTATCCTGAGAGATCAGGTTGAGTTCCTTCACGCCGTCCTGCACAAGCTGGCGGGCCTCGGCGACGACACTCTCGACGGTGCGGCTGCGGTGTCGGCCGCGGATCTGCGGGATGATGCAGAAGGTACAGGGGTGGTTGCAGCCCTCGGCGATCTTGATGTAGGCGAAATGTTTCGGTGTAAGCCGG
>CAZZDB010000114.1:0-12558 GCA_964652485.1 uncultured Oleiharenicola sp.
TGCCGCCGCCGAACTTGATCTCGTTGCCGTAGCCGCCGCCCTCGGCGATGAGGTCGCGCTCGACCTGGACAAAAAGCTCGGTGTCGGCGAGGCGCACACGGTCGCCCGTGGTGGGGCCGAACATCTCGGCGTATTGGCGGCGGGTGAGTTTCAGAGGCATGGCGGTCAGAGCTTGCCGTTGACTTTCGCATTGAGTCCGTAGACCTCGCGGGCACCGGCGAGCGCCACCAGCTCGACCCGTTTGGTATCGCCGGACTCGAAACGCACCGCAGTGCCTGCGGGAATATTCAACCGGAAGCCCCGGGCCTTGGCGCGATCAAAGCGCAGCGATTCATTGGTCTCGAAGAAATGGTAGTGGGAACCGACCTGGATGGGACGATCGCCCGTGTTGGTCACATCGAGCAGGATCACAGGCAGGCCCTCGTTGGCCGGCAGGGGCGCGGCGTCCGCCGCGGTGATGATTTCGCCGGGAATCATGATCAACGGATGGGATGATGGACCGTGACGAGTTTGGTGCCGTCGGGAAAGGTGGCCTCGACCTGCACGTCGTGGATCATGTCAGCCACGCCCTCCATGACCTCCGTCGGCTTGAGGATGGTGGTCCCAAAGCTCATCAGCTCGGCCACGGACCTGCCGTCCCGGGCACCCTCCATGATCTCATAGGTGATGATGGCGATGGCCTCCGGATAATTGAGCCGGAGGCCGCGCGCCTGTCGTCGCCGGGCCAGGTCGGCGGCCGTGACAATCAGCAGTTTCTCGCGTTCGCGCGGGGTCAGGTGCATGGGAGCTCAGACTTGGAGGTGCTCCTTCACGACCTCGTCGGTGAGCGAGGCGATGGGTCCGGAGATGGTGACGGTGCCGCGATCCATGGCGTAGAAACGGTCGGCGACTTCCCGGCAGAAATCAACGTATTGCTCCACCAGGAGGATGGCGAGGGCGCCCTCGCGCTTGAGTTCCTGCACCGCACCGATGATCCGTGCGGCCTCCTGGCGGGATTGCGCAGTGGCTTCCTCCTCGGAGATATTGCTGATCTTGAGCTTCTTCAGGGTGTCGCCGATCTGGTCGATGATGGAGGGCTGGATCCCCTCGGTCGGCTCGTCGAGGATGAGCAATTTCGGATTGGTCAGCAGGGCGCGGCCAATGGCCAGCTGCTGCTGCTGGCCGCCGGAAAGCACTCCGCCCTTGCGCGAAAGCATCTCCTTGAGCACGGGGAACAGTCCAAAAACCCGGTCGAGCATGCGACGGGCCTCGGCGCCCCGGCGGCCATGCACCACTAGGCCCACGTGAAGGTTCTCCTCGATAGTCATGTGCGGGAAGATATCGCGACCCTGCGGCACATAGCCGATTCCGGCGCGGGCGCGCACGTCCGAAGGCAGCTGGTCGATGCGCTGGCCGCCAAAGGTGACGGTGCCGGCACGCACCGGCAGAACGCCGGTGATGGACTTCAGCGTCGTGGTCTTGCCCACGCCGTTGCGCCCCATGAGAGCGACCACCTCGCCCGCGTTCACCTCCAGGGTGACTCCGCGGAGGATGCGCGAGCCGCCGATGTCCGTCTCCACGGAGGAAAGCTGGAGGAGCGCGCTCACCTGGTGCCGTGCTTGCCGCGGCCGAGATAGACCTCGCGGACCTTGGGATTGGCCTGGACCTCCTCGAACTTGCCCTCGCAGAGCACGTGTCCCTGATGGAGGACCGTGACGGGGTTGTCGCGGGCGATCTGCTTGACGAAAGCCATGTCATGCTCGATGACGACGATGCTGTGCTTGCCGGCCAGGCTGATCAGTAACTCGCCCGTCCGGTGGGTTTCCTCATCGGACATGCCGGCCGCCGGCTCGTCCACGAGGAGGACCTTGGGTTCTTGGGCGAGCAGCATGCCGATCTCCAGCCACTGCTTCTCGCCATGGGCGAGCAGGCCGGCCTTCCAGTCGCGCTTGGTGTCGAGGCGGATAAGCTTGAGCAGCTCGTCGATCCGGTCGCGATCGCCGGACGACAGCCGCTTGAAGAGCGAGGCGAAGACACCCCGCGGACCCTTGAGAGAAAGCACCAGGTTGTCTCGCACGGTGTGCTCGACGTAGACGCTCGGCGTCTGGAACTTGCGGCCGATACCCAGGCGGTTGATCTCATATTCGCACAGCTTGGTCAGATCGTGGCCGGGGGCGTCGGGGGCGCCGAATTCGATCCGGCCCTTGTCCGGCTTCGCGCGGCCAGTGATCAGATCGAAAAAGGTGGATTTGCCCGCACCGTTCGGGCCGATGACGGTGCGCAACTCACCCTCAAAAAGGTAAAAGGTGAGATCAGAGATGGCCTTGAAGCCGTCATAGGTCTTGGAGACGTCCTCGACAACCAGGATGGGGTGGCTCATGGGCGGTCCGGGGAGGGTTGAGCCGCGGCATCGGCAGCCCCGGCTGATTTCGGGCGGGGGCGCCACAGCACCTTGAGCTTGGCTGGCAGGCTGACGATGCCGCCGGGGAGGAACAGGACCACAACGAGAAAGATCAGTCCGAGGATGATCAGCCACGAGTCCGGATAGGCCTGGGTGGCCCAGCTCCGGAGTGCATTGATGCTGATCGCGCCGATGATGGGGCCGATGAGGGTTCCGCGCCCACCCACCGCGACCCAGACGACCGCCTCAATCGACTTGGCCGGCGTCATCTGGTCCGGGTTGATTATGCCCGCCTGCGGCACGAACAGGGCGCCACCCACCGCGGCGATGAACGCTGCCACAACAAAGACAAACAGCTTGAAGTGGGCGGTGGCATATCCGCTGAAGAGCACGCGGTTTTCCCCATCGCGGATCGCCTGGCGCACCAGGCCGAACTTGGTGCCGTTCAGCCAGTGGCAGAACACACAGACCAGAAGCAACAGCACCGCGCTGGCCACAAACAAGCCGCGCATCGTCGCCGGACCCTGGTCCGAATCCACGAGCGAATAACCCAGGATGAACTTGAAATCGGTAAACCCATTGTTCCCGCCCATGGTAAAATCGTTGCGGAAGAACATGAGCGCGGCTCCGTAAGTCAGCGCCTGGGTCAGGATGGAAAAATACACCCCCTTGATCCGCGAGCGGAACGCCAGAAAACCAAAGATGAGGGCCAGCAGGCCCGGTACAAGGAACACCATCAGCACCGCGAATCCGAAGGAATGGAAGGGCCGCCAGAATGGCGGCAAGAACGTGTGGCCAAGGAATACCATGAAATCAGGCAGGCCAGCGGGATTCTGCCCCGCCTTGGCGTAGCTGCCGAGCATTCCGATCTGCAGCATGAGATACATTCCGAGCATGTACCCGCCCAGACTGAAAAACAGCGCCTGCCCGAGGCTAAGCAACCCAGTGTAGCCCCAGAGCAGGTCCACCGAGATGGCGAGCAACGCGTAACAAAGGTATTTGCCCCAAAGCGTGATCCGGTAATCGCTGACTAGGCCATGGGCATTGAGCACGGGAAAGATCACGGTCAGCAGGACCAGAATGACGGCGACGGCCGTGAATTCCAGATGACGGGGACTGATGCCGGTGCGGCCGGAAACAGGTGGGCTCATACGGGTTGGACAAATAGCATGGTCAGTCAAGGGAACGGCTGCGGGCGGCGAACAGGCCGGTGGGCCGCCACTGCAGGAACAGAATGATCGTCAGCAGCACCAGAATCTTTCCCAATACGGGATTGAGAAGGATCTGCTGCAGCGATTGATCCGCCAGACCGATCCCCAGGGCGCTTACCACCGTGCCAAAAATGCTGCCGACGCCCCCCACCACGACGGTCATGAAGCTGTCCACGATATACTCCTGCCCCATGGACGGGCCCACCGTGCCGAGCTGGGTCACAAACACCCCCGCCAGCCCGGCGAGCCCGCTGCCCAGGCCGAAGGTGAGCATGTTAACCCGCTCCGTGCGCACCCCCATGCACGAGGCCATCATCCGGTTCTGCATCACGCAGCGGATGAGCAGTCCGAGCGAGGTCTTGGTCAGTGCCAACCAGACGCCAAGCACGATCACCGCCGCAAACCCGATGACGAAAACGCGGTTCCAGTCGAAGGTGATGTCAAAGATCGTCCAGTTGCTGCTCAGGTAAACGGGACTGTCGACGTTCACATTGTTGGAGCCGAACGTGAGCTTGAACATCTGCTGCAAAATCAGCGAGACACCGAAGGTCGCGAGCAGGCTCTCGAGCGGCCGTCGATAGAGAAAGCGGATGACGCTGCGTTCAAGCCCGATGCCCACCAGGGCGGCACTGAGAAACCCGAGGGGAATCGCGGCCACGAAATAGCACTGGTAGGCCCAGCCGGTGAGGTGCAGCCCGGGCAGGTGGACGGCAATCCTTACGAATGGCAGCGTGAAGTTCATGCCCTCGCCGAAGACATTCTGGGTGATGTAGGTGGCATAGGCACCGACCGTGATCATCTCGCCGTGGGCCATGTTAATGACGCCCATCAGGCCGAAGGTTATCGCCAGGCCCAGCGCCACCACCAGCAGGATGCTGCCGGCGCTGAAACCACGGAAGAGCGTGCCGAAGAAGTTTACCACGGCCCGGTGGTGATCAATCGCCACCAGGGCCGCGGCCGCGGCCTTTGCCACCGCCGGCTTCTCGCCAGCCTCCGCCTTGGCCCGCAGCGCCTTGATGAGGTCGTAACTGGATGAATTGTGCAGCTCGCGCAGTTCGGCGAGCGCCTTGACCTTCACGGTGTCGTCCGGATCCACCAATTGGATCAAGGCGATGGCCTCGCGCAACTCGGTCCGGGCCCCGGCATCCGTCTCCACCAGGCTGCGCGCCCGCAACACGGGGAGATTGTCGGGCTTCTGGCTGAAACCGATCGTCTGGATGGCGCGCAGGCGCTTGCTGAGAATGGGCGAACCGAGATCAAGCAGATCGACCACCGCCTTCATGGCTCGTCGCAAGCTCGCGTCATGCTCAACCGCCGCCAGCTTGCCCGCGACCAGCCGGAGCGGCAGGCTGGCGGCGTTCTTGAGTGGTTCACCGTTGTCCACCCGGATCGCGGCCAGGGCGCCATTCGCATCCTTGCTTCCGGTCAGCTCGACGGGGACCTTCGCGCCATCCGGCGCGGTATAGACAAACAGGCTGTCCTGACGCCATGCCGTGAACAATTCCCGGATCACCTCGTCGCCCTGACCCGCGAGTGAACCGATGATCGCACGTTTCTGGCTTCCGTCCGGCGTGAGGATGGCCCGGACGATCGTGACGCGCGCCGTCTCCTGGGCCGCGCTGGCTCGTCCAGTGGCCAGCAGGGCAATGAGCAGAGCGGCGGTGCAGAAAAGCGGGCGGAGGGACGATTTCCATGCCATGGGAATAAGGAGGGGGACCGACTTCGATGAGGTCGGAAGCCCAGCTAGCAGGCGGAGTGCCGACTGGCTTGCACAAGCCCGACATCGGGAGGAATTTTAAGAAAAGGGGCGGCTCCCATGGAACCGCCCCGCAGTTGCGAACGAAAGCCGGCGTCTGGTGCAAACCGGGCGCCGGCAGTAATGGTCATTCCTTGGGCTTGAAGGTGCCCTTCAGGTGCGGTTCGCCGTAGACGTCCGGGAAGGACTTGAGGATCTTGAACTGTCCGTCCGCCTTGCTCTCGCCGATGTAGACGGTCTTCGTCAGATGCATGTTGGGCTGGGTCGTTACCTTGCCGCCGGGGCCGTCAAAGGACACGCCCGACTTCCAAGCCGCGCGGACCTTGTCCACATCGAAGCTGCCCGCCTTTTCGACGCAGGCTTTCCAGAGATAAACGCCGTCATAGCTCAGCACCATGGGGGAATCCACCACCCGGCCTTCCTTGACCACACCGTCCGCCGTGGTGGTCTTGAGCCAGGCTTGGAAATCCGCCAGGAACTTCGTGTTCTCCGGGGAATCAATGGACTGGAAGTAGGTCCAGCAGCCGATCTGGCCCACCAGATCCTTGGCCGGCAAACTGCGGAATTCATCCTCGGCGATCGAGTATGAAACCACGGGGCAGGTATCCGCCGTCAGACCGGCGGCCGCGTATTCCTTGAAGAACGGCGGGTTCGTGTCGCCATTGAGGGTGCTGATCACACAGGCGTCGCCAGAGGCGGCGAAATCTTTGATCTCAGCCACGATCTGCTGGTAATCCTTGTGCCCAAACGGCGTGTACTTGCCGGCGGAGATGATCTTGCCCGAGCTGTCCTTCTTGTAGCCGCCGCCGATGTTCGCGAGCGGGACACCCTTGCTCAGAAGGTATTCCAGGAGCACGAGGTTGGTCGTCTGCGGATAGACGTAATCGGTGCCGAGCAGATAGAACTTCTTTTTGCCCTGGGCGATGAAGTAGTCCACCGCCGGGATGGCCTGCTGGTTGACCGCCTCGGCGGTATAGCAGACGTTCTGGCTCTCCTCCTCGCCCTCATACTGCACGGGGTAGAAGAGCAGGCCGTTGTCCTTCTCGAAGACGGGCAGCGCGGACTTGCGACTCACCGAGGTCCAGCAACCGAAGACCACGGCGACCTTGTCCACTTCAAGCAGTTGTTTGGATTTCTCGGCAAAGGTGGGCCAGTCCGAACCGGGATCCACGATGACCGGGACGATCTTTTTGCCGAGGACGCCGCCCTTCGCGTTTATTTCATCGAAGGTGAACAACAGGATGTCCCGCAGCGAAGTCTCGCTGATGGCCATGGTGCCGGAAAGGTCGTGGAGCACGCCAACTTTGACGGTGTCGGCCGCGTGGAGAGAGGTGGTAAAGGCGGCGGCCGTGAAGGCGCCCGCGGTAACGAGGTAACGCAGTGTCTTGATCATGATGATTCGGAATTGTTAGGTTTCAGTTGGTGCCTGGCGGGCCGGCCTGAGGCCGGTCCCGGCAGGCCGGGTCAAACAGGCGGGCGGGGCCCGGCCCGGGGGCGACTCGCCCCCGTCCGACCCGCCGCCGCGAGGGGAGGCTTAGAACTTGAAGACGCCCTGCACTCCGAAGAAACTGGCGCTGTCAGTCCAATAGTTGCTGTAGCTGTAGTAGGAATACTCGGCGCGCACAGTGAGACTGGACGTCAGGGCGTAGGCCGGGCACACGGTGTATTTCGTGAACTTCGGGCCGCCCGAGCTCATCTCTTCACCGCTCACGCGGAACGTGGTCGAGACCTTGTCGGAGGAGGTGTAGTTGGCGAAGACGATCCAATTGGTGCCCTTGGCCCCGACGCCGCCGTCCTTCGAGACAAACTCGGCAGCGAGGCGCAGCGCCTTGGTCGCCTGATAGCTGGCCCAGAAATCCAGGGTCGTGACCGCATGGGTCTCGAAGCCGCCCTTGGCGTCATAGGCCAGACCTGCCCACAGGGTGACGTCGGTGATGCCGGTGTAGGTGTAATAGGCCTCGAGGCCGGCGTTGTGCTTCAGCTCACCGTCACCGCGGGTGCCGCCGAACGGCGAGTAGACCGAGTCAACCACGGCGACGCCGACACCTTGGACCTTGTCCGCGTAGTCGATCTTGACGCCAGAATGGTAACCGGGGATCGGAGCCAGGAAATCGCCGTCCGCATAGGAGATCTGATCCATGCTGGCGGGATAGAACGATTCATAGCCCAGATAGCTGAGGAACTTGCCCGCGGTCACCGTCACGCCGCCGCCGGCGTCGTAGGTGGCGTAGGCGTCAAGCACCGTGAATTCGCTGTTCCCGCCGACGTTGGGGAAGTAGTTCAGGCTGATGACCCCGGTCACCGGCTTGAGATTGAAGGTGAACTTGGTGAGGACGTCATTGGAGTCCCCACCGCCCGGAATCGGCTTGGAGGCATCAAACAGCGAATCCACCGACGTCGCTCCCGAGGCCTTGTAGTTCATATAGGCACCCACAGCATAGCCACTGAGGGTGACAGTGTCGTTCAATTTCACGTCAGCGTGTGCCGCCGCGGTAAGCGTCAGGAGGGCGGTCGCCCAGCCTGCCAATCGGGATGAATGCTTGGTCATGAGTTCAGTAGGTTTGTTTTCTAGGTTGGTGTGATGCGAACCCGCTCCGGGAATCCGGCGTGACGAATTCACACTGGGCCCCTTGAGCAGCTATTCTGCCACCGCGCGGCCCCTTTGATGTCATAACCAGGCGCCGCCGATCGCGATTGGCGCACGGTCCACCAGGGGCCCGGCGGCTGGCGTCGGCTTCTTCTCCTCTGAGAAGCCACCGCTTCCTGAAATCAGCCGGCTTCACCACCTGTCGATGGAATCCCCGGCAAGGAATTCATCCCGCTTAACATCTTCCATGCTTGGCAGGGCATCTGCTTATGAGAGCCATGCCGGGGTAGCAACCAAGCAAACCCGGGCCGCTCATCTACCAAACATCATGAACAAAAAGATACCCTGCCTCCTCCTCAGCGTCCTAGCCTTCGGGGCTTTGCTTGCTCACGCCCAGACACCGGCTGCAGCGCCCGCTCCGGAACCCGCGGCGCCTAGTTCGTCATGGGTCTTCACCCCGTCCTTCGCCTCGCAATACATGTTCCGTGGATCCCGCTTGGGCGGTCCTTCCTTCCAGCCGGCCATCGAATTTGACTCGGGCAACGTCGCCCTCGGCGTATGGAACAACACCCCGATCTCGAATAAGGTGGATGGCCAGTCCGATCCCGAGTTCGACTTCTACGGCTCCTACACCATCGAGGTCGTCAAGGACACGCTTTCCTGGGTGCCCGGGTTCACCATCTACACCTATCCGAACGCAAAGGAGAGCAACGGCTTCTACAAGGCGACTTACGAGCCTAACCTTGCGCTCAACTACTCCGTCGCCGGCTGGAAGTTCACTCCAAAAATCTATTACGACCTCCGCCTTAAGGGGCCTACTTATGAGTTCTCCGCCGCCTACACCGTGCCGCTGAAGGACGCCAACACCGAGTTGGATTTCATCGGCACCGCCGGCACGTTCAAATGGACGACCGCCGCGCCTGATCAGGTGAACTCGCTCGGCCAGTCGGCAGACCTGAAAAACTACGGCAATTATTGGCTGATCGGCGTCTCGGCGCCCTTCCAGATCGTCAAGGACACGCAGAAGCTTACGATCGGCTGGGCGTACACCAAGGGCGACGAGAATTTCATCAAGATCGGCACGGACGCGAAGTTCCGGAACCCGGGCGCCGTCGCGCGGGGCGTTCTCACGGTCAGCTACGCCATCACGTTCTGACCGGTTCACCGCGGCCTCCCGGCCAGAACAGTCATTTCAGAGACCCGGACGGAAACGTCCGGGTCTCTTGTTTACACATCTGACGGTTCAGGCGGAAACGACGGGCCGAAGCGTGTTCAGCAACCGCTCGATGCGATCACAGGCCGCCGACAGCTTCTCCTCATTGGCCGTGAAGCAAGCGCGGACATGACCCTTCCCTGCTTCGCCGAAAGCCGTGCCAGGCACGACCGCGACCTTGTGCTCGGTGAGCAGCCGGCGGGCGAACTCACCCTCGTCCAGCCCGGTGGAGACCACCGAGGGAAACGCGTAGAACGACCCGCGCGGCGAATGGCACGATAGCCCCGCGGCGTTGATCCGGCGGACAAACAGGTCGCGGCGCTCGCGATACCGGTCGCGCATGAACTTCGTGGCATCGTCGCCGAGACGCAGCGCGGCGAGCGCGCCCTCTTGGCTGATGCTTGGGGCGCACAGCATCGAGTATTGGTGCACCTTCATCATCGCCTCAATCAGGGGCGCCGGACCGCAGGCATATCCAAGCCGGAATCCGGTCATCGCAAAGGCCTTGGAGAATCCGTGCAGCAGGATCGTCCGCTCCCGCATTCCGGGCAGGCTGGCGATGCTCGTGTGGGTTCCCTCGAAGACCAGTTCGGAATAGATTTCGTCGCTGACGACGATCAGGTCCTTCTCAATGGCGAACTTCGCGATGCGTTCCAATTGGGCGCGCGAGCACACGCCGCCGGTCGGGTTGCAGGGCAGGTTCAGTAATAGCAGCTTGCAACCCGGCTGCCAGGCCGTGGCCAACGCGGGGGCGTCGAGCGAGAACAGGTCCGTCGCATGCGTCCCGACAGGCACACCCACCGCATGCACCAAGTCCACCGACGGGGCGTAGGAGACATAGCAGGGCTGGTGGTACATCACCTTGTCGCCCGGGTTCAGCAGGCAGCGCAGCGTCAGGTCGAGCCCCTCGGACACGCCGACGGTGACCAGTACCTCGTCATCCGGCCGGTAGCCGACCTTAAAATGTCCCTCGGCGTAGCGGCTGATCTCCTTGCGGAGGTCCAGCAGGCCCATGTTCGAGGTATAATGGGTCTTGCCGGTGTTCATCGCGGTCGTCACCGCATCGCGAATGGGTTGCGGCGTGTCGAAATCCGGCTCGCCGATGCCGAGCGAGATGACCCCGTCAGTCTTGGCGACAAGTTCGAAGAAATCCCGGATGCCCGAGCGGCGCAAGCCCGCCACGTGACGCGCAATGAAGCGGGTCGTATCGAGTGGCGGTTTGGAAGATGGTTGCATGGAAAGGAATGGTTGGGAGGTTGTTTGACGGTTGGTTTTAGCGTGCGAGGCGCTCGCGGATCGCCGCGCCCATTTGGGCGGTCGTCAGCGGCTGCTTGGCGCCGAGGTCGGCGGTGTGGCAGCCTGCATCGAGAGCGGCGCTGACGGCCGCCTCGATAGCTCGCGCCTCGGCCTCCAGACCGAGGGAATGCCGCAGCAATAGGGCCGCGGAAAGGATGGTGCCGACCGGGTTGGCGATCCCCTTGCCGGCGATGTCGGGCGCCGAGCCATGAATCGGCTCGTAAAGGCCGAGCTTCCCCTCCCCCAGCGATGCGCTGGGTAGCACACCCAGCGAGCCGGCCAGCACCGCCGCCTCGTCCGTCAGGATGTCACCGAACATGTTCTCGGTGACGATGACGTCGAACTGCGGGGCGTGGGTGATCAGGCGCATGGCACATGAATCGACCAACTGGTGTTCAAGTTTAACGTCGGGGAACTGCCGACCCACGTCGATCGCGACCTTGCGCCAGAGCCGGGACGACTCCAGCACGTTGGCCTTGTCGACCGAGGTGACGAGTTTGCGGCGCTTCTGCGCCATCTGGAAAGCCAGCAGCACGATGCGACGGATCTCGACTTCGGTATAGACCAGCGTGTCGACCGCGCGCTCTCCTTCGGGAGTCATCGTGCGCCCCTTGGGCGTGCCGAAATAGAGACCGCCGGTCAGCTCGCGGATGACGACAAAGTCGACGCCGGCCACGCGCTCGGGCTTGAGCGGCGAAAGCGCCGCCAGGGCCGGATACGGCTTCACCGGCCGCACGTTGGCGTAAAGACCGAGCGCCTTGCGGATGGCGAGCAGGCCCTGCTCGGGGCGGACCTTGGCCTGAGGATCGTCCCACTTTGGGCCACCCACTGCACCCAGCAACACCGCATCGGCCGCCGCGCAGGCGGCGAGCGTCTCGTCCGGCATGGCCGTACCCCGGGCATCGATGGCACAGCCACCGAGCAGGTGTTCGGAATATTTGAATTGGTGGCCCTGGCCCCGGGCCACGGCCTCGAGCACGAGCCGGGCTTCATTGACCACCTCGGGGCCAATGCCGTCACCGGGCGTGAGTGCGATGTTAGCTTTCATGAAATTGCGGCCGTCTTCGGGCCGCCCTGCTCGGTGACGGCGAATTCAAAGCCGTCCGACAGGGCCAGCCAGGTGGCCTCCAGAATGTTCGGACCGGCGCCGACCGTGCTCCAGCGGCGCGTGCCGCCGTCATGCCAGTCGATCAGCACCCGGGTCACGGCCGCCGTGCCGTTGTTGGAATTCAAGATGCGGACCTTGTAGTCCGCGAGTTGGATATCCTTCACCAGCGGGAAATGCGGCTGCAGCGCCTTGCGCAGTGCCTTGTCGAAGGCGTGAACCGGGCCATCACCCTCGGCCGCCGTGTGGGTCTCCTGCTCCTCCACCTTCAGCTTGATCGTGGCCTCGGCCGAGCCGCGCTCGCCGTGGCGGCTGACGATCACCCGGTAGTCGAGCAGCGTGAACGGCGGGCGATAGCCGGGACCGAGCCGGCGCACGAGCAGGATCACGCTCGCCTCGGCCGCCTCGAATGAAAAGCCCTCGTGCTCCTTGGCCTTGATCAGCTCGACCACCTTCGCCCCGGTGGCGGCGTCGACATTCTCAAACCCGTGCTCGCCCGCCTTGGAAACCACGTTCGCCCGGCCGGAAAGCTCGCTGATGACCACGCGCATCTGGTTGCCGACGATGCGTGGGTCGATGTGCTGGTAGGCATCGGGATGGCGCTGCATGGCGGAGACGTGCACCCCCGCCTTGTGCGCGAAGGCGCTGTCACCCACGTAGGCCATGTGCTCGTTGGGGGCCAGATTCGCGACTTCCGCCACAAAGCGGGCCACCTCATGCAACCGCGGCAGCGAACCCTCGGGCAGCGCCCGCAGGTTGAGCTTCAATTCGAGATTGGGAATGACCACACACAGGTTGGCATTGCCGCAGCGCTCGCCGTAGCCGTTGATCGTGCCCTGCACGTGCCGGGCGCCGGCACGCACCGCCGCGATGCTGTTGGCGACGCCGCAGCCCGTGTCGTCGTGGGCGTGGATGCCCACCGGGACCTTGCCCAGCTTGGCGACGACGTCCGTCACCGCTGCCTCCACCTGCCACGGCAGCGAGCCGCCGTTGGTGTCGCACAGCACGAT
>CAZZDB010000115.1:0-12542 GCA_964652485.1 uncultured Oleiharenicola sp.
CGGGCATGACGACGATGTAGTTCTTGGCGCCGCCGTTGGCCTGGACGCGCTTGCCGTGCTTGATGCCGGTCTCGTAGATGTATTTCGCGATGGGCGTGGAGCCGACAAAGGATACGGCCCGCACCTTCGGGTGGGTGAGCAACGCGTCGACCGAGGCGCGCCCGCCGTGGACGATGTTAAACACGCCCTTGGGGAGACCAGCCTGTTCGAGCAGCTGGCCCAGGAGCACAGCACTGAGCGGGACCTTCTCGCTCGGTTTGAGGACGAAGGTGTTGCCGCAGGCGATGGCGGTGGGGAACATCCAGAGCGGCACCATGGCGGGAAAGTTGAACGGCGTGATGCCGACGCAGACACCCAGTGGCAGATTTATGGTGTCGCAATCCACGCCGCGCGCGATGTTCCGCAGCGAGTCGCCGAAAAGGAGGGTGGGGATGCCGCAGGCGTACTCGATGTTCTCGAGGCCGCGGAAAATCGAGCCGCGCGCCTCGGCGTTGGTCTTGCCGTGCTCGCGCGAGACGGTCTGGCAGAGCAGGTCGAAGTTGGCCTCGACGAGCTGGCGGTACTTGAAAAACACCCGAGCGCGCTCGACCGGCGGCGTGTCGCGCCACCCGAGGAACGCCGCGTGCGCGGCCTCGACGGCGGCCGCGACCTCGATGGCGCCGCCGGCGGGGCACTCGGCGATGACGTCACCGGTGGACGGATTAAAGACGGGCGTCGTGCCGATCTTCGGCGTGAGCCATTCGCCGTTGATGAGAAGGGGACAGGGGATGAGGGAACTCATGAAATTAGGGATGTGGCGGAACCGGCGGCATTTCGCCTTGGGTGAGCTTTTCCTGATAGTTGCTCCAAGTCATCGGGGCCCGGCCGTTGTTAACCACAGTCATCGTGATGCATTCGTCCACGGGGCAGACGAGGCTGCAGAGGTTGCAGCCGACGCAATCCTCCTCGCGGACCTTCGGTACGGGCTTGTGCGGGACGCGGCCGGGGCCGAGGCCAACCTTGAGCTCATCCGGTGATTGGAGGTCGATACACTGGTGGGCACCGTCCTCGCAGGCGATGTAGCAGAGGTTGCAGCCGATGCACTTGTCGTAGTCGATGCGGGCGACGCGCTGCCAGTGCAGATCGAGGTTCTCCCATTTCTGCACGGTCCGGACGGATTTGCCGCGGAGGTCGTCGAGCGACTTCATGCCCTTGGCGTCGAGGTAGGCGTTGAGGCCGTCGTTCATGTCCTCCACGATACGGAAGCCGTAATGCATGATGGCGGTGCAGACCTGCAGGGAGGTCGAGCCGAGGGCGACGAACTCGGCGGCGTCGCGCCACGTGGTGATGCCACCGATGCCGGAGATGGGGAGGCCGACCTCGGGGTCGGCGGCGCAGGCCTGCACCATGTTCAGCGCGATGGGCTTCACGGCCGGGCCGCAGTAGCCGCCGTGCGAGCTAAGGCCCGCGACCGTCGGCTCGGGCACGAACGTGTCGAGGTTCACGTTGGTGATCGAGTTGATCGTGTTGATGAGCGAGATGGCGTTGGCCCCGGCGCGTCGGGCGGCGCGGGCGGCGGCCGTGATGTCCGTGATGTTGGGCGTGAGCTTGACGATGACGGGAATGGTGGCCGCCTCCAGGACCCAGCCGGTGATCTTTTCCGCGACGGCGGGTTGCTGGCCGACCGCGGAGCCCATGCCGCGCTCGCACATGCCGTGCGGGCAGCCGTAGTTCAGTTCGATGCCGTCGGCGCCGGCGTCGGCCGCGCGCTTCACGAATTCGTGCCATTGTTCGCGCGTCTCGACCATGAGCGAGGCGATGACGGCGTGGTGCGGCCAGCGCTGCTTGACCTCGGCGATTTCCTTGAAATTGGTCTCGGGTGAGCGGTCGGAAATCAGTTCGATGTTGTTGAGGCCGATCATGCGCTGCGGGCCGGAGTTGAGCGCGGAATAGCGCGAGGCGACGTTGACGATGGGCGAGCCGATGGTCTTCCACACGACGCCGCCCCAGCCGGCCTCAAAGGCGCGCTGCGCCTGGTAGCCGGTGTTGGCCGGCGGGCCGGAGGCGACCCAGAAGGGATTGGGGGACTTGATGCCGGCGAGATTGCAGGAGAGGTCGGCCATGGTCGAAGGGATGGGTGAAAAGTGACGGGTGATGAGCGGGAGGGCGCAGCAAGGCTGCGCCCCTACTTCTTCATCGCCGCTTCGAGTTCGTGGGCGCGGATCGGGGCCATCAGGCCGGAGCCGGCCGAGCCCTGCTTGGCACCGAGGCGCGAGGGCTGGACCGGCGGGCCGGCCTTGTCCTTAGTGAGAAAGGCGTGGATGCCGAGCGCGGCCTTCTTGCCCTCGCCTACGGCGTTGACGACTTCGCGTCCGCCATTGCCGCAGTCGCCGCCGGTGAAGAGATGCGGGACATTCGTCTGGCCGGTAAGTGGGTCGTGCGCGATCACGCCGCGCGAGTCGACGGTGAGCGCGGGGAAGAGGTCTCGGAGCAGCTTGGTCTGTTTTTCCTGGCCCACGGCCTTGAGCACGAGGTCGCAGGGTTCGATCCACTCGGAACCCAGCGTGGGTTCGGCCCGGCCGTTCACGAGATGGGTGAGGACGAGCTTGATGCCGGAGACGTGGCCATCGGTCGCCATGATCTCGACGGGTGCAGCCTTGAAGAGGAATTGCGCCCCGTCGTGCTTGGCATGTTCGTATTCGAAATCGTAGGCCGACATGTCCTGCTCGTCCCGCCGGTAGACGATGAACGCCCGCTGGGCCCCAAGGCGCTTGGCCTGCGTGACCGCGTCGATGGCGGTGTTGCCGCAGCCGATGACCCCGACCCGGCGACCGACCGGGATCGTGTGCAACGGGTCGGTGTGGATCTGGGAAATGAAGTCGAGCGCATCGACGACTTCGGGCAGACCTTCGCCCGGGATGCGGAGGCGGGTGGCGGTGCCGAGACCGACGCCGACGAAGATGGCGGCGTAGTCCTTTTCGAGCTGGTCGATGGCAACGTCCTTGCCGACCGCGACGCCGGTGCGGATATCCACGCCGAGCGAACGGACCAGTTCAACCTCGGCGAGGCTGACCTGCGGTTTCATCTTGTAGTAGGCGATGCCGTAGGTGTTAAGGCCGCCCGCCTGCTTCTTCCTCTCAAAGACGGTGACCCGGTGGCCGAGCCGGGCCAGTTCCGCCGCGCAGCCGAGTCCGGCCGGACCGGCGCCGATGACCGCGATCCGGTTGCCGGATCCTGGCGCGGGCGGGGGCGGCAGGACGGAGATATTCCGTTCGGCGACGTAATCGGTGGCGTAGCGCTGGAGCCGCCCGATCTGAATGGGCTGCTCATCCCGGTCGTCAAGCACACACGCACCCTCGCAGAGAACCGCGGTCGGGCAGACGCGGGCGCAGGACGCCCCGAGGATGTTGGCGGTGAGGATCGTCCTCGCCGCGCCGGCCGGATTGCCGGAGGCAATCTTCTTGATGAAAGCCGGGACATCAATGCCGGTCGGGCACGCCATGATGCAGGGGGCGTCGAAGCAGTAGAGGCAGCGGCTGGCCTCGACGAGTGCCTCCTGCGGACGCAGCGGCGGCTTCAGGTCGGTGAAGTTCCGGGCAAGCGCGTCGGCGGGAAGGATCGGCTGGAGCGACATGGAGGCGTGGAGACCGATGGCACGGGTGCCCGAACCCATTCCCGGGAAAGTCAGTCAACCTTGGCCGGCTTATTCCCAGGGCGGCAACGTGGGCGCCATCAGGAACGATTGATGATTGGTGGGTTGAATACAGCGGGGATCGGGTTAACTTCCAAGCAGAAATCAGGCCGCACGCCCCCACATTAGCATGCCACTGGACCCCCAACGCACCGTCGCCGAGCTCAAGGAACTGCGCGCCCTCACCGGCGACGAGCACGGCGCGCAGCGCGTGGCGTTCACCCCGGTATGGGTGAAGGCCCGGGCGTGGTTGCAGCAGAAGCTGGCGGGCATGCCGGTCGAGACACACACCGACGCCGCTGGCAACCTTTGGGCGACCCTGCCGGGCGACAGTAACGACGCATTGGTCATCGGCGGGCACATGGACTCAGTGCCGAACGGCGGCTGGCTTGACGGTTGCCTGAACGTCATGGCGGGCGTGGAAATCTTGCGGCGTCTCAACAAGGAATATCACGGCAGGCCGCCGGTCACGGTGCGGCTGGTCGACTGGGCCGATGAGGAGGGCGCGCGGTTCGGCAAGAGCCTGTTTGGTTCCTCGGCCTGTGCGGGCTCGCTGAACATGGACGAGGCACGCGGGCTCCAGGACCCGTTGGGTATCACCCTCCCGGGCGCGCTGCGGGCAATCGGGGTGGACTTTGAGAAGGTGAAGGACAGCCGCGTGGAACTGAAAAACGCCGCGGCCTATCTCGAACTGCACATCGAGCAGGGGCCGGTGCTGCTCGACCTGGGTCTGCCGCTGGGCGCAGTGCTCGGGACCTTCGGGGTGGAGCGGCACGCCATTACGTTCCATGGTCAGGCGGCGCACTCGGGCAGCACGCCGATGAACCGGCGCAAGGACGCCTTGCTCGCCGCCGGGAAGATGGCCCAGGAGATTTACCGCATCGCCGAGTGGAGCCAGGGCGGTGTGTGCACGATCGGCTCCTGCACGACCAAGCCCGGCATCGTCACGAGCGTGGTCGAGGAGTGCCGCATCACGCTCGACCAGCGGCATCTTGACGCCAAGAAGCTGGCCCGGATGCTGAAGGAGGCGAAGGACGCGAGCAAACGGTTCGCCAAGGACGGTAATGTGAGTGTCTCCTGGGAGCGGCTCTGGGAGATTGAGCCGCGGCCGTTTCATCCGGAACTGATCGGGTTGTGCGACGCGGCGATCAAGGAGACGGTGCCGAAGTCACACCGGATGCCCTCGGGTCCGTTGCACGACGCGGCCGAGATGTGCGGCGTGGGCGTGCCGACCGTCATGATGTTCGTGCAGAGCCTGCATGGCATCAGCCACAACAAGATCGAGGACACCAAGGAAAAGCATCTCGAACTGTGCGTGACGGCCTTCGACAAACTCGCGACCAAGGCGATGGCGTGGGTGGCAGCGAAGCAATGATTTTGGCGGGCCGGTCTCCGCACCGGCCGCGGTCGGTCGGGAGATTGACCCTCCATCAAGCCAACGCCTGGCGCAACGCGCGGGCCTCGGCGAGCAGTTCGTGCGCGGCGGCGAGGGTGTCGGCGGGAGCGGCTGCCGCCGGCGCGAGCGGGTGCTCGTGATGATCGTCGGGATCGCCGAGCCCGGCCTGGCGGAAATGGCGGAGACGATCGAGGACAAGGTCCCGTATCTCGGTCGCGTTGGCGACGCTGTGAAAGATGCCGCTGTGGAGTGCATCCTCGGTCCGGCCACGACGCGGATCATGATCGCTCCCGCCGCCGGCGGATTGCACATGCACGTCGGCGAGGCCGAGCAGGCGCTGGAGCGGGCCCTGCTGGACCTCGACCTGCTGCAGATTCGCAAAACTCATGGTGGACTCATACACCTTCCATACGCCGTAGCGGATGCGCAGGCTGCGGTCGGTCACCATATACCAGCGCAACTCGTAATCAAACCGCACGAGCAGGTAGGTGAACGGCAGCTGGGCGAGGTAGGCAACGATGCCGGCGATCTTCAGGCCCCAGAGGACCGGGAAGGCCCACGGGGGCAGCCAGAGTGCCATCTGCACCAGCACCAGCTTGAAGCCGGCCCAGCCGTTGATCCGCACCGGTCGTTTAGACTTGGTGTGGGGTTCCGGCGCCCCAGGTGCGGCGGGGGCTTCCGGCCTGGCCACCCCGATCTTCTCCAGATACTCATTGAAATCGCGGGATTCCTTGGGGTTGATCCGTGCTTGGTTCGCCAGGTGCCGTTCGCGCACCTCCACCTCGACTTGGATGAATACGGCGACCCAGAAAACAATGCCGGCGAGCGCCACGAGCTGGGCAAGGCCCCAGCGTGCGAGCCGCAGGCGGTAGAGATTTCTGCCGGCGCGGAAGACCCGGACAGAGCCCGGGGCGCCAAACGGCGGCGCGGGGTCGTGCGGCACGCGCATGACGTGCAGCACCCAGGTGCGAAGCCGGTCATACATGAGCGGAATCCTTCATGCCTGATTGACGCCTCTCCAGGGCCAGGCGGGCTTCGCGCAGTTCGTGGGCGACCTCGCGCAGCGCGGCCGCGAGGTCGGCTTCGGGCGTCGCCCCGGGCGAGGCGGCCGGGCCGGACTTGTGGGCGGGATCCTTCACTCCGCGCATTTTGGAATAGAGGAAATCGCGCACGGTCTCGAACTCCTTGAAACCCTCGAGGGTCATCTCGGCGCCGGAGCTGCCGCTGGCGGTCTGGACCAGGACCCGGGCCAGGCCGAGCCAGCGCTCGACGAGGTTGGAGCGCAGATGGATATCCTGGATGCGGGCGTAGTTGATGATGATCTGCCGCCGGAACAGGATGCCCCAGCTCATCGATATGCCTTCGTCGGTGAACTTGTAGCGCATCGTGTGATAGCGAAAATACAAGTAGGTGGCGAAGAAGGGAAAGAACGGCGGAAAGACCAAGGCACTCAGCAGGTAATAGGTCAGCAAATCGCGATGCGGCCGTTCGAGCGCCAGAATCGCGGCGTCATTGGGGGCTGGGTTCACAGGCTCAAGCGATGACACCAAACCGGCCGCCCGACAATACGGAAGCGGTCACAGCAAGCGCGACCAATTCCACCCCCCGGCTAACCCGAATATTCGGCCCAGCTGGAACTGGTCTCGGTGACGCGGACGCGCTCGACCCGGACTCCGGGCGGTATCGCATATTCGCCCGAGCGACCGACGGTGAGCGCACGGCTGACTTCGCGGAAAACCGTGTGCGCCATCACCTCGCTGGTCGGATCGGTGCGGGCAAAGGGGATGATGCGGGCGCCGTGTTTCTCCTGGTAGAAGGCGAAATTGGGATCGTCAGTATTGAGCGCGAGGGCATGGTCCCAAGTGTCGAGAAACGCCTGCAGGGCCAGCTTCACGGCCTTGAAGTCACAGACCATGTCGTTCGCGTCGAGTGCTTCGGCGACAAGCACGACCTCGATGCGCCGGCTGTGCCCGTGCGGAAAACGACATTTGCCCGCGTGTTTGGACAGGATGTGGCCGCTCTCGATCTCGAAGGCCTTGCCGATCCGATAGGGCATGATTCAGACCGTCTTGGAGAAGCCGGCCGGCCGCTTGGTGAGATGCGCATCGAAGCGCATGGCGATGATGCGTAGGAAGAGCCGGCCGAGTTCCGTGATCTCGATGCGGTCCGGATGCCGCAGAAGCAGCCCGTCGGCCTCGAGATCGGTCAGGGAGGCGAGCTCGGTGGCATAATTGGCTGCAATGTCGAACCCGAGCCGGCGCGAGAGACTGGCGAAATCCAGACCGCGTCCGCACATGACGTCGGAGATGACGGCGCGACGCTGGCGATCATCGAGGCTGAGCAGATAGCCGCGCTCGATGGGCGGGCGGCCGGCTTCGACGGCAGCGGTGTAATCGGCGAGGTCCTTGTAGTTCTGGCGGAACGCACCATCCGTTTCCGAGATCGACGACATGCCGAAACCGTAGAGCGACGCGCCGGCGCGTGTGGTGTAGCCCTGGAAATTGCGGTGGAGCGTGCCGTCCGCAAAGGCGATCGCCAGTTCGTCGTCCGGTCGCGCGAAGTGGTCCATGCCGATCTGCACGTAGCCGGCGGCCGTCAGCTTCGCGACGGCGGCCATGAGCATGGTGAGCTTGGCCTCGGTGGTCGGCAGCTGCTGGCGGTCATCGAAGATTTTCTGCGCGGGCTTGATCCAGGGGACATGCGCATAGCTGAAAACGGCGAGGCGGTCCGGGTTGAGCGCGATGATTTCGTCGAGCGTCCGGGCGAAGGAATCCGGCGTCTGCAACGGCAGGCCGTAGATCAGGTCGAGACTGACGGACTGGAAGCCGGCCTCGCGCAGCCACGTGATGGCCTGGGCGGTCTGGGCCAGCGGCTGCCAGCGGTGGACGGCAAGCTGGACCTGCGGGTTGGTGTCCTGCACGCCGAGCGAGGCGCGGTTGCAGCCGAGCCGGCGAAAGGCCTCGACATGTTCCTTGGTCAGGCGCCGCGGGTCGATCTCGACCGAGTTCTCGGAATCGGGTGCGAACTTGAAATGCCGGTGGATGGCGGCCGCGAGGCGATCGATCTCCGCCGGCGGCAGGAAGGTCGGCGTGCCACCGCCGAAATGCAGCTGGGTAACAGGCCGGGTGGTGTTGAGGAGCGGGGCGGTGAGTTCGAGTTCCTTTTCGAGCAGGCCGACATAATCCGCGGCGAACGAGCGGCGCTTGGTGATGACGGTGGTACAACCGCAATACCAGCACAGCGACTCGCAGAACGGTACGTGAAAATACAGCGAGAGCGCCGAGGTGGCGTCGCGGTTGTCCTCGGCAACCTCGGCCAGCAGCGCGGCGCGGTCGATGGATTCGGAAAACTGCGGCGCCGTCGGGTAGGACGTGTAGCGGGGTCCGGGAACGTTGTATTTCCGGACAAGCTCGAGAGCGGGTTCGATGGGCACTGGGACGGTGTTGCGTGGTGACACCATAGGATCGTCAGGATAGCCGAACCCCACGGGCCCCGCTGCGCATTTCTTGCGCAAAATCGGGCAGTGGTTGGAGTGTGGCGTAAGCCCCGGTCCGGCGGCCGGAAACAAGTCAACCGACGAAGAATTTCTGGATCTTCTGGAGCGTCGCCACGAGGCGGTCGATCTCGGTCTCGGTGTTATAGAGATAGAAGCTGGCGCGGGAGGTGGACGATAGGCCGAGTTTGCGCATCAGGGGCTGGTTGCAGTGATGGCCGCCGCGCAGGGCGATGCCTTCCTGGTCGGCCATCGTCACGACGTCGTGGGCGTGCACGCCGGGGAGGTCGAAACTGATGACCCCGCTGCGATGATGCGCCGGTCCGAGCAGGCGGATGCCGGGCACCCCGGCCTTTAGCCGGGCGTAGGCGACGGCGGCGAGCTGTTCATCGTGCTTCGCGATGGCCTCGCGGCCGAGGTCGTCGAGGTAGTCCATGGCGCGGCCGAGCGCGATGACGTCGGCGATGTTGGGCGTGCCGGCCTCGAATTTCTGCGGGGCGGGCGCCCACTTGCTCTCGAAGTATTCGACGTTCGAGATCATGCTGCCACCTCCGCGGTAGGGTGGCATGGCGTCAAGCAGGGCCTTGCGGCCGTAAAGGATTCCGACCCCCGTGGGGCCGCACATCTTGTGGCCGGAAAGGGCGAGGAAGTCGCAGCCCATGGCACGGACATCGAGCGGCAGGTGGCCGGCGCTCTGGGCTGCATCGACGACCGAGATGGCGCCGACTGCTTTCGCCGCGGCGCAGAGTTCCGCGGCGGGATTGATGACTCCGAGGGTGTTGGAGACATGGGTGAACGCGAAGATCTTCACGTCGCGCGTGAGGACCTTGTCCAGCTGGGCGAGGTCGAGCAGGCCGGAATCGCCGGCGACCACCGGGAGATAGCGGAGCTGGGCGCCGGTGCGGCGGGCGAGGAGTTGCCAGGGCACCATGTTGCTGTGGTGCTCCATCTCGGTGAGCAGGATGACGTCGCCTTTCTTCAGGTTCTCGTCGCCCCAGGCATTGGCGACGAGGTTGATGCTGTCGGTGGTGCCGGCGGTGAAGACGATCTCACCCGGCTCGGCGGCGTTGAGGAATTTCGCGCTGCGCTCGCGGGCGGCCTCGTAGGCGAAGGTGGCGCGCATGGACAGCGCGTGAATGCCGCGATGGACGTTGGCGTTGTCGTGTCGGTAGTAATTCGAAAGCGCGTCGATGACGCAGGTCGGCTTCTGCGAGGTGGCCGCGTTGTCGAGGTAGACGAGGGGCTGGCCGTTCACCAGCTGATCGAGGATCGGGAAATCACCACGGATGTTGGCCCAGGCTTTGTTCATCTAAATCAGTCGCCCGGTTTTTCAGTGGTGACGGGTTGCTCGGCACCCTTGGCGGCGTTAAGCGCCGCGTGCCAGCCGAGCGTCGCGCACTTGATGCGGGCGGGAAACTGGTGGACGCCGGCGAGAGCCGCGAGATCGGACATGTCTTCCTCGGCCACCTGGCCGGTGGTTACCATCTTGTGAAGGCCGCCGTAGATCGCCTCGGCCTCGGCGATGGTCTTGCCCTTGAGGTTGACCGTCATGAGGGAGGTGCTGGCCTTGGAGATGGCGCAGCCGCTGCCTTGGAAACTGATGTCGGTGATGCGGTCGCCGTCGAGCTTCACGTAGACCGTGATCTGGTCGCCGCACATCGGGTTGTTGCCGGAACCGACCCGGTTGGCGGTGGGCAGGACCGAGTAGTTCCGCGGGCGGCGGTTGTGGTCGAGGATGACGGACTGGTAGAGGTCGGAGAGGTCTTGCATCGCCAAAAACGTGAACGGCAGAGGCTACGCCGGACGCGGCGTTTGGCAAACAGACTTTCGGGACAACTTTGTCATGGCGAGACCGGCACAGCCGGTCGTGGCGGTCCAGTCAGGTGGATTGCTTCGTCGCCAAGGCTCCTCGCAATGACCGGGTAAGGCGCCTAGCCGTTGATCGGTGGGACCGTCGCCGTGGTGGGCGGCCCGACGATCTGCATGATGCGGCCGATGAGCTTGCGGGCGGCGATGTAGCCGGCGATGCGGCGGCTCTCCAGGTCGCGCACCACGGGCAGGAATTTATGGCCGTGCTCGCGAAAGGCGGACGCCGCCACCAGGCAGGTGTCGGTCGCAGCGACGACCGCGGGATTCTTGATCATGAAATCGGCCAGCGGTGTTTCCGGCGCGAGGTTGGAGGCATGGGCGCGGAGCAGATCAGTGAGGGTCACGAGACCCTCCAGCTGCGCGCCATCGGCGGAGACCAGGAAGAACGGCGCGTCGTTCTCGCCGAAGAGGCGCGTCAACTCGAGCAACGTGGCGGCGGGGCGGAGGACGGGCGAGGGGGCCGCCTCGATGAAGTCGGACAGCGGCAGTTCCCGCAGGGCGGCGCGGACGCGGGGGCGTTCCTGCCAGGAATTTGGCGAGCGGCGGGTGATGGCGGCCATGAGCGCGGACTTGAGCGGGGCGAGCGAGTCCGCGATGTGGGAGAAGACATGGCGGCCCATGATGACGATCTCCGCCGGGGTTCGGGCGCGGACCGACGCCGAGCGTGGCTGGTTGCTGAGCAGGGAGGCCTCGCCGAAGAAGTTGCCGGCGCTGAGCACGGCCAGCACCTCGCCCCCGGGTATTTCCGGAGAGGCACGCACGATCTCCACCTCGCCTTCCTCGATCACGTAGAAACTGACGGGCGGCTCGCCCTGCCTGATGATGTAGTCGCCCGGCTCGTAGTGGGCGTGGGTCACGCGGTCGGTGACGTCGGTCTTGATGCAGCTAAGGTCGCGGGGAAAAACCAGGAGCCACGCCCAGTCGAAGCCGACCTGGATACGCCGCGACCAGGTCGGGAGCTTGAAGAGGTAGACGCCGCGCCAGGTGAACCAAGCCCAGAAGCCCGAGAGCTTGAATCCCAGCATCTCGGCGACGGCGCTGTGACCGCCGATCGAGCAGAGCTGGCCGAGGACCTTGAAGGTGAACGGCCGGGTCGGCTCGCGCCAGAGGATGCGCAGAATGTTCTGCGCGCACTGCCGGCCCTGGCGTTCCGCGAACTGCCCCGTCGGTGGCGAGGGCTGGTTGTCGTGGGCGTTGATTATGCAGGCGCAGTCACCGATGGCCCAGGCGTTGGTCCGGCCGCGCAGGCGCATGTCGGGCTCGGTCAGGAGACGGCCCTTTTCCTTGGGTGAGTCCAGTTGCAGAACCACGGGGGCGGTGGTGCTGCCGATGGTGCAGACGATGGTGCCACCGGAAACGAAGCCATCCTTCAGGCCCACGCCCTCCGCGGTGGCAAGCTGCACCCGCGCGTTGAGGCGCATGGTGACGCCGGCCTGCTCCATCTTAACGCGGGCGAACTCGCGGAGCTGCGGGCTGATCTCGGGGAGCAGCTGGTCACGCGAATGGATGAGCGTGACGGTGATATCCGCGTCGACGATGTTTTTATAGAAGCGGCGGCTGGTGCGGACGAGATCGTTGATCTCACCGGCGGTCTCGACGCCGCTGTAGCCGCCACCCACGACGATGAAGGACAGATACCAGCGGCGTCGCCCGGGGTCGTCGCACACCTCGGCCTTCTCCAATTGCGAGAGGACATGGGTGCGGAGGACGGCGGCGTCGCCGACGGTCTTCAACGGATAGGCGTGGTCGGCCATGCCCGGGACGACGTTGAGGTTGGAGATGTTGCCGCAGGCCAGGATGACGTGGTCGTAGTCGAGGCGCCGCGGCAGGCCGTCGTAGCCTTCGAATTCGATCGTATGGCCGGCGAGGTCGATGTTCTTGACCTCCTCGGTGCGGCAGTTGACGCGCGGCAGCAGCTGGCGGAGCGGAACGATGACATCCAAGAGGTTCAGCGAGGAGCCGACCGCATCGGCCAGCAGCGGGCTGAAAACGAGGTGATTTTCCTCGTTAAAGAGCACAATCTCGGCGTCGCCATCGCGGAGGCTTGCCGACAGGGTCTAGGCGCACTTCACCCCGCCGAAGCCTCCACCAATGATGACGATGCGTTGCGCGGG
>CAZZDB010000116.1:0-12456 GCA_964652485.1 uncultured Oleiharenicola sp.
ACCTCGGCGACGTGAACAACGACGGCCACCTCGACCTGCTGGTCGCCGACATGGCCGCGACATCGCGCTACAAGGACCACCGCGGGATGGCCAAGCTTCGCACCGGCTTGACCGACAACGAGCAGCGGCCCGATGCGGCGCCCCAGTTCATGCGCAACGCCCTCTTCCTGAACACGGGTGCCGGCGTCATGCTTGAGGGGGCTTTCCTCGCCGGGCTCAGCGCCACGGACTGGACGTGGACGGTGCGGCTCGAGGACCTGGACAACGACGGCCGCGTCGACGCCTATTTCACCAACGGCATGATTCGCGAGCTGCACAACACGGACCTCGTGAGGCGCGTTGTGAGCTTCGAGCGCGTCGCCGACCGCATCAAGGCCACCAAGGCTAGTCCGCCGCTGACCGAGCGTCATCTCGCCTTCCGCAACCTGGGTGATCTCCGTTTCGAGGAAGTCGGCGCGCAGTGGGGGCTCGATCACGTCGGGCTCGGCTCGGGCTCGGCGTTCGGCGACCTCGACGGCGACGGCGACCTGGACCTCGTCTTTGCCAGCATCAATGGCGAGGTCACTGTCTGTCGCAACGACTCTGACACCGGCCACTCGGTCATCATCGACCTGCGTGGCACGGTTTCGAACCGCTTCGGGATCGGCGCCACCGTGCGCATCGAGACCACCGCGGGTCCGCAGATCCGCACGCTCACGCTCGCGCGTGGCTATCTTTCCACCAGCGAGCCCATCGTCCATTTCGGACTCGGCGCGATTACGACGATCAAACGGCTCACCGTGGAATGGCCCAGCGGTGCCGTGCAGGCCTTCACCGATCTCGCGGCGGACCGCCGTTACACCATCACGGAACCGCCAGGCCCCGTGCGCATCACCGCTCCCACGCCCACGTCCGGACAGTTTGCGGAAGTTGGGCCGTCGCTGCAGCTCGCCCTCGCCAATCACGAGCAGCCGTTCAACGAGCTGAGCCGGCAGCCGCTGCTGCCCTTCCGGCTGAACCGTCCCGGCCCACCGGCCGTGTTCGCGGACCTCGACGGCGACGGTGAGGACGATCTCGTCGTCGGCGGCGTGGCGGGCGAGTCCGGCCAGCTGCTGTCGAATCTCGGTGGCGGCCAGTTCCTCGCCTACGGCGGCAGTGTTTTCCGTGACGCCTTGGCAGCGGCCGATGGCCCGATCCTGGCGCTCGACGCCAATGCCGACGGCGCGCTCGACTTGCTCGTGACCAAAGCCGGCGTCGCCGCGCCGGCTGACGCACCGGTGTATCAGCCCCGATTGTTCCTCAACAACGGCCGTGGCCGGTTCGCGCCGGCGCCACCGGGCACCCTGCCGGTGCTGACGATCAGCGTGGGGGCCGCCGCGGCCGCGGATTTCGAACACACCGGCCGGCTCGGTGTGTTTCTGGGCGGGCGGGTCGTGCCCGGTCAGTATCCGCAGGCCCCGCGCAGCGCCCTGCTCGCCTGGCGGGACGGACGGTTGGCCGATGTCACGGCGGAAATGGCCCCCGGGCTCGCGACCCGCGGGATGGTGGCGGCGGCGCTTTGGACTGACGTGGATGGGGACGGCTGGCCCGACCTCCTCGTCGCGTACGAATGGGGCCCTGTCGCCTGCTACCGCAACGTCGGTGGGAAACACTTTGAGGACATCTCCGACAAGCTCGGCTTCTCCTCGGCCGGCACCGGTTGGTGGCGCTCCCTCGCCGCCGCGGACTTCAATGGCGACGGTCGGCCCGACTACGCGGTCGGCAACACCGGACTGAACACGCCCTACCATGCGACGTCCGCCGAGCCAGCGGTACTCTACGCCGGGGTGGTGGTCGACGGCTCCCTCCCGCAGCTGGTCGAAGCCCGGGCCGAGGGTGGCCGCTGGTATCCCGTCCGGGATCGCGAAGCGATACTGAAGGCATGCCCTACCTTGGCGGCGCGCTTTCCCACGACCGAATCCTACGCCAAGGCCTCCCTCGAGGAGGTGTTCGCACCGGCGGTGCTTGCCGCAGCCACCCGATACACGGCCACGGAATTGCGCAGCGGCGTTTTTCTCTCGCAACCCGACGGCACCTACAAATTCACTCCGCTGCCGCGGCTGGCCCAGATCGCGCCCATCTCCGGCTTGGCGGCGGGCGATTTCGACGGCGACGGTCGCGCCGACCTCGTGGCCGTGGGCAACTCCTACGCGCCGATCCCGGAGACGGGCCGCTTCGACGGCGGGGTCGGCTGGCTGCTGCGCGGAGACGGCCATGGCGGATTCACGCCAGTGCCCCCCAACGAGAGTGGTTTCATCGTGCGGCACGACGCGAAGGCGTTGGCGGTGGCCGACCTCAACCAGGACGGCTGGCCCGACCTGTTCGTAACGCGCAACAACGACGTCGCGCTGACCTTCCTCAATCACGGCGTCCCCGGCCGGCACAGCTTCGGCGTCGCCCTGCGCGGCGGTCCGGGCAATCCGGCGGCGGTCGGCGCCCGGCTGACGCTACAGCTGGCGGACGGCTCGATCCAGACGATGGAGATCGCCGCTGGTTCGGGTTATTTCACCCAGTCGAGTGCGACCCAGTTCTTCGGTTACCCCGATACCGCCCCACCCGTGCGGCTCCGGATCCGCTGGCCCGATGGGCGCGAATCAGAGCGTGCCTTTGCCGCGCCGCCGCCGAAACTCCTGCGCATTTCCGCCCCATGAAAAACCCGCCGTCCCGCGCCGTATCCGCCCCCGCCGCCTTCTGGCGCCCCCTCGCGCTGCTGTCGCTCGCCGCCAATGCGGGGCTGGCCGTCTGGCTGTGGCATCCGCGGGCCGCAACGCCTCCCCCCGCGGTGCCAGTTCCCGCGGCGAAGACCTTTGCCCGCGAACTCGCGCCGTATGCCAGCCTGGGCTCCTTCATGGCGGAAAACAACCGGATCCCCGACCTGAGTTGGACGGAGCCGCAGTTCGAGGCGTTTCAAGACGGTTTCCGGGCGAGTTACGAGGGCCGCGGGCTGCCGCTGGACGACAACGCGAAGCGTCTGCGCGACGAGATCAGCCAGCGGGTCCAGGCCATGCTTTCAAAGGAGCGCCCCAACCCGCTCGAAGATTATTTCCGTGCCTTGCGCGAGAAGGAGGGCGTTTCACGCACCGCGAGCGGATTGCACTACCGCATCACGGAACCCGGCGCTGGGCCAACCCCGAAGCCGGGAGAATCCGTCGTCATCAGCTTCTCCGCCACCCTGCCGGATGGCACGACCCTGCCGCCGCTCACGCGCGCCCGCGTCCGGATGGTGGTGCACGACATGCTGCCCGGGCTCGCGGAGGGAGTGCAGCTCCTCCGCGTCGGCGGCAAGGCCCTCGTCTACCTCCCGCCGGCCCTCGCCTACGGCGAGAACGACTGGCCGCCCCAGCTACCGCGGCACACGCCGCTCGTGTTTTTCCTCGAACTGCACGAAATCATCCCGGCAATACAATAGATAGAGTGAGAGTTTCGTTGTCAGCTTGATGGCGACCCACATGGTGGGCGCCTCCACGCAATTTGAAGCCGACGGGCATCGCCTGTGCTTCGCCCCAACGTCCTCCCCGCGCCCATGCAACCCGTCCCGTTCCCAAAAAAATTCGTTTGGGGTGTCGCCACCGCCGCCCCGCAAATCGAGGGGGCGGCCTACACTGATGGCAAGGGGCCGTCCATTTGGGATACTTTCGCCCGGGTGCCCGGAGCGGTGCACAACGGCGACACCCTCGATGTCGCCTGCGACCACTACCATCGCTTTGACGCCGACTTCGCCCTGATGCGCCGGCTCGGTATCCGCCACTACCGGCTGTCCCTTTCTTGGCCGCGGATCGTCCCCGATGGGAACGGCGCGGTGAATCAGGCCGGCTTGGACTTCTACCACCGCCTCTTCGATTCACTTGAGCGCCACGGCATCACGCCCTGGGTTACGATGTTTCATTGGGACCTGCCGCAGGCGCTCGAGGACCGCGGCGGCTGGCGCGTGCGGGGGGTGACGGATGCCTTCGCCCGCTACGCCGATACTGTGGTGCGGGCCTTCGGCCACCGGGTGAAAAACTGGATCACGCTCAACGAAATCTTCTGCTTTACGCGACTCGGCTATGGCACCGGCCAGAAGGCCCCCGGAGCGCGCGAGAGCGAGGCCGTCGTCAACCAGACCTACCATCATGCGCTCGTTTGCCACGGGCACGCGGTGCGGGCAGTGCGGGAGCACGGTGGCCGCGGGGCGCAAGTCGGCCTGACGGACAACGCCATCGTGCCGGTGCCGGTTGATCTCACACCCCGCAACATCGCCGCGGCTAAGCGCGCTTTCATCGAGGAGAACATCCGGGTGCTCGATCCCGTCTTTCGTGGCGGTTACCACGCCGCCTACCACCGGATCATCGGGGCCGATGCGCCGCGGGTGGAGCCAGGGGATTTCAAGCTGATCTCCGCGGCAACTGACTTCCAAGGTCTCAACATCTATACCGGATTCTTCGTCCGCGCGGGGAAGTCCGGCCGGCCAGAGCGCCTGGCTTTTCCCGCCGGCTATCCCCGCGGTGCATGCGACTGGCTCTACCTGCTCCCCCAGGTTCTGTATTGGGGACCGCGGTTCTTAACCGAGGTCTATGGGCCCCTGCCCATCTACGTCACTGAGAATGGCGCTGGCTACAACGAGGCGCCTCCGCAGGACGGCGAGGTGCTCGACCTGCACCGCCGCGAGTACGTGCGAAACTACCTCCGTGAACTCCGCGCCGCAATGCGGGACGGAGCGCCGGTGAAGGGCTATTTTCTCTGGTCCTTCATGGACAACTACGAGTGGGAGGACGGTTACGACCGCCGTTTCGGCATCGTGCACAATGATTTCAAGACCCAGCGGCGCACGCCCAAGCTCAGCGCGTACTGGTATCGCGAGGTCATCCGCCGCAACGCCTTGATTTGAACCCGCCGGGTTCGGGCTCGGGCCCCAGACCGCCGAAGGGCGGCAGTGTGGGATTCAGGGCTTTGGCTTCGGCCGCCACAGAGTGATCCGGCCCATTTGCGTGAATGGCGGGTAGGCGTAAAAGCCACCCGCTACGATGGATGGCCGCCCCGACCCGTCGAGATTGCCGGCCGCACAGCTGATCAGCTGGATGGGACTGCGGGCCAGCACGTGGGGCGTGAAATTCATCTGACCGTCGTTCATAAAGGCGACCAGCGAGACCGCCTGAGGATCCTTCCAGTCGTTGAAGGAACTGATGGCGACGACATCCATCGCTCCATCACCATCCAGGTCGACGCCGACCGGACTGTAGGCGCCGGGGAGATCGCCGATGCGGTGATAGCGGAAGAACCCTTGGCCAAGATTCTCGAGCCACTGCAGTCCATGCCAAGGACGCTTGCCCGGATCGGCAAACGCGAAGCCGTCGCCATTGCTGTAAAGAATGTCGGGCCGGCCGTCGCGGTTGAGGTCGCACAGGCTGATGCCGCTGCTGCCAAAGTCCTGGTTGGTGGAGCCGAAGAGCTTTTTGCTGGTGAAGTTGCCGTGGCCGTCGTTCTCGAACAGGTAGATCTCCTCCCACTCCTGGGAAACCACGGCGACAATATCCTGATGGCGGTTGCCGGTCATGTCGGCGACGCAGACGTTGATCGTGCCGGAGAGGCTGAGGAGAATGTGACTTTCGAACTGCCAGTTTCCAAGGTTGCGCATCCACCGGATCTCGCCCTGGTCGTAGCCAAACTGGGCCACGGCCAGGTCCAGTTTGCCATCACCATCAAAATCGGCTGCACGCACATCCGTGACGCGGGCGATGTGGTCGGCGATCACATGCTTGGTGAAATGCTGATGGCCGTCGTTTTCGAGGATGATTATGGAACCGATCTTGTCGTTGTTGGGGAAGACTTCCCCCATGCAGGCAACCAGCAGGTCGAGGTGGCCGCTGCCCGTCATGTCGACGGCCTCGACGTGGACCGGTGAGGGCAGGCCGGCCATCAGGACCGATTCCTCGAAGCGCCCCGGCGACACCTGACGGAGCCAAACGACAGCCTGCAGTTTGTCGTCGCAGGCGAGAATATCCGGCAGCCCGTCCTTATCGAGGTCGACAATATTGACGTGCGAGATCCACGGCTTCCCCTCAAACGCGGCTCCGATGGGACCGGCGACGAAACGATCGGTATCTTCGACCATGATGTGCTTGGCGGGTTTGGATGCCGTCGCGTCGGGACGCGAGCAACCCAAGGTGCAGATCAAACCGAGGCTTAGGGCCCATCCCAGGGCGCCCAACGACATCTCTTCCAAGCGGTCGGTCTTCCACAAGGTGCGAGCCTGAAAAATCGCACCAGCGCGACTGAGCTCTACCCTGCGGGGTGGGATGTCCATGCGGTGGTCAGAACGGTTGAGCGACAAGGTCAAAAGGCAATCCGGCTTCGGTTGATATCGGGCGTCTCGATGCGGAAATAGACCCAGGAGCCAACCGTTGGGCGGACAGCCGACTCGGAATCCGACGTCCCCGTTGGCGACTGCCGGATGGACCTGGTCAAAGCAAGGTGAAGGAGGCCGGTGGTAGATTTCATTGCACCCTGATCTCAGTGAAGCGCACCGCAAATTGGATAAGTACAAGCGTCGCGACCTGATCGCGACGACAGGCCTATTGGTGCACTCAATTCTCAATCTACGTTTCTGGAAGTGCGTTCAAGGTTAAAGGTTAACGGTGATTCGCCCCAAATTCAGGGCAGTTCGCCACAATTGGATTCTCCGCTTTTGGCGCGCACTCTAGCTAATTATGAACAGGCATTGATTAAGCCCTGCTTATCATAGCTTGGAGACTAAAACCAACCCTAACCCCGCAAGCTCGCGCATGCTCTATCGCACGCTCTGGATCACCTTGGCCGCTTTGGTCATGCTCGTAGGCGTGGGATTCATCTTCCGCCGGCTTCGCGCAGCTGAGTCCACGGCCGCGTTGCGCGGTGAGGCCGTCGCCCGCCAACAGGGCTGCTTCAGTTGCCATGGATTAGAGGGACACGGGGGCGTCGCCGACCCCGGGGCTCGCGGCGGACTGGTGCCGGGCTGGGATGGACTGACGGTAGCAACGTACGCGCGGAATGAAGGGGAGGTGTTGGAATGGATTCTCGATGGCCGGCCGGTCCGGCTGAAGGACGTCGATATCCACGCGGGCCGAAAGCCCCTTCTGCCTATGCCCGCTTACCGGAACAAACTCTCCCGGCAGGAACTGGCCGACTTCATGGTGTATTTCCGCGCGGTGTCGGCCTTCGATACAAATATCACCGCGCTTGCCTACGAGGGTATGCACGAGGCAACGAAGCTCGGATGCTTTGCCTGCCACGGGGCTGGCGGGGTCGGCGGCGCGCCGAACCCCGGCAGTTTCAAAGGACACATCCCCGCGTGGGACGGGGCGGAATACGCAGAGATCGTCCGCGACGATGGCGAACTCCGGGAATGGATCCTCGGCGGTTATCCGCAACGATTGTGGAATAATCCGGCGGCCCGGCACTTTCTCGAGGGGCAGGGGGTACAGATGCCGGCCTATCGCCGCGTGATCGCCGACGACCAGTTGACCAAGATCATGGGTTACATCCAATGGCGCCGGACCGCGCGCAAACCGGCCGAGATGCACGACCCGCCGGCACCGACGTTTCCCCCCGAGACGGGACGCCCGGCCACCCCGGTCTATCGTTCTCCGCAGTACATCTGCCTGTCGCCAGACGGGCGGAAGGCCTACGTGGTCAATTATACCGCGGACCTGGTCTCGGTCATCGACATCAAGGCGCGCAAGATCGTGCTGGAGATTTCGGTTGGCGCGCGCCCCACGCAGGCGAGATTCTCGCCGGATGGCCGGTTCCTTTACGTCAGCTGTACGTGGGCGGGCAAGATCGACGTCATCGACGTCGCGCAAGGGAAGGTGGTGCGTTCGCTGACCGCCGGTTATGAACCGTGCGGACTGGATGTTTCCGCGGACGGCAACCGGCTGTTCGTGACCAACGTCGTTTCCAGCACCATTTCGATCCTTGATGCGGAGTCCGGGCGCACGATTTCCGAGACGCCGGTGGGCAGCCAGCCGCGGTTCGCGACGCTGACCCCGGACGGTTCGCGGATCGCCGTTTCCAACGGTCTCTCTCCGTGGGTTTCGATCGTCGATCCAGACAACGGGCGCGAGAGCGGGCGCTACGATATGGGCCGGGCCTCCATGCTGCGGGAGATCATCTGCAGCCCGGATGGCCACTGGGCCTTCGTCACAAATCTCGTTTCGCACAACGAAGTGCCGACCGTCCAGATGGAACGCGGCTGGATCAACTCCAACGGATTCTCCATCCTGGACCTCACGCAGTCAGGACGGCGTGTCACCCTCCTGCTCGACCAGCTGCTTTCCGGCGCGACCAATCCCTGCGGCATCGCGCTCTCCGCCGACGCCAGGCAGCTCTACGTGAGCCTCGCCGGCATCCACGAGATCGCGATCGTGGACCTGCCCGCCGCGCTGGAACTCGCGGAGCGGGCGAAGACCCCGCAGGAGATCCAGCGGCTAGAGGAGGACGTCGAGATCCTGCAGCGGCTGAATATCGCCCGCCGGCTGCCGGCAGGCGGTCTCGGACCGCGTTCGCTGGCCTTGAGCGAAGCGACGGGCGAGCTGCTCGTCGCGAACTATTTCAGCGACACCGTGACCGTGCTCGACGCCGCGACCGGTGCGGTCCGTGCGACGATCCCGCTCGGCCCGGTGCAGGCGATGACCGAGTGGCGGAAGGGCGAGCTGATGGCCAATGACGGCCGGATCACCTACCAGAATTGGCTCAGCTGCACCAGCTGCCACCAAGAGGACACGTCGAGCGACGGCCTCAACTGGGATCTTTCCAACGACGGCCTGGGCAACCCGAAAAACAACAAGTCGCTGCAGGATGCTCACGATACTCCCCCCGTCATGTGGAGCGGCGTGCGGGCGGACCTCGCAGACGGCGTCGGTGCCGGCGAGCGTTTCCAGGGCTTTGTGCCGATGGCATTTGTTCAAGGTCCGATCACCGAATACCTCACGCATCCCGACCGCGCACCGAGTCCCTATCGCAAGGTCGATCCAGAGGCGATCCGCCGCGGCCGGAACCTCTTCACGGTCGCGGGCTGCGACGTTTGCCACCCCGCGCCCACCTTTTCGGACTGCAAGTTTCACGATCTCGAATTCGGCACGCCCAACGATTTCAGAAACCGGTTCGACACCCCGTCGCTCCGCAGTTGCTACCGCACCGCGCCGTACCTCCACGATGGCCGCGCCGCCGACCTGCGGGTGCTGTTCACTGAACACAACCCGGCCGACCTGCATGGCCGCACGAGGGGTTTCACCAAGCAGGAGCTGGACGACTTGATCGCCTATGTAAGGAGCCTCTGATGAATCTGCTGCAAAGTCTGCCACGGTCCGTCTGCCTGAGCGCTGTTGCCCTGGCGCTGCAACCGCTCGCTCGCGCCGCGCCGGAGGTCCCGGACCCGCACGCCGCCTACCAATCCGGCGGGATGCATTTTCCTTATGGCACGCTTTCGCCGGAGCTCGCGCGGGAAGTCCAGCTCGCCGTTCCGGGCGGCAGTGCCTCGTCCCGCTTCGGAAAACTCACCAGCCAACAATGGGAATACGGTCACTCCTGGACCCGGCGGAACTTGCCCCCGGTGCCGAATCCGAACCCGGCGCCGGAGCCACGGCCAATCCGCGCGCGACCTTTTGACGTCGCGGTGTCCGGCGACGGGAAAAAGGTCTATGCGGGCTTGCTCGGATCCGAAATGAATCCCGGCAGCGAGGTCGTCGTCTGCGAGGTGGGAACAGGCGTGGTGACCAAGCGGATCCCGCTGAAGCCCGACGGCGAGGCCGGCCCGCCGGGATCCGGGCCCTTCCGGCTCACGCTGCATCCGGGCGGCCGGTTTCTCGTCGTCACCAATCGTTTTTCCAATTTCGCCAGCGTGATCGACACCCATCTCGACAAGGTCGTGTCGGAGATCCCGCTCGACTTCTACTGTATGGGCGTGACGTTCGCGCCGGACGGGAAGACGGCCTGGATCGCGAACCGCTACCTCGATGAAGTGTTCATTGTGGACATCAACACCGAGGGGGACAATTTCGCCGCGAAGCTACGCGTGATCGGCGGACTCGACGATCAGGCGTATTTTGCCCCGAAGGGGATTGGCCCCATTCTCCAGCGCAGCTGTGGCACGATCGGGTGCCACGATGTCAATCGCGGCGGGTTCGTCGCCGGCACCGATATCCGCGAGAGCTTTGTCTCCGTGCTGGACCACATCGTCCCAGGCTCTTCCGCGCAGAGCCGCCTGCTGCGCGCGGTCACCCGCACGCGCGACGGTGGCTATGCCGACACGATGCCCCTGTTCCGGAGCCACACGGGCAAGACGGCGGTCTTTGCCGATCCGGCGAACGATCCCGACTACCAGGCAATTGCTCGGTGGATCGATTCGACCCAGGCGGGACCCGGCATCCCGGTGGGCAATCCTCACAGCAAACCCAAGACCGTCGTGCTCAGTTCCGACGGCAGGTTTCTTTTCGTCGGCAACACCGCGACCCAGAACATCTCGATCGTGAACGCGAAGACCAATCGCGAAGTCGGGGCGATCTGGATCCAGAACGTCGTCAATGAGGTCAAGATCTACCGTTCGCCAGCCACCGGTCACGACTGGCTCTTGATCACGACGATGGGGGTCGGCTTCGGCGTGGCGCGCGAGCGTGATCCTTGGGGAGGCGAGAGCTGGGATCCGAAGAACCCGGCGGCGAACTACACCATCCATCGCGATCTCGCGACGGGCAACGTACTGCCAAAGGATGAGCAGGAGATTCTCGGACCCTACGACGCGGTGGATGGCACGGCGGGGATCAAGTTTCGCGACATCCAGAACGATCTGGTCATGATCGATGTCACCGCATTGGGAATTCCGGAAGAACCGCCGGCGGACGGATTGAAACACCTTCTGTTGGCGAACCGCTACGAGTCGCACCGGAACTGGGTGCGCTACACCTCGGACACCGCCGAATCGATGTTCGCCGACATCAAGGGCGACATCCCACCGGATCTGATGCGCGTCGTCGGCTCGCTGCCGGAACGCATGACCTTCGTCGGCGACCGGGTCTTCGTCTCGATGCAGGGGACCAACGAAGTCCAGGCGTTGAAGGTCAACCCGGACGCGGCGGATCCCAGCGACATCCTCACGCCGGTGAGGAATTACCCGACGGGCTTCCAGCCGTTCGGCATCGCGGCGGGCCTCGCCGGCACCCCGTCGGCCGGGAAGATTTTCGTGGCTAACTTTCTGGGCGGCACCGTTTCAATCATCGACACGGCCGCCGGCACTTCCCGCGAGGTGATCGTCGACCCGTCGATCCTGCGGGTGCCGATGCCCGGCACCGATGCCGAGCGCGGCGAGTTTCTCGTCCACAGCGCGCTCTTTTCCTCGGACCGCGACAGCGCCTGCATCAGCTGCCACTATCTGGAACTCAACGACGGCCGGGCCTGGGGCGTCAGCCAGGTCATGGGCCAGGAATACCTTTCGCCCAAGGACAAGGTCGGCCAGATCGTCGAGGGGGCGACCTTCCTCGCGCTGTCGCAGAAAAGCCTGTTCGCCATCCAGCCCTTCTTCCTCGAGGGCACGCTCACGGCCTACACCCCGCACTCCATGCTGATGGAGCACTGCCCGACGGACGATTTCAAGGGCCGGGGCCTTGTCGCGGGCGGCGACTTCTCCTGGCTCGAAGGCCATCAGCACGTCAAGCTCATGGCCGACGTCCAGTCGAAGATGGTCCTGCTGGACAAGAGCGATTCCACCATCGAGGAACGGCGCGATGAGTTCTTCCGGCAGACCAGTCTGAAGTATTTCGGGAAGAGTTTCGTCCTCCGCGATTTTCAGCGCTTCGTCGGTGAGTGGCAGGCCAACGAGCCGCGCTTGATGCCGAATCCGTTTGACCGCGACAATGCCTCGATCCGCCGCGGAAAGGCGTTGTTTAATCATCCGCAACTCGGCTGCGCCTCCTGCCACCCCGCACCGAATTTCGCCAAGAAGGATTTCCCGAACAATCCGCGCCAGGTGGTCCCGCCACAGACCATGGTTACCCAGCGTGAAGGCGGCTTCACGCTGATCAGCATGGAGCGACTCGATTACATCGCCGGCATCCGGCGGGACCTCGAACCCTGGGACATCGGTCGCGCCGAGGATCAGGAGGCGCATTTCACGCCAACCCAGCTTCGCGGCCTGTGGGACCAGCCCCCGGATTTCCTGCACAACGGCATGGCCCGCTCGCTGCGCGAGGTGGTGTCCGTGCCCGGACAGACCAGCCTCGGCTGGTTCAAGTATGAGCCGCTCACCGGCGGCTATCCCGAGCGGCCCGGCCGCCGGGAAATCGGGTTCAACGAGACCTATATGATTCTGAAGGGGACGCCGGCTTCGAAGATTCACCTCACGTCGGGTGGGCGCATCGGCAGCGATTCGCATGGCGGCACGTCCCAACTTACCGGGCCGCAGATCGTCGACCTCGTGAACTATCTCCTCTC
>CAZZDB010000117.1:0-12357 GCA_964652485.1 uncultured Oleiharenicola sp.
AAGAAGTGGGCCAGCACGCCCAAGCCGAGGAGGCCAAGGAAATAATACACCGCGTGATAAAATGCGCCGTTGTATTGAAACATGGGTCCGGCCTGCAGCACGCCCCACACGATGCACAGGAACGCTGTTGCGCCCCACACCTGGTAGCCCGTGCCGAGAAAGGTGCGGAGTGGTGCGGGCAAACGTCGGCGCCAGAACCAGGCCAGTCCCGCCGGTCCGCCGACCAGCGCCAGCCAGCCCAGGAGGATCGGGGCGTGATCGAGGAAGAAGCGCCAGGACGAGGCGTCCAGCTGGGTGAAGACATCCGCCTGGTTAGTGGCGTAGGTGGGGAAGGACAGGAAGTAGAGCAGCGACTGGAGCAGCGACTTGTGCTCCTCGGTGTTGACGAGGAAGCGGCGCACGATGGTGGCGACGTTGCTCTCGCCGCGGTAAAGGATGACGTCGATCACCAGCGGCAGGAGCATGAGCGCCGTCCACGCGCCGCAAAAGGCCAGCAAGCCGCGCTGCGCCCTCATCCATGCGCGCCAGCCCGGCCAGGTCGCCGCCCCCTTTTCCCGGCGCCAGTAAAGGAACGCCGCCAGGGCGCCCAGCCCGCCGACGAAGAGGGGCTGCGCCACGTGACTGTGGAAGAGGACGCCGCCCGTCACGACCATCACCGCCAGGTCGCGGGTGCGACCGGCCGCGAACGAACTGACCGCCGTGATGAAGCAGAAAAAGGGCAGCAACAGCAAATGCGGCGGCCAGATGCTGTTGAAGGCGCCCGGCACCAGGGAGAAATGCGCCAGCCCCGCGAGCAACGCCACCGCCAGGAAGAGCCACGAATCGAACCAGCAGTGCAGGATCGCCAGCGCCACGGCGAAGCAGCCGACCTGCACTACCAAGGAGGCCAGCAGATGGGCATTGTTTGGCGTGGGCACGATTCCGAGCCAGTCCCGCAGGACCAGCTCGCCGGCCGCATCCACGTAGAACAGCACCGGCCCGGGGTGGTTGAAGTGATAGCGGGAATAGTTGCCGTAGATTTCCGTGCCGTGCTTCGCGTTGTCGATTTGCAGTGCGTTCACCGCCGAATCGCCCACCTCCAGGATCGAGGTGTCGAAATACAGGCTCCAGCCGGAGAGGACAAAGGCGAGCAGCAGCACGGAGGTGATGATGCCGGCCAGCGGCCAGGGGGAACGTGAGGTGACGGATTGATCCATGAAAAATTGACGGGCTTGGGCGGCGGGTTCTTCGACGGCGACGCCGGCTACCAGCTGGCGATGGCCTCAAGGCGGCGGCGGCAACGTGCTCCGATGGCGGCAGGCGAGAATTGTTCCTCGATGGTCGCGCGTCCCATCGCGCCGAGACGGGGGCCGAGCGTGCGGTCCTGCGCCAGCTGCCGCATCCACCACGCGGCATGTCCGGGGTCGGGATCGGCCCAGACCTGGCCCTTCGCGTAGGGGCCGTGATTGCGGTCAAGCGTCACGGTCGAGGCGCGCACCGGGCAGCCGTTGGCCGCCGTGACGAATTCCGCCGTGCCCGACCAATCGGTCGAGATGACGGGCTTGCCGAGATACATGCTCTCCGCCACGGCCAGGCCGAAACCCTCGGAGCGGTGCAGCGAGACAAAACAGTCGCAGGCCGCCTCAAGTTCGTAGGTCTCGGCGCGGGTCAGCGTGTGCGTGATGAGCGTGGTGTCCGGCAGCTCCGCTGCGGCGGAACGCAATCGTTCAAAGTCGGCCGGGTTGCCGGCCGTGTTGTGCACCTTGATGACCAATGCCGCGCCCGCGCCGGCCAGGGCGGAGTGGCGGAACGCCTCGAGCACGGCCGCGGGGTTCTTGCGCTCCGAATAGGAATTGAGGTCGTAGAGGAAGAGAAAAAGGAACTTGTCGGCGGGGAGGCCGAACTTGGCCCGGAAGTCGCCGGCCGGGCGGGTGAACGAGATGGCGTGCGGCATCGTGAGCACGGGCACCGGCACCTTCTGCGCGATGGCCTCGGCCGCGAAGCGCGACGGCGCCCAGACCTCGTCGCAGTAGTAGGCGTAGTTGATCCACGCATCGGGGAACTCCGGCAGCTCCCACGCCCAGTAACCGATGTTGTACTTACCACGCCGGAAGCCCGGGCCGTGGTGGTAGTCGAGGTCGCGCATCCCGGGTGGATCCACGTGAATGATGTTCACCGGGTAGGGATTGTCCGGCTGGAGCCGCGCCGCATAGGTGTCGTCGTCGAGCGGGTTCTTGCAAGCCAGCTTGAGGTCAACGAGGGCCAGGGGCAGGGCGGCGGCCTCGGCGGCGCGCGCCATGCAGCGTACCGACTCGCCGATGCCCAGGTTGGCGCGGAAGAAGCCGGTGAGATTTATCCCGAGATTGAGGAACCGGCGCGCGAAAGCGGTGTTCCACGGCGCGGCGCGGTTGGAAAAATCGAACAGCACGTCGTTGCCGGCCTCGATGCGCTGGATGCGCAGCCGGCGGTTGCGCGCCTGGCCTCGCCAGGCCCGCAGACTGCCGGCGCCTGTCACCCGGCCGAGCCAGGCCAACAGGTTGCTCCCGCCGACCCCGATGAGTTGTAGGGCCAGGGTATGTCCCTCGGTCTTATCATTCGCCGGCAGCTCCAGCTCGAAGCGGAACGGGCCGTCGGGCAGCGAGATGCGGGAGGCCAACTCGCGACCATCGAGGAAGATGCCAAGGCCCACTTCGCCCACGGAGGTTGGATCGGCCGGGGTGGCCGGCCGCAGGTCTCCGATCAAGGACAGGCGCCGGATGCCGCCCAAGGCCGGCAGGGCCAGTTCCGCCTGCTCGCGAATCCAGCAGGAATCCGTCACGATTTCATCGTGGTAGAGACCGGTGAACTTGGGGCGGCGGGGTTTCGGCATGCGGCGATGAATGGGCGCGGTTTATCGCCCAGCGCGGAGGCGATGTAAATCTGGAACTGAGGCTCCGCCTTTTCGCTTCCCAACCCGGAAGGGGCGCGCGATAGTGGCTTTGGTTACCAGATGCTTTACTACCTCTCTGCCGCCGGTTTGGTCGTGCACACGATCTTTTGGGGCCTGGGCTTGGCGTGGCTGGCGTTGCCGCGGGTGTGGCGGCGCTGGTCGTGGGCCTTCGCCCCCGGCTTTGGGCTCGCGCTGCAATCGGCGGTCGTTTGGGCGGGAGCCCATACTTCGCTGGCGGGAACGGATTCCTATGCATGGTGGAGCGAGTTGTTGCCCTTGGTCTTAGTGGCGCTGGCCGTGCGGGGTGGCGCTTTGCGGCGGATCGGGAGCGCCGCAGGCTTGGTCCTCGTGCTGATCGGGGTCAGTATCCTGTTCATCTCGCCCATGACCAAGCCCGGGGTCGGACTCACTTCGAGTTCACTGGGCAGTTGCGATCAGGCGGACTACGCGGCCGGAGCGCGCGTCTTCAAGGAATTCTCGCGGGACGACCGCACGGGGTTTCTCGGGCTGCCGGAGGTCACCAAGGTGCGCTCGGCGAACTACTTCTTCGATTTCTGGCTACGGTTGAACCATTTCACTCCCTCGGCCCTGCTGGCGCACAATTCCACCGTCTTCGGGGTGGAACCCTTCCGCCTGGTGAGCATCACGGCGGCGGCGCTCCTCCTTTTGAACCTGCCCATGATGCTCTTGGTGGCGCGGATCGCATTGGGCGTGCGCGGCCTCTGGCTCCTGGTTGTGGTGGCGCTCTACGGCCTGTCGCCACTCAACGCCTATGGCGTCTACCACGGGGCGCTTGGGCAGATTTACGCGGCGCAGGGCATCGGCCTGCTGACCGTTGCCGTGCTGGGCGCGGGTCGGGCGGCGCGGGTCGGGCGGAGCGTGTGGGGGTACCTGCCGCTGGTCCTGGCCTCGTTCTGGCTGCTCGCGGGCAGCTACAATTTCATTCTCGTCGTCTGCCTCGCCCCGGCCGGCGCCTGGCTGTTGGCCAAGCTGTGGTTGCGCCGCCAATGGGTGGTAACCGCCAGAGTGGCGGCCCTCTTGGCAACGGGTTTGCTGCTGTGCACCGCCTTGTTCTGGGGCCGGTTTGACGGCCTGATCGAGCGGTTCAGTCTGTTTGAGCAATATGACTTCGGCTGGGTCGTGCCGCGCACCTCCCCGGAGGGCTGGCTCGGGATGACGCGTGATGCCGGGCTGAACGCCTGGCCGGCGCCGTGGCGGCTGATCCTGAGCGCGGCCGTGGTCGGGTTGTGGGGTGCTGGGCTGGTCTGGTCGTGGCCGCGGCAGAAGGCGTCCGCCCTCACCGCGCTGGCGCTCGTGCTGCCGGTTCTGTTCGGCTGGGGTCTGTTGGTGAAAGAGTCCCTGGTGCGGCCCAATGCCAGCTACGATGCCTACAAGCTGCTCGTGGTGTTCTACCCGGGGCTGGTCGCGGGACTCTGCTGCTGGGTGCCCGCCGTGCGGTCGGCCAGTCGTCGGTGGCAAGCAGGTGCCGCCACGCTGTTGGTGGCGATCCTGCTGGCGGAGGTTATCGGCACGGAGGATTTGCGCCTGAAAATATCGACTCCGCCGCTGCGGGTGAACCGCAACCTGGCCGAACTGGGCGGGCTTGAGCGGGATCCGCGCTTTGCCTCTTTCAACCTGCTGGTGGATGATTTCTGGTCGCGGCTTTGGACCAACTACTTTCTGCTGCGCAAGCCGCAGTATTTTGCCACCCACACCTACGAAGGCCGGCTCAATACCGCGCTCAAGGGTGAATGGAATCTCCGGGACAGCATCCTGCGCGTCGAGCCGCTGAATCCCGGGGACTTCATCACTTACAACGTCCGCTATCATCTGGTCCGCGCCGCCGCTCCCGGCTTGCTGCAGGCGGAATTTGCCGACGGTTGGTATCCGTTGGAGCGGTCGGGCCCCAAGCGCTGGCGCTGGTCCGGTGAGCAGGGTGTCATCCAGCTCGACAATCCTACCGGAGCGACGGTGCGCGCGCAGCTGCGGCTGCGCGTGGAGGCGTTCCGGCCGCAGGATTTCACCGTGCGCTTCGGGCAAAGCCTCGTTGCGCGGCTCGCCCTCGATGGCACCAGCCAGGTGCTGGAAGTGAACCGTCTGCTGGTACCGCCGGGCCGGTCGACCCTGACCCTGTCCGGGACTGGATCCACCCTTGGGCCGGGCGCGAGCGATTCCCGGGTGCTGGCCTTCGCACTGTTTGATTTGCGGTTGCACGCCCTGGCGCTGGAAAAATAACTTCCGGGCGCATGCAACCCGACGAGTATCGCAAGATGGCGGAGGTGGAGGACGCCATGTGGTACTACCGGGCGCTGCACCGGCACGTCCGACGCAGTTTGTCGCGGTATGTGCCGGCGTCTGCCCGGGTGCTTGACGCCGGGTGCGGCACCGGCGGCCTGATGCGCCGGTTGCACGAGGTCCATCCGGCCTGGCAGCTGACCGGGCTGGATTTTTCCCCGGTGGCCTGCGATCTGGCCCGCGAGCGCACCGGAGGAGAAGTTTCGCAGGGCTCGATCGCGGAGCTGCCGTTTGCGAACGCAAGTTTCGATGCCGTGGTGTCATGCGATGTCGTCTGCCAGGTGGCGGAGCCGGCCCGGGCCCTCCGGGAATTCCGCCGCTGCCTGAAGCCGGGGGGCGTGGCGGTCCTGACCATGCCTGCCTACCAGTGGATGTACTCCTACCATGACCGCGAGGTTGGCAACCTCCGCCGTTACACGCGGGGCGAGGTCGACGCCCTGCTGCGCGGCGCCGGGTTCGCGCTGGCCGGCAGCACCTACTGGAACATGCTGCCGTTTCCCCTGGCGGTGTTGCGCCGGAAAATCCTTCCGCCGTCGGCACCGACGAGCGATGTCGGGCTGTTTCCGGCGCCGGTGGAGGTGGTGTTCAACGGTCTGATGGCGCTGGAACACGCCTGGCTGGGTCGGGGCGCGCGGCTGCCCTTCGGCAATTCGGTGCTGACTGTGGCGCGGAAACCGTGACACAATGCCCTCTTAGCCCCACCCCATGACACCTGCCCTCAGTTTTGTCATCCCTCTCTATTACAGCGCCGAAACCATCACGGCCCTCGTGAAGGAGATCGAGGGGCTGCAGATTGAGGGCGGCCATGAACTCGTGCTGGTCAACGACGGCAGTCGTGACGCCACCGCCGGCCTCTGCCGCGAGCTGCTGCGCGATGCGCGCATTCCGATCACCTTCATCAACCACTCGCGGAATTTCGGCGAGCACAACGCCGTGCTCACGGGCTACCGTCACGCCACCGGCGCCTATGTAGTCAACCTCGACGACGACGGGCAGAATCCTCCGGCGGAGGCCGTGCGGCTATGGCAGCACGCCCGGCGCGAGGGCCTCGATGTGGTCTACGGCCACTATTCCCGCAAGGAACACACCTGGTGGCGCAATGCCGGCAGCTGGCTGACCAATCGCGTCGCCGACTGGGTGCTGGACAAGCCGAAGGGGTTTTACCTGTCGAGTTTCCGCTGTGTCAGCGCCTTCATCGCCCGGGAGGTCGCCGCGCATGCCGGCCCGTATCCGTATATCGACGGCCTGATCCTGCAGGTGACGCAAAACATCGGTGCGCTGGAGGTGCAGCACGCCGGTCGTGCGGCCGGCCAGAGTGGCTACACCATGCGCCGGCTGGTGCGGCTCTGGGCCAGCACCTTCGTGAATTTTTCCGTGATGCCGCTGCGCCTGGCGACACTGCTCGGGCTCGTCATGGCCGCGGTCGGTCTGACGGGCCTGGCGGTGGTGTTTTATCTGTGGTCGATGAATCGCGGCCCGGATTACGGCTGGGGCTCGCTGATGGGTGCGCTGCTGGTGTTCTCCGGCACGCAGCTGGTGATGCTCGGCCTGATCGGCGAATATATCGGCCGGATGTTTCTGACGATCAATGGCCGGCCGCAGTCGGTCGTGCGTTCCGTGGAGCGGGCGGGTTAGGCGGTCCCGGCCGGGTCAAGTCGGCGCCAGCGCGAAAGCTCGTGTGCCATCGCGGCGCGCACACCCGCGACCGCCGGCAGGGGTGGCCTGGACCGGAGGCCGGCGAGGTAGAGGAGCGCCAGGAGGGCGAGGACATGCTCCCGCGTGTCACGGGCGCCATCCCAGTTGCGCGCGAGATAGTCGCGGCACCAGTCCTTGAGCGCGAGGGCCGCGATCTCTTCGCTCCAGCGCTCGACCAGCCGGCGTGTGTTCTGCTCGTCGCGCTGCTTGCGGCCGGGTGACTGGCTGATGTGATGCCGGACGACGCTGCGCAGCATGACGTAGTTCCGCCGGCCCGCGGCCCGCGCCCGCAGCGCGAGGTCGATGTCCTCGCAGCCGTTCCGGTAGCCCTCGTCGAATCCGCCCAGCGAGACCCACAGCTCGCGCCGGATCGCGAAGCACGCTCCGGTCACCGCCGGAACGGCGCGCCAGCCCCGCAGCTTTTCCCGGAGCGAGCGTTCCGTTGCGTGCGCCGGCTTGCCCTTGTGATTGAAAAAAATTCCGGTGTGATCCGCGGCGCCGGTGGCGGCGTTCAGCTGCAGGTTGCCGACGAGGCCGGCGTCGGCGAAGCGGGCGAAGGCGGCGAGCATCGGTTCCAGCCAGCGCGGCCCGAGCACCAGGTCGTTGTTCAGGAAGAACAGCAACTCGCCCACCGCGGCCGCCGCGCCGCGGTTGCAGGCGCCGGCAAAGCCGAGGTTCTTCTCGTTGAGGATGACGCGGCATGGCGCGGGAAGCCGGGCGATCCACGCACGGGTGCCGTCGGTGCTACCATCGTCCACCAGGATGATTTCGCTCTCGAATCCGGGTGGCAGCGTCTCGCGCAGGCTGGCCAGCATCGTCTGCGTGAACGGCAGGCAGTTGTAGAGCGGGATGATGAACGAAGCCTTCATGCCGGAGCGCCGGAAGATGTAGTCGTCGCGGCGCTGCGCCGCACGCTGAATCTTATTCCAGCAGCCGGCGCAGGTATGCGCCGTAGGAGGACTTGCCCAGTTTCCGGATGTTGGCTTCCATCCCGGCGCGGTCGATCCAGCCCTTCCGGAAGGCGATTTCCTCCAGGCAGGCGATCTTCAGACCGGTGCGATTCTCAAGGACGTTCACAAACTGGGCGGCCTCGATGAGCGAGTCGTGCGTGCCGGTATCGAGCCAGGCGGTGCCGCGGCCGAAGACCTCGACGTGCAGCCGGCCCCGCGCGAGGTAAAGACGGTTGAGATCGGTGATCTCGAGTTCGCCGCGGGCCGAGGGCTTGAGGCTGCGGGCCAAGGCGACGGCCTCGGCATCGTAGAAATATAGCCCCGGGACGGCGTAGTGGGACTTCGGTTGCGCGGGCTTTTCCTCGATGGAGAGCACGCGGCCGTCCGGCGCGAATTCGACGACGCCATACGCGGTGGGGTTGGCGACGTGGTACCCGAAGATGGTGGAGCCGGTCGCGCGGGCGGCGGCCTCCTCGAGGGATTTCACGAATTCGGCGCCATAGAAGAGGTTGTCGCCAAGCACGAGGGCGGAGGGTTCCTCCCGCAGGAAGCCGGTGTCGCCCGCGATGTGAAAGGCCTGGGCCAGACCGTCGGGGCTCGGCTGGGCGGCATAGCTGAACCTGAGGCCGAACTGCCCGCCATCGCCGAGCAGGCGCTGGAACAACGGCAGGTCCTGGGGCGTCGAGATGACCAAGACCTCCCGGATGCCGGCGAGCATCAGCACCGACAGCGGATAGTAGATCATCGGCTTGTCGTAGACCGGCATGAGCTGCTTCGAGACCGCGATGGTCAGGGGGTAAAGCCGGGTGCCGGAGCCACCGGCGAGGATGATGCCTTTACGAGTCATGGCAGCAGATTGGTTAACCGCGAAGGGCGCGAAGTAACGCGAAAAATAGCGGGGGTGCCGGGTTTCCTTCGCGAGGCTTGGCGTTCTTCGCGGTTGATCATTTCCCGGTGCCGAGCCTTTCGCGGGCGTATTTCTTGGCGGTGATTTCCGCAGCCCAGGCGCGGTTCAGCAGATACCAGTCCACGGTCTTTTCGATGCCGCTGGCGAAGCTCTCCCGCGGCGACCAGCCGAGCTCGCGTTTGATCTTGGTGCAGTCGATGGCGTAGCGGCGGTCGTGGCCGGGCCGGTCGGGGACGTGCATGAGCTGCTGGGCATAGCCCTGGCCGTCGGCGCGGGGCGACTTCCGGTCCAGCAGCTCGCAGATTTTCGTCACGATGGCGATGTTGGGCTGCTCGTTCAGTCCGCCGATGTTGTAGGTTTCGCCCACGCGGCCCTGGTGGAGCACGAGCCAGATGGCGGCGGCGTGGTCCTCGACGTAGAGCCAGTCGCGGATCTGCATCCCGTCGCCGTAGACGGGCAGGTTTTTCCCCTCGAGCGCGTTGAGGATGATGAGCGGGATGAGCTTTTCAGGGAAATGGTAGGGACCGTAGTTGTTCGAGCAGTTGGTGGTGAGCGTGGGCAGGCCGTAGGTGTGCTGGTAGGCGCGGACGAGGTGGTCGCTCGCGGCCTTCGAGGCGGCGTAGGGGCTGTTGGGCTCGAAGTTGTGCTCCTCGGTGAAGGCGGGTGCGCCGGGCGCGAGCGAGCCGTAGACCTCATCGGTCGAGACATGCAGGAACCGGAAGGTGTTTTTCTTCATGTCGGGCAGTCTGCTCCAATGCAGCCGCGCCTGGTTGAGCAGCCGGAGCGTGCCGACCACGTTGGTCTGGATGAACGGCTCGGGGGAGTCGATGGAACGGTCGACGTGCGATTCGGCGGCAAAATTCACCACGGCGTCGATCGCGTGCTCGGCCAGGAGTCGCGCCGTGAGCCTTTCATCGCCGATGTCGCCCTGGACGAAAACATAGCGGGGGTCGGTCACGAGGTCCACGAGGTTGGCCAGGTTGCCGGCATAGGTGAGCGCGTCGAGGTTGACGAGCCGGTGCAGTCCGGAGCCCTTTTCCATCAGGCGTTGCCGGATGAAGTTCGAGCCAATGAAGCCGCAACCACCAGTGACGAGTAAGTTCATGCCGAAAAGGAGTGAGGGAGTGAGGGACTGGGTGGTCAAGCCGTGTCGCGCAGTTTGCGGATACTGGCGCTGAGAATGGCGATGATTTCCTCGCACGGGGCAACCCGGGCCTTGATGGTTTCAGCGGGCAGCCAGTGCTTGAACCTCTGTTCGTAGTGGCCGCGAGTTTCTGCAGCCGAACCACGGGCAATTACCAGGAAATGAGCGTAGTCCTTGCGGGTTCGCCGGCCATAGCCTTCTTCGATGTTGGAAGCGACGGAGTCGGCGCTGGCCATTTGCTGAGTAACCAGCCGCGCACAAAGAGGATTGCGGGCGAGCGGCCCCATATCTGCAACCGCCAGGGCAAAGAGCTCGCAGGCTTTTCGGTAGGCGCCGAACTGATGCAATTTGTCGTCAGCGGCCATCAGCTGAACCCTCACTCCCTCATCCCTTCCGCCATCTCCGCAGGTCGCGTTCGACGGCCTCGTGGACTTCGGTGAGCTTGATGCCGGTGGCGGTGAGCTTGGCGCAGTCGATCACGCAGTTCGAGCGGGGCGTCTTGGCAGCGGTCTGCATGAACTCGGCCTCATCCCGGAAGAATTCGAAGTCCTTCGTGGCGACGCCGGTCTCTTGGATGAGGGCGGTGATCTCCCGCGTCGTGACCCGGCCGGGGTTGGTGACATTGTAGGTGCCGAAGGGCACGCGCTTTTCCCAGCAGGCCAGCGTGGCGGCCGCAAACTCGTCGAGCTGCGAGATGGAGTTGGTGGCATCGAGCAGGCGCGGGTAGCGCATGAGCTTGCTGAGATAGTTGCGCGGGCCGTCGACCTCGTTGAACGGGATGCGCAGGCGCCAGATGTAGGTTTGGGCATATCCCGCCAGCACCTCCTCGCCGAGGGCCTTGGTGCCGGAGTAGAAGCTGCAGTGGTTGGTCCGGAAGGTGAAGTTGGGCGTGTCCGTCTCGGTGAAACCGGCGCCATCCGCCCGGGCGCCGTTGAAGATGCAGCCGGAGGAGATGTGGCCCCAAGGCACGTCGGCGTCGGCGCAGGCCTGGGCGATGCTGCCTGGGAGCACAGCGTTGCCGAACAGGCACTCGGCCTTGTGCAGTTCGCAAGCGTCGACGTTGGGCTTGCCGGTGTAGCCGGCGGCGTTGATCAGAAACGTCGGTTGCTCGCGGCGGAGCAGGGCGGTCAGCGTCACCCGGTCGGTGTAGTCGAAGTCCGCCCGCCGCACATTGCGGAAGGGCAGGCCTTTGCGCGTAAGCAGGGCCTGATAAGCCAAACCGACATAACCGGAACCACCGAGCAGATAGATCATGGGAAGCGTGACTGGTATGGCGGGGTGGCGGCGTGCAACAAGCTGTTTTTCGTGGCCTGCCGCCGCTACTTCTTCCGGTAGTCGCCCCGGCTGAAGTATTTCTCCAGCCATACGTAGGCGCAGATGAAAAAATACCGGCTGCCCATCTCCTTGATCTTGAGCTTGGCCTCGCCGTGTTTGCGGTTCCGCCACGAGATGGGGATGACGGTCCAGGTGTAGCCGCGCACGATCGCCTTGAGCGGCAGCTCGACGGTCAGGTTGAAATGCGGCGCGAGGTAGGGGCGGCCGCCCTCGATGGCGGCGCGGGTATACGCCTTGAAGGCGTTGGTCGTGTCGTTCAGAGCGATGTTGAAGCCGACGCGCACCAGGAAATTGGCCAGTCGGTTCACCAGCAGTTTCACGCGGGGATAGTCGATGACCTCGCCGCCCTTGACGAAGCGGCTGCCGAAGACGCAGTCCCAGCCTTCGTTGAGGAGCCGCCAATATTGCACGGCATGAGCCGGCGAATCCGACGCGTCGGCCATCATGATGACGCAGGCATCGCCCTTCATCTGGCCCAGCCCGAAGAGCACGGCGCGGCCGAAGCCATGCTGGCCGGTATTCTGAACCGGGGTCAGGCTCGGCACGGTGAGCTTGAGTTCCTGCAGCACCGTCCAGGTGCGGTCCCGGCTGCCGTCGTCCACGACGACAATCTCGTGCGGCACGCCCTCGCGGCGGAACGTCTCGTAGATGTCTGTGACCGTCGCTGACAGGGAATCCTGTTCATCGCGGGCGGGAATGACGACGGAAAAGAGGGTGAGCGGGGCGTGGGACATGGAGCGGGAAATCAGCGTGGAGCGGAGAGGTCGAGCCAGGTCGGGTGTTGCTCGGCGTGGCGGGCGATTTCCTCGAGGATGGCGACGGTGGGAGTGGCGGGTTTCCAGCCCCAGAGGCGGGCGACCTTCGCGTGATCCAGCACGATCCACGGGATGTCAAACGGACGGGGTGAGCCATCGGGGGCGACCAGGTGGGGACCAAAGCGCGTTTCGCACCAGTCGCTCAACTGGCGCAGCGACATCGCCGAGGCGACCCCGCCGGAAAGGTTCACAATCCGGTCCGTCACGGCGAGCTTTGGCGCCGCAAACTGCTGTTCCATCAGCGGCATGAGGTCGCGCGGGTGCAGGCAATCGCGCACCTGATGGCCGTGGCCGCCGAAGCCGAGGTA
>CAZZDB010000118.1:0-12295 GCA_964652485.1 uncultured Oleiharenicola sp.
TGTCGCAGCCTCGTGGTGGCGCTGTTTTTCGCGCTCCATCCCCCGAATGTCGAGGTGGTGGCGTGGGTCTCCCAGCGCAAGAGCGTGCTCAGCGCCTTCTTCTTCATGCTGACCCTGCTGGCCTGGCTCGGGTATGTGCGCGGGCGGCGTGGTGCCGCCTGGCTGGCGTGGATCTTCTTTGCGCTGGGGCTGATGGCGAAGCCGATGCTGGTCACGCTGCCGGGGGTGTTGCTGCTCCTGGATGGGTGGCCGTTCCGGCGCACCGGTTTGGGCTGGAGGCGGCTTGTCACGGAGAAACTGCCGTTTTTTCTGCTCTGCGTTGCGTCCCTGCTCATGCTGTTTCGGCCGCCTGTCGAAGTGGACACGCTGGCCACACCGCGGGTCCTGTCGCTCCATCTCGTCGAGCTGGGTCTGTCGAACTACCTCCACTACCTTGGTCTGCTGGCCTGGCCATGGCCCTTGGGGGCACTCTATCCCGAACCCAGGCAGGTTTCGCTTTGGGCCTGTTCCGGCGGCTTGGTGGTGCTCCTGGTCCTGACCGGCTGGTTCACCTCGCGCCGACGGGAACGTCCGGAACTGCTGGTCGGCTGGCTGTGGTTCGCCGGGATGATTCTTCCGGTCGTCGGTTTTGTTCCCATCGGCGGACCCCAGGGAACCGCCGACCGGTACGCTTATCTCCCGGCGATCGGTTTATTCATTGGATTGGTCTGGGCGTGGCGCTGGCGCCGCGGTGGCCGGCGCCATTGCGTTGACTTGGGCCGGGACGAGTTATTGCCAGGCTGGCTACTGGCGAAACTCGCTGACGCTCTGGTCGCATACCGCGGGCATCACCCCGCCGAGCCCGGCGCTGCTCAACAATTACGGTGCCGCCTTGGTCGCAGCCGGGCGCTACGATCAGGCGGAAGCGTGTTTTCGGCAACTTGAGGCGATCAATCCGGCGGAAGCTCGCGCGAGCCTGAATCTGGCTGTGATTTACGAGCGGGAGGGCCGGCTGGAGCAGGCGGTGGCGGCCGCGGCCCAAGCTGTCCGGCTGGCACCCGGCGACTATCGTGCCCGCAGCAACTATGCTGCACTGCTGACGGATGCGGGGCAGACGAAGGAAGCTGAGGCGCAGCTGCTCGTTGCGGTCCGGCAGCATCCGGATTACGCCGACTCGTGGATCAACTTCGAGATCGTCCGGGTCGGCCAGGGGCGGCTGACCGAGGCTGCCGGCTGTTTTGCACGGGCCCTGGCCATCCGGTCGGATTCGGAGGCAGCCAGGCAAAACCTCGCACGCGTCCGCCTCCAACTCCGCCCAGACGGTCCGAAGCCAACAATGCGGCCTACGCCGGCCCGGCGCAAGCCGGACTGACCGGCCGGCACTGTCCCGCTGGCGATACCAGCATCCTACCGTGGTGCCGCGTGGTGCCCGGGATCACTTCGGGCCGGTCTGATATTGCTTCAGCCAAGCGTAGGCCGCCGCCTCGTCGGTGAACAGCTCGACCTTGGCCCCACGGTTGTTGGCCACGACTTTGCCGATCCGTTCCGGGTCGAGTTGCTGCTCAAAGGCGAGGCAGCCGACCGGCACCGCGGTGAGGTAACGTCCGGCGTACTCCCCCATGTGGTAGCGGTCCATGAAGCCGTAGGGATTCTGCAGTCCACGCATGTCAACCAAGGCCGCCTGGACCGACCGGACCTTGATCGCCTCGGCGATCGATTTGAAGGCGGCATCCTTGTGCTCAAGAATGTAACGCCCGGTGATGGTCACGATCAGGCAACCGGAATCATAGTCGAACTTGAGCCCAGTTGGTTTGCTCATGCGCTGCCGAGAATGCGGAGGCCGGGCGGACTGCCAATCGCAAATCCGAGGCGGTATTCCCGGGTGTTTACGAAAATTCATCCGACGTTAACCGAGACGGTTCCGGCTGTCGCAGGGAAGGCCACCAGGTTTTCGCAGGCAGGCCCGGACCCAACTGCCAGGTCGACTCCTCGGGCAAGTGGTCCGCGCCGCACGGGCGTCGACCGCCGGAACCTGCGGTCCGATGACGCAGCTTGGTCAAAGGCGCGGACCCCCTAGGCGCGCTGAGCCGGCGAATGGGTGCAAGAGTACCGGGGAATTGCCTGGTTGTGCCCTTCCACCGCGCCGGCCCCTGGGGCCGAAACCGCGCGCTCACTGCCATTCCGGTGCGCAGCAGGCATATGGGCGGTCTCGCGGCAGTCTCGTTAACGATTTCTTAATGCTTTTAACGCCGTTCTTAACACTCAATGCATCTCCTTTATGGCATTCTGACTGCTTTGAAATCGCTCCCGTCGTCAACTCTGCGCCGGGTCTTTGGGGTTCCTTGCGTCGCCTGCCATGTCGCTCAAATCACTTCTCTTCGGTCGCGCTCGCTCACTCAGCGAGCAAAATCTCTTCCACAAGGTCTCGCTCATCGCGGTCTTCGCCTGGGTCGGCTTGGGCGCGGACGGACTTTCGTCGTCGTGTTACGGTCCCGAGGAGACTTTCAAGTCTCTGGGGGCGAACACCCACCTGAGCGTCTTTGTCGCCCTGGCGTCCGTGGTCACAATCGTGGCGATCTGCGCCAGCTACTCCCAGATCATCTCACTCTTTCCGACCGGCGGCGGCGGCTATCTCGTGGCGAGCAAGCTGCTCTCCCCGGCCGCCGGCGTGGTCTCGGGCAGTGCGCTGCTGATCGACTATGTGCTCACGATCACGATCTCGGTCGCGAGCGGCGCTGATGCACTGTTTAGCCTGCTGCCACCCTCCTGGCTGGCGGCAAAGCTCACGTTCGCGATTGCCGGGGTCATCGGGCTCACGTTCATCAATCTGCGCGGGGTGAAGGAATCCGTCCTGCTCTGGGTGTTGCCCTTCTTCATCTTCGTGATCACCCATGCGTTCGCCATCGTCTATGGCATCGCCACCCACGGCGCCAGCCTCGGCGGAGCGGTCGAAGCGACCGTCCGGGAAGTCCACACGGTTTCATCGCAACTGGGCCTTTTCGGCCTGCTGGCGTTGCTGCTGCGCGCCTACAGCATGGGGGCGGGCACCTACACCGGGATCGAGGCGGTGAGCAACGGCCTGCCGATCCTGCGCGAGCCGCGCGTGCAAACCGGCCGGCGCACGATGTTCTACATGGGCGCCTCGCTGGCGATCACGGTGGCCGGACTGCTCGTCGTCTACCTGCTCTATTCCGTCGCGCCGGTCGCGGGCAAGACGCTCAATGCCGTCCTCTGCGAGCAGATGATCGCCACCTGGCCCCATGCCCTGGGCACGGGTTTTCTATTCGCGTTCCTGGCCTCCGAGGCCGTGCTCCTGCTGATCGCCGCCCAGGCAGGCTTCCTCGACGGCCCAAGGGTGCTCGCCAACATGGCGCTCGACCGCTGGTTTCCCACGAGTTTCGCCAATCTCAGTGATCGTCTGGTGACGCAGAAAGGCATCCTGCTGATGGGCATCGCGGCCTTTGTCATGATGCTGGTGACCTTCGGCTCCGTCGACACCCTGGTCGTGCTTTATTCGATCAATGTATTCATCACGTTCAGCCTGTCGCAGCTCGGCATGGTCGTGCATTGGTGGCAGGAGCGCCACGTCGAGACCGCTTGGCTGCGGAAGCTCCTGATCAACGGGTTCGGCCTCGCGCTGACCACGTTCATCCTGATTTCGCTGACCGTGGTGAAATTCAATGAAGGGGGCTGGAAGACGCTTTTCGTCACTGGGGTGCTCGTGGCGATCGCCTTCGCGATCAAGCGCCACTACCGCCAGGTGGCCGTGCAACTCAACCGGCTCGATGGGATCGTCGCGGCCGCCGAGGTCGAGACCACCTCGCGCCAGGCCGTGATCGCCGCCCCGAATCCGCGCGCCCGCACGGCCATCATTCTCGTCAACGGCTACAACGGGCTCGGCCTGCATACCTGCCTGCATGTACCGCGGATGTTCGGCGACAACTTCCGCAATTTCGCCTTCATCCAGGTCGGCGCGGTCGATGCGGGCAACTTCAAGGGCACCGCCGAGCTTGAGGCGCTGCGCCAGCACACCGAGTTGGAAGCCGCGCGCTATGCCGCATGGGCCCGTGCCCACGGTTACGGGGCGGCAAGTTTCACGGTGATCGGACACGACATCACCGGGGAGGTGCTGAAGCTGGCGCACCAAGCGGCCGCGCAGTTTCCCAATCATGTCTTTTTCGCCGGACAGTTGTTGTTTGCCCGTGAGACGATTTTCACCCGACTGCTGCACAACTACACCGCGTTTGCGCTGCAGCGCCGTTTCTATCTCGCCGGCCTGCCGCTCGTCGTGCTGCCCATCCGGGTCGGTGACGAGGCGCCGGCCGAACGCGAACCCGAGGTGGTGGAGGCGGTCGACCTGGCGGTCTCGTAGCGCGGACCCCTGCCGCGAGGATTGCCGATCACGCCCGCGGGTTTTCGCGCCGGAGGCAAGTCGCACCAAGTCCTAACCGCGTCGGTTCCAACTGCCCCGCGACAGGCCGCCAAACTTTCGCGGTGCGGGCTGCTGACCGCCGCCTTGGCCACCCGGCTGCCCGGGCGCTTGATAGGGGCGCGGCTGCCCGGGACGGCCCTGCGGGGCGGGAGCGGCAGGCGATTGCTGCGATGATGAAGGATGCGAAGGACGCGGTCCATGGCCGGACCGCTGGCCGTGATGCACCGGACGCGGGCCGTGATGCACCGGACGCGGGCCGTGAGCGGGGGCGGCGCCCTGGTAGCCCATCGGCGCGCGCGGCGCAGCGCCATAGTTGAAACCCTCGAGCTTGAGTTGCGGCACTTTCTGGCCGATGAAGCGCTCGATGTCGCGGATCTCGGCGAGCTGATCGGGCGTGGTGAGCGTGAAGGCGTCACCGACGGCCGCGGCGCGCCCGGTGCGGCCGATGCGGTGGACGTAGTCCTCGGGATTGGCGGGGATGTCGTAGTTGATGACATGCGAGACACCCGCGACGTCGATGCCGCGGGCGGCGATGTCGGTGGCCACCATCACCTCGTATTTGCCAGACTTGAAGCCCTCGAGGGCCTCGACGCGCTGAGACTGCGAGCGGTTGGCGTGCAGGACGGCGACGGAGTGGTTCGCGGCCTTGAGCTTGCGGGCGATTTTGTCGGCGCCGTGCTTGGTGCGCGAGAAGACGAGACAGCTCTGGAAATCGGTCTTCTCAAGCAGTGCGACGAGCAGGTCGAACTTGAGTCCCGCCGGGACCGGATAGAAGGCGTGCGTGACTGACTTGTTGACCGTGCGGGCGACGCCGATCTCCACCCGGGCGGGGTTGCGCAGGGCGAAACGGGCGACCTCCTCGATCTCAGGCGGGATGGTGGCCGAGAAGAACAGCGTCTGGCGCTCGCGCGGGCACAGGCCGATGATCTTCTTCACGTCCTTGACGAAGCCCATGTCCAGCATGCGATCGACCTCGTCGAGAATGAGGATCTTGAGGTTGTCGAGCCGGAGCGTGCGTTCCTGCAGAAAGTCCATGAGGCGGCCGGGCGTGGCGATGACGATGTCCGTGCCGGCCGAGATTTCGCTGCGCTGCCGGCCGTAGCCGACACCGCCGTGGACGACCGTCGCACGAAGATCGGTGAAACGGCCGAAGTCGCGGAAGGCCGTCTCGACTTGGGCCGCGAGTTCGCGGGTGGGCTCGAGCACGAGCACGCGCGGGCCGCGAGGCTCATGTTGGCCGAGACGGGCGAGGACGGGAAGAGCGAACGCGGCCGTCTTGCCTGTGCCGGTCTGAGCCGAGCCGATCAGGTCGCCGCCCCCGAGGACGACGGGGATGGCGCGTAGCTGGATGGGCGTCGGGTCGGTATAGCCCATGGCCTTGACACCGTTGAGCAGGGCGGGCGGGAGCCCGAGCTTGGAAAATGGCATAGAGGGTAATTACCCCGGGATTCCCGGTGCTTGGCGAGGTAAATCACGCTCAGCTTGCCGGGGTCTGCCCCGACCGGTGGGCCACTACGCGAGCAGTCGGGCGAATTGACTTGGCCGAGGGCATCGGCCTTATGAAAAGGCATCGATGCCGGCTTTGATTCAACTTGCGCTGCTGGTCGGGCTTACCGCCGGCATGGGGTATTGGGTCTGGCTTTGGGCCCGGAAGCCCGCCCCTTTCCGCGCGAGCACTTGGCTATGGTGTGGATTGACAGGGTTCAGCCTGGCGCTGTTGCTGCAACAAGCCCTGGTCTACGTGGACTGGCCGCTGCGCAAGACGGCTCCGGTGATGGGGATGGTCGCGGTTGCCGGCCTTGCCCTGCTGGGCGCCGGATTGTGGCGGGCGCGCCGCACGGTCGCTTGGCGGCAGTGGCGGGGAGTGGTCCTGGTGCTTGGGGCGGGGGCGGGGGCGGGGCTGGTCCATTCCACGAGCCTCATCGCGATCGGCAGCGATCGTTTTATCGGGCACGCGCAGGTCGATCAGGCCAATTACGTCGCGATGGCTCAATTCCTTGCCGATGAGCCTTACTCCACCGATCTGCACACCATCGGGCTCCGGCCCTGGCTTTGGATACCATTGCAATGGAAACAGGCGCGGTTGACCCAGTGTGTGGCGTTGGGCACGGTCGCCGTGCTCTCGGGCTCCGACGCCCAGCGGGCATGGGGCGCAACCGGGGTCTATTTCACGATCCTGCTGGCGGCGGCCTTGGCGGCGATGTGGCGGGTCGCGGGGATCGCCGATTGGGCGGCGGCGATCCTGGGTTTGGTGGGTGCCGCCACGCCGGTGGTCACCCACATCCTTCTGATCGGATTCTTTTCCCAGTTGTGCACGCTGTTTGTCTTCCCGGCCCTGATCGCCATCTGTTGGGCCGGCACGGTGCCGCGCGTCCTGGCCACCGTTCTGGCCGCCAGCTTGCTGGCATTTCTGGCCGGGACCTACACGGAGTTCTGGCTGATCGGCGTCGCAGTGGTGGGGGGCTCAATGTTGTTCTGGCCGGTCAAGCTCTGGCAGCGGCTGGGCGCGGCCGCCGCCGCGGTCGGCGGTTCCCTGTTGCTCACGGGAGTCTATGCCTCAAAGGTTTTCGCGCCGCTGATCAGACAATTGCGCGGGGCCAACAATTGGGCGGAGGTGCTGAGTGGATGGGTGCCCGATGGGATCAACTGGGGTGGATGGGGCCGGAATTTCATCACGGGGAGTTCTCCTTGGGTTGAAGGAGCCGGCGGGTTGGTGGTCGGGGGAATGTTGCTGGCGCTGACCTTCGCTCCCGCCCATCGCCGCTGGCGGTGGCTTGGGGCTCTGGCCGGCCCCATCGCTCTGGCAGTCCATTTCCTCCTGTCGAGGCCGATACCCCTTTATCCCGCCTACAAGTTGTTCGCGACCTTCGCCCCGATTTGCCTCGGCTTGGCCGCGGTCGGCCTGTTTCGCCTGGCCCGCCGTTTTGGCGCGCGGGCCGGCTGGGCGGCGACCGGCTTGCTGGGCTTGGGGGGCGGCGTGACCGTCACGTGCGCGTTGACCAAGCACGTCGAAGTCGTGCAGATCGACCGTCAGGCGAACCATGCGCGGCTGGAGCGACTCTGGGCGGTGCGGGACCGGGTGGAGCACACTCCCGCCACTTATCTCATTGAGAATGGCAACATCCTCATCGGAGCCTGGCTCGCGTATTTCGCCCGGAATTCAAACGTCTACTATGATTTGCCAGCTTTGGCTGATCGGCGCGTACCGACGGACTCCGTGCAATTTCGAAATATCCCCCCGGGGGTCCGGCTGGAATGGCTCGACATGGATCGCTCCGGGCCGGTTTCCCCCCGTGAGTCGTCGCCTGAACTGACGATTCAGGGCGCGCGTTCGCGTTTTGAAATGGAGCAGCGATCGGTCTTTGTTCTGGGAAGGGAGGCGGAGGTGATCCTGATCCGGGCCGGGGGATTCCCGCCGGTTAAAAAGGAATTTGCCCTCGAATTCGGGCTCACCCCGCTGCCGGGCGTCGGACCGTGCCGCATAACGCTTACCGATCAACAGGGGGTCGTTATGCTGGCGGCCGGGCCCGAGACATGGCGGGTGGCACGCATCCGCCTGCGGGCCGCCGCGGGCCGGAGTATCTACCGCCTGCACGTAGAGCCGGCGGGGGACCCACCCACGCCGGCGGGTCCGGACAAGGATCTGGTGCTGTTGCAGAACCTGAGCCTCGAGCGGATCGAGAACGCGGCGCCTTGAGCGGGCCGGGGCGGTTGCGCCAGCGGCCGATCATCGCCGCGGTCAGCCCTCAACCAGGCGGTAGCCAATGCCGGCGTCCGTCTTCAGGTGGCGCGGCGTGTGCGGGTCGGTTTCCAGTTTTTGTCGAAGGTGCGTCATGTGGACCCGGAGGTAATGCGTGTTTTCCTCGGCGTTTGGACCCCAGAGTTCGCGCAGGATCTGGCGGTGCGTGACGACTTTGCCCCGGTGCTGCACGAGGAGGCGCAACAGGGCGTATTCCCGCGCGGTCAAATGCACTTCCGCGGCGGCTTTCGTGACCTGGCGCCGCGGCAGATCCATCTCCACGTCGCCAAAGCGGACGATGCTGGTCTCGTGGGCGGGCTGGGCGCGGCGGAGCAGCACCCGCAGGCGGGCGAGCAGTTCCCCGCCGCTGAATGGCTTGGTGAGATAATCGTCGGCGCCCGCGTCGAGCGCGGCGATCTTGACGGCATCCTCACCGCGGACGGAGAGGATAAGCACGGGTATCTGGCTCCATTCCCGCAGCCGCCGGAGGACCGCGAGTCCGTCGAGGCCGGGCAGGCTCAAATCGAGGACGATGGCGTCCGGCCGCTGCACGGCCGCCTCGTTGAGTCCCAGCGGGCCGCTCTCCGCCTCGCGCACCCGGAAGTTCGCGGTTTCAAGTGTGAGGCGCAGCAGACGGCGGATCTGCACCTCATCGTCAATGACAAGGATTTCGGGCTGGGTGGTCACGGCGGTCATGGATCCCTCCATTACCGGGCGTTGCGCCCTTGGGGTAAACTGCAAAACGGGCCCAAGCCACGGATCCCCGGCGGCCTCAATGCCGTCCGTGCCGGGAAAAATACCAGAGCATGAGACCGAAGCCAATCACCTGCAGGATGACGAATCCGATGATCAACGGCAGCACGCGAAACCGGCCTTTCCAGGGCTTGACCGGCTGAAGGTGGCGGAAGCGCTCGACGAGTTCCACGATCTCATAATCGTCGAGCTCAGCCTTCATCTTGGCCGCGCTTTCGTAGCGCTCCTCGGGTGTCCGTGCTAGCGCATGCAGCACGATTTCCTCCATGACCGGCGTCAGGTGCGGGTTGATCTTGCGCGGGGCGACGGGATCGCCGGTCGTGCGGACGTTCATCACGACGTAGGGGCTCTCGCCCTCGAACGGGACCTTGCCCGTCACCATCTCGTACAGGATCGCGCCTAGGCTGTAGATGTCCGTGCGATGGTCGCCGCGGCGGCCGTTGACCTGCTCGGGCGCCATGTAATCGGGCGTGCCCATGGTCGGGGAGAAACCGGCGAAGGTCAGCCGGCGCATCCGGGCCGCCTTGGCGATGCCGAAGTCGAGAATGCGGATGCTGCCGTCGGTGCAAACCATGATGTTCTGCGGTTTCAGGTCGCGGTGCACGACGCCCTTTCCGTGCATGTGGGCGAGGGCCTCGCAGACCCGGCTGGCGATCTTCGCCGCCTCCTTTTCCGGCAGCGGTTTCGTCGCCTCCATGACCTTGTCGAGGGTCCGGCCGTCGAGATACTCCATGACGAGATACGGCCGGCTTTTCGGTTTCTCGACCGGAATGATCTTGAGGATGGCGGGATGGTCGAGCTGCCGGCCGATCTCCTCCTCGCGCTGGAAACGAGTGAAGGTGGCGACGTCGCTTTCGAACTGCATGAGCGGCACCTTGACCGCCACGACCTCCCCGGTCTGGTGGTCGCGGGCCTTGAAGATGCACGCCATGCCGCTGCGGCTGATGAGCTCGGTCAGTTCAAAGCGTTCGTCAAGGATGTGGCCCGGTTCGAGTTCGTTGCTCAAATTGGTGGTGGTTGGATCGTGATAAACCAGAACACCGCGGAAGTTGGTGATCACGTCGGTCTGGTCAACCCGGATGATCTGCAGGGAGATGTTGTCATCCACCTGGCGCTTCTCTGCCAGTGCGATCAGCTGCCGACAAGCCTCCGCTGGCGGGAAATGGCTCGCCATGTCGCCGATTTCCTGATCCACCACGAAAGCGTAGAGCCCGTCGGAGCATTGCACGACGATGTCGCCCTTACGCAGTTCCTCCTCGCCTACGTCGAACCTGGCGATCGGCTCGTGCCCGACGCTGCGCGTGAGCACGGATCGCATCGGGCTCGTCATGGCCCAGTGCTCGTGCATGACGCGGAACTTGACCGACAGGGCCACGTAGCAATGGTCGGTCGTCAGGCGGCGGATCGAGCCGTTCCGCACCAGATAGACCCGGGAATCGCCGACGTGCGCGACGTGCAGCTTGTTGTCGCGGAAGATGGAGACCGTGAGCGTTGTCGCCATCTTGCCCAGCTCCGGCGTGGCCTGCGCGGTATCGTAGACCGCCCGGCTTGCGGCATCGAACATCGCCCGCTGCAGGATGGAGACGGGGGTGGCGGGCGCCGCCTTTTGGAAGGCGATCAGTGCGGCGGTCACCGCCAGCTGGCTGGCGACTTCGCCCCGGCTCTCACCGCCCACGCCGTCGGCGAGCATCCAAGCCATGCCCGAGGTCCGGGCCTGGGCGTTGTCCTCGGGCTGCCAGAAGGAGATGAAGTCCTCGTTGACCTCGCGGACCGGACCGACGACGGAAAGCTGCGAATGGGTGACTTGCACGCCGGGGTAAGTGAAAGCGGCCCCTCCATCCACGAAGGGGCCGCCTGTTGTCCATTAATGACTATCCACAAAAGTCGTCCGGTCAGGTCCCCGCGGGAGTGGGCGGGGTGGAGACCAGGATGGGCTTGCCCGCAGCCTTGCTGCGGAGTTTCAAGTAGACGTATCCCCAGATGCCCCAGATCGCGACCACTCCGAGCGCGATGTAGGGTTCCTTCCAACTCATGCCGGGCACAAGGCTAGACCCGTTCACCGGCAGCGGTCCGATCAGGTAGAACAGCATGCAGATGAAATTGGCGATCGCCCCGAAGACCGGTACGACCATGTGCTTGAACCCGTGGAAGCTGTGGTGTTCCCGGAAGGCCACGATCGCCACGACGCAGGTGGTCATGTAGAGCAGGAAGGTGCCGAAGTTGCTGATCAGGGTGACGAGCACCAGGGTGTTCGGCAGTTTGGCGTAGGTCTCGGGCGAAAAAATCCCGAAGGCATACCAGAGATTGTGTTTGTCCAGCGCCGCCGGCGTCGTGCCGCCGAGGTAGATCACCACGGTGACAATCCCGATGAAGATGGAAATGATGCCGAGCGCCCAGATGGCCCGGTGCGGGGTCAGGTTCTTCTCGTGCAAGATGCCGAAATGCGCCCCCATTTCCTCGTCCCGGCCCATGGCGTAGGTGACCCGGGCGCCGGTGTTGAGGCAGGCGAGGGTCGTGCCGATGAGCGCGAGGAATACCGTGAACGCCTGGACCAGCATGAAAGCCGTGCCGGCCTTGGCGCTGCCGAACGCCCAGGTGCCGACGATCTTCATCATGTCGCCGATCGGCGCGCTGGAGGCGCCGGCGTTGGGCATCGTGTAGCCGTTGTTCAGGAAATAATTCGCGCAGAAGTATTCGATCAGGTAGCAGACCGCGCCTTGGACCACGAGCGAGAGGATGATGGCGCGCGCCACGTCCCGTTTCGGATTCTTCGCTTCCTCGGCCATGGAGGAAACGGATTCGAAGCCGACGAGGCAGAGGATCGCGATGCACGCCTGCACGAACGTCCAGCTGAAGTTATGAGGGGCCACGACCGAGGCGGCGGAGGCGTGGTAGTTGAACGTCTTCGGATCAGTCGCACTGCCTTCGGCGCCGCTGATGCCGCCGTCCTTCTCCGTATAGCTGATGGTGAAGAGCGTGGGTGTCAGATGACCGGACTTGTCCTTCACATACTTGCCGTCCTTGTCCTTGTCGAAAATTGGATAGGGATCGCCGCTCGCCAGGCCCAGGGCGGTCAGCGTGGCCAGCACGTCGGCATCCTTGTTCTTGTCCTTGTTCAGGTCGTCGTCGGTGACGCTGCGGTCCTGTTGCTTGATCGCGGCCAAGGGCTGCGGTTTGCCATCCTTGTCGAGGATCGGGGCGCCTTTGGCATCAGTCTGGTTGAGCACCTTGCCCTTGTCATCCGTCTGGTATTTCGGCGAACCATCGGCCCACGTGTCGGGCACGGGCGCACCCTTGTCGTCGGTGACGTTGACCTGGTCCACCTGGTAGTTGATGGCCGTGCCGTTGGACAGGTGGATGGCCGTCGCGCCTTCCGTGTGGCTCATGCGATA
>CAZZDB010000119.1:0-12263 GCA_964652485.1 uncultured Oleiharenicola sp.
CGATGATCTGGCCGGCGTAGCCGTTGCCCAGGATCTGGCGGGTCGAGCAGATGTTCAACGCGAGCCGGAACAGTGTCAGCGTGAGCAGCATCGTCGGGAACCCGGAGAATTCCGGTGGATCCTTCACATAGAGGATGGCCAGCAGCACCAGCAGGGAGGCGCCGATGCTGAGCGCGAGCAGCGCGTCGATGATGAATGGCGGCACCGGCACCACGAGCATGAGCACCGTGCCGAACAGCCCGCCGGCCAGCAGCAGGTCGGCGCGCTTCAGCAGCTGGTTGATCGAATTGGGCTGGACGGGATTCATGGGCTCAGGCGGCAACCTCCAGCCGGCGTGACTTCAAGCGGTGGAAATAGTAGCGGTGCGTGCGGTAAACCACCGCGAGGATCGAGGCCACCGCCTGATAGAGCTCGGCGGGGATCGTCTCGCCAACCTGGCCGACCGAATACAGCAGGCGGGCGACCGGCTTGTTCTCGACCAGCGGCACGCCATGCAGGGCGGCGATTTCCTTGATGCGAAAAGCGAAACGGTTCTCGCCTTTGGCGAGCACGACGGGCGCCTTGTCGCGGCCGCGCTCGTAGCGCAGGGCCACGGCGTAGTGCGTGGGGTTGGTCAGCACGACGTCGGCGGTCGGCACGGCGGAAAGCATCTGTTTCTGCATGAGGCGGCGGCCGAGCCGGCGTTGGGCACCCTTGACGTGGGCATCGCCCTCGGAGTTGCGGCGCTCGTCCTTCACCTCCTGCTTCGTCATCATCATCTCGTGGGAGGACTTGTATTTCTCGTACGCATAGCTGATGGCGGCGATGATCCCGAGCGACAGCAGCAGCCGGCCGAAGAAATCGAGGGCCGCGTGATGGAGAAACTGGGCGAGGTAGGCCGCCTCGATCGGCGCGGTGAACAGCGGATCGACCAGGAGATGCTTCGCGCCGGCCCACAGCGCGAGGCCGATGGCCACCAGCTTGAGAAAATCGATCCCGCCGCGCACGAGCGCAGCCTTGGAAAACACCTTCTCGAATCCCTTCACGGGATCGAGGCTTTCGAATTTCAGGCCGACGGCCTCGGATGAGATCCGGAAGCCGCTCTGCAGGCCGCCGGCGAACATCGCCGCGCCCACGCAGGCCAGGAGGATCGGCAGCAAAGCCTTGCCCACGGTCAGCATGACTTCGGCCAGCAACGACGTGACCGTGTCGCGCTCGACGGTCGTGACGGCGAAACGGGTGAACATCCCGATCGCATACTCCGCGATGTCGCGCGATGTGGCCTGCAGCGTGAAAGTCAGCGCGCACAACGCCGCGGCAATGAGGATGAGCACCTGCAGCTCGGGCGACTTCGCGAATTGTCCGCGTTCGTGCGCCTCTGACAACCGTTTCTCGGTGGCTTGCTCGGTTTTTTGTTCCTGGTCGACGTCTGACATGCGCGCAGCCCTATGAGCAACGGTGATGCCAAGTGCCGGTAGTCCGCCCCTACCCTGCGACCGGCAATGACTTGCGGCATTCTGAGATTTCTTTGCTCAAGATTCCGGCCGCTTCGCCGTCAGACGGCCGAGAGCGGGGTAAATTTTGCCGGCCCCAGCGATTTTTACGGCGCGATGACGTTTGAAATCCGTCCACCCGAGCAGGCGCATTCTTGCAGCGCCCTGCCCGCTCACGAGCCGGGCAGGAGCCGCAGCATGTCCATCGGCAGATCGCCAAATTCAACGTAAAGATACCGGGCGATCAGGGCGCCCGCGCCCGCGAGCAAGGCGATGCCCGCCAGCAGGCGCACCGAGTAGCTGAGGACGAACACATTCATCTTCGGCACCGCCCGGCCGAGCACGGAAAACGAAAGGGTCACGAGAAAATTCAGGGCGATGAACGGCGCCGCCATGCGCAGGCCCAATTCGATCACATGGCCCGTGGACTCGATGAAATACAACGGGGCGCCGGCCTGGAAGGCCGCCTGCCCGGGGCCGGCGAGGCGAAAGCTCTGGGCGAAAGCCGTGATCACGGTGAGATGCCCCCCCAGCAGGAAGAAGATCAGCCCGGCGAAGGTGCTGAGCAACGCCGCCAGCGGCTCATTCGCCGGCTCGGGCACGCCAAAGCCCGGCGAGGCGGAGAAACCGATCTCCGACGTGATGACGCGTCCCGCCATTTCCACGGCGGCAAAGGTCAGGCGCCCGATGAAGCCCATCGCCAGGCCGAGGATGACTTCTCCCGCGGCGGCCAGCGCCAGCTCCCATTGCCCGGCCGGCAGATGCGCCGGGGGCACGATGCCGGCGACCAGGGTCGCGAGGCAGGCGCTCAGCGCCACGCGCACGGTCGGAGGCAGCGGCCGGCCAGCCAGCGTCGGGACGAGCATGACGATGCCGACCGAACGCAACAGCACCATCAGCCAGGTGAGCAGGTAGTCGAAGCTCATGGGCCAACGGGAAGCCGCCGGGCGTCAGTGCGCCAGCGTCCCCATGCGGGTGATGAACGAAATCGTGAACTCCGACAGGGCGCGCAGCAGCCACGGAGCGAGCAGGATCATCGCCCCGGAGAGCGCGATCAGCTTCGGGGCAAAAGTCAGCGTCGGCTCCTGCATGCTCGTGACGGACTGTAGCAGGCTGGTGATCAGGCCGATCACCAAGGTGACGCCGAGGAACGGCGCCACGATGTAGAGCGCGAACATGATGGTGGTCTTGAAAATATCGACGGCAAGTTCGGGATTCATAGAGCCGGGAGGGTCAGTTGGTGAAGCTCTGCATCAGCGCCCGCACCACCAGGTGCCAGCCGTCCACCAGCACAAACAGCAGCAGCTTGAACGGCAGCGCGACGACGATCGGCGGCATCATCATCATGCCGAGCGCCATCAGCACCGAGGAAACGAGGAAATCGATGACGAGGAACGGCAGGAAAAGCATGAAGCCCATCTGAAACGACGTCTGCAGCTCGCTGACCACGAAGGAGGGCACCACCACGCGCATCGGCAGGTCCTTCACGGCCGTGGGGCCAAAGCCGCCGAGTTCGAGAAAATATTCCAGGTCGCGCGTGCGCGTCTGCTTCAGCATGAATTCCTTCAGCGGGATCGACGCCTTGTCGAGCGCGGCGACCGAGGTCATCTGCCCCGCCAGGTACGGCTGGACGGCCTCACGGTTCATCCGGTCGAAGACCGGGCCCATGAGGAAGAACGTAAGGAAAAGCGACAGCCCGACAATGATCTGGTTGGACGGCGCGGTCGGGACGCCGAGCGCGGTGCGCACGAACCCGAGCACGATGACGATGCGGGTGAAGCTCGTCATCAGCAGCACGATCGACGGCGCAAGCGTGAGCAACGTCATGAGGATGACGATCTGCACCGCCACGCTGACATCGCCAGTACGGGAGGAGCCGTCGAGCCCGATGGTCAGGTGAAGCGGCTCGGCCTTCGGCCCGGTCGCGATGGCCGGGGTGGAACTGGCCGGCATGCCGCCGGGGCTGATCGCGGGCGAACCGGTGGCCGGCTGAGCCAGGGCCACGGACGAAAAGACGCCACAGAAAAGGAACAGGAAGGCCAGCCGCCACCAAGCGTGCAGCGGCCGGCGGTTGCCGCCGAAATGGAACCGACTATCCTCGGTCAGTGCCACTTCACGACCGGATTGCGCGGCGGAACTCACAACCGGGCGCTCTCCCCGCGGTCGAGCGGCGTAAGCAGGTCGATGCGACCCGGGCAGACGCCGAGCAGGTATTTTTTGTCCTCGTAGGTGGCAACCACCAGATACTGGCGGTTACCGAGCGACTTGGTCTCGGCGATGGCGAGCTTGCGCAATGCGGCCACGCCGCCCGGGGCGGTGCGGCCGCGCCAGAATAACCAGCCTCCAGCCCCGGCCATCAGGAGGGCCGCGATGAGGACGGCGCTGTAGCCATGACCGGAATCCGCGCCCGTGCCGACGGCGGCCGCGGCGCTGCGCGGATAAATGACGTCACCGGGGGCCACCGCCGCCGGTTTTTCCGCCGCGGCCAGCACGATGGGCGCGAGGCAGAGCAGACCGAGGAGGAGAAGGAGAAACGTGGCGCGGAGCAGGTTCATGCCGGGGGTTTGATGCTGCCGACGAGCTCGGTGATCTTGATGCCGAAGTTGTCTTCGACGACCACCACCTCGCCGTAGGCGACCAGCTTTTCATTGACGTAGAGGCCGACCGGATCGCTGGCATGCTGGTTAAGCTGCAGCACGGAGCCGGGGGCGAGTTCGAGGACCTCGCGCATCGGCAGCAGGCAGGACCCGAGTTGCACGGTGACCTTCACCTTCACGTCGAGCACGATATCAAGAGCTTTTTCGTCCATCAGATTTGGCATGGTTGGGATCCCCCGGAGGGAGTTTGCGGGTAAGTTTGACGGCGACCCGGTCGGTATCGAGACCGACGGTGCCGATGAATTTGGGCGTGCCGTTGAGCAGCACGGAGGTTTCCTGCAGGTGGTTGGCCGGCATCTCGAGCACATCGCCAACGCGCAGGCTGAAAATCTCGCGGAGGCTGAGCTCGAAGGCCTGCCATTCGGCGCGCACGGGCACCGTGATGCGGTCATACGAGGCCTGCCAAGCGGGGTGTTTCTCGACCTGGGATATGGTGGCGTCCTTCTGGCGGCGGGCCTGCATCTTCTTTACGAGCGGCTCGATGGTGTAATAGGGCACGCCGATCTGGATCTGCTCGGAGCAATCGCCGAAATTGACCTCCATCGTCAGGGCCAGCACCACGGCGTCCTTCGGGGAGGTCTGCAGGAAGCGGCCGTTGTTCTCGTGGCCGATGATGAGACCGTGCAGCTCCTGCTCGCTCTTCCATTGGGCGCACCATTCCTCGAGGACGATCTGGATGATGTCCTCCAGCAGCGCGACCTCGATCTCGGTCAGGTAGCGTTCGGCCTTCACGGAATGGCCGCGGCCGCCGAGGAGGCGGTCGGCGATGGTGAGCGCGAGGCGCGGGTTGATGTCGAGGATGCCGACGCCGAAGAGCGGCTCGGCCTTGAAGAGGCAGAGGTGGGTCGGGCTGGGCAGCGACTCGGTGAACTTGGTGTAGCTGACCGTGGTGAGCTTGGCCATCTTCAGGCTGAGTTCCATGCGGAGGAACAGCGACAGGCGGGCGCTCAGGTAGCGGATGAAATCCTCGTGGAGGATCCGCAGGCGGCGGAGCTCGACCTCGGAAAGAAAAACCGGGTTGCGAAAGTCATACGTCTCGACCTTGAAGCTGGCGCCCAGGGCCGTCCGGGAACCGTCGGCACGCACGAAATGCTGTTTCGGCGCCGCGCTCTCGGTCGATTGCGCCAGCAGCTTGTCGATCTCGGACTGGTCGAGAAAATCGCTGGCGGACTTGGTGGGATCCTCGGCCATGGTGGGCGGGTTACTGCACCACGAAGTCGGAGAAATAGACCTGCTCCGCCACGCGCTTGCCGAGCGCCTGGTTGTAGGCCAGCACGAGCTTTTCGCGCAGGACGTTCTTGGCTCCGGGCTCCTCAAGGTCGGCGAGCGAGAGGGACGAGAGCACGTTGAGGGTGATGTCGGTCAGCTTGGCCTTCTGGCCCTCGAAGACGGATTTGATGTTCGCGTCGAGGCCGGTGACGATGAAGGAGGTCTTCAGGTAGCGCGTGCCCATGGTGCCCGCCAGGTTCACGACGACGTTGGTGAATTCATAGGTGGCGGGATTGGCGTTCTCCTTGCCTTCCTTGCCGGCCTTGCCGGCCTTGCCACCCTCGGCCTTGGCCTCGGCCGCGGGAGCGGCATGCTCCTCGGCGGCGTCGCCGGCCTTGACCGCGGCAAGCTTCTTCTGCATGCGGGGCAGCAGCACGAACTCGGCGACCGCCCAGCTGAGCACGGGGGCCAAGACGATGGCCGCGATGACCGGGAGCCACGGAGCCAGCGCCGCGCCTTTGGCGACCGGGAGCGTGGTCCCCGTGGAGGCGGCGGCCGGTGCGGCAGCAGCAGCGGCATCGGCGGGAGTGGCGGGGGGCGCGGCGGCGGGTTTGGCGGCCATGGTGGAGTCCGGGATTAAGTCTTAGCGGGTCTTCAGGTTGACGATGTCCTCGAGCACGGTGTCGGACACCGTGATCAACCGCGAGCCGGCCTGGAAACTGCGCTGCGTCGTGATGAGATTGGAGAACTGGTCGGTGAGATCGACATTGGAGAGCTCGACCGTGCCGGACTGAATGGACCCTAGGCCGTTGGTGCCGGGGGAGTTGATGCCGCCGGCCTGCAGGGCGGACGTGCCGGCGGCGGCACCGACCGGGCCGGCCGCGAGCAAACCGGTGTAGAGATTGTTGCCCACTTTGGTCAGCGCGGCCTGGTCGGTGAACTTCTGCAGTTGGACTTGGTTGGTCGTGGCGGAGGATCCGTCGGAGTAGAACTCGACGATGTTGCCGCTCTTGTCGATGGTGGTGGATTGGAGCTCGGTGCCGACCGGCGGGGTGGCAAGCTTGATGTCGCCGATCGTCGCGAGACCCACGCCGGTCTCTCCCTGCACCCGATAGCCCTGCGCGGTGACCAGGTAGCCCTGGTCGTCCCAGCGGAAGCTGCCGTCGCGCGTGGCGTATTCGGTGCCATCGGTCGGGCTTTTGACGTGGAAATAGCCCTCGCCCGAAATGCCCAGATCGGTGCCCTGACCGGTCGACTCCAGCGAGCCCTGCGTGAAATTGGTGGCGATCCCCGCCAGCTTCACGCCCGTGCCCACTTCGACAGTCGGCGAGTTGGAACTGGTCGCGCTGGACGGCGAGGACTGCTGGAGGATGTTGCTGAAGCTGTCGGCGTATTGGGCGCTGCTGCTCTTGAACCCGTTGGTATTTACGTTGGCGATGTTGTTGCCGATGACTTCAAGGCCTTTCATGAAGGTGCGCAGGGCGCTGACGCCGCTGCCGAGTGTGCCGATGAGTGACATGGTTGGATTGGATTTGTTTTGGTTGAGCTTTACTTACGCTCCGCTGGTGCCGGGGGAAGTCGTCGCGGTGGTGGGAGTAGCGGCGGCGGCCGCGGTGGCGGCCGATGCGGGTTGCACGAGCAACACCGAGGTTGGCTGGTACGGCGTGCCATTGATGAGCAACTCGGGGCCGTTGGTCGGATCGACCTGCACGCCGCTGACGATGCCGCTGGCGGTACCGCCATTGCCGTCATCAACGGTGACCTGCTGGCCGATGTAGGTGTTGGCCGTCGCGAGCTGCTGGCTGGTGTTGAGCTTTGCCATCGTCGCAGTCATCGTCTGGGTCTGGGAAAGGGCGGTGAATTGCGCCATCTGCGCAATGAACGCGGTGTCGTCCATGGGCTTCATTGGGTCTTGGCTCTGGAATTGGACGGCGAGGAGCTTCATGAAGTCGGCGGAGCCGAGCGTCTGCGGCGCGGAGACAATCGGCGTACCGTTGGACGTGGCGGTGGCCACGGCGGCATAGGGATCGGAGGCGGAGGAGGAGACAGTGGAGACGGACATGGGGAGATCAGGCGACGGCGTTGAGGAGTGAGGTGGAAAGTGGCGCGACGATGGTCGCGGGGGTGGACTCCGGCGCATCCTCCTCGCCCGCGCCCGGGTGAAGCATGAAAGCGGCGGACGCGGGGTCGTTCTGCCCGCGCTGCTGCGGGGTGCCCTGCCCCAGCGAACCCTGGGCGGCATCACCGGCGGTGCCGGCGGAAGAACTGAAAACGGGATCGGCGAGACGGAGCTCACGACCGGAAGCGGGTTGCACGACCGCCTGCCATTCGTGCGTCAGAGCCGTGCGCAATTCGGACGAATCGGTGCGGAAAGTCGTGTGGACGGTTCCGTCCTTCAGCTCCACGCGTAGGTCGAGCCGCTCAGTGCCGAGGTGAAATTGCAGGTCCACCGACTTCTGGCCGGCGTCGGTGCGGCGCTCGAGAGCCTCGACGGCCGAAGCCACCGCGGCCACTGCTTCGTGCACGGAGGTGGACGACGCGGGCGCGTCGGGAGAATGGGTCAGCGCCGACCCGCGGTCGAGCGTCGCCGTCACGGTGGCCAGGGATTCGACCAGATTGACGGTCTTCGGACGGTTGGACGGGGTGGCGGGCATGTCTGGGCGCGATTGAGCAACGCCGATGCCAACAGCTGAGGTCGCCGTGCTAACCGTCGCGCGGCCAGTGCTTAGAAAATCTTTTATTCCAGCCGGATTTCCCGTGGAGGACGTATCCGGAATCGGGCGGGAGACGGCGGCAATTTTTTCCGCTGTCGGGTTCAACCCTGTGCGGGCGGCTTCAACCTGAACCGGTTGACCCCAGAGCGGAAAACCCGCCGGACCAGATTGATCCCTGAATGGCGCGGCCAGCGTGCCGGAGTCGCGGGACCCGACCGCGCGATCGGCAGCCGCGGTTTGCTGGTCCGCGGCGGGCGTGACTGGAGTCGCCGCTTTGGTTACCCCGGAACCATCACCCGCGGCGGTCCAACTGCCCATGGCAACGGAAGCCGCCGCCAGCGTCGTCCCGGCATTCGCGCTCGTCGGCGGATTGCCGGTGGCCGACGGCGCCGGAGAGGCTTGCGGAACAAGTCCGGCGGTCGACGCCAGGAGTTCGGTGGAATTGGCCGGCAACTGCGTTGTGGCCTTGCTTGAACCCGCCTCGGCGCGGCCCGGTCGGGAGGATGCGCGAAAAGAACCTGAGGTCCATCTGCCACCGGATTTGGTCCAGCCCAGTGAACCCGGGGTGGCCGCGGTCTCGTCAGTTGCGGCCGTTGTTTCCCCGGAGTACGTTGTGGCGGGTGCGGGTTGCGTTGTCTTGGCGGCGAGAATCGGCCCGGCCGTCAGCCAGCGGGAAGCCGCCAGGATGGAAGCGGTCTTCTCCGCGTCTGGCCCCTGCTCATTGCCCGGCGGCTTGGCGGAAGCCTCCCCTGACGGGAGCAGCTTATCGAAGGAGTCCGCCGTGTCGGCAGCCGGGGCGGCGCCGGCGTCGGCGGCCGGCATTCCGGGCCGGGCGGGCTCCGGTGAAGGGGGAACGGAACTGGAGAAGGAAAGTTGCATGACGGCTGTTCCCTCCATGGAGTGCAACCGCCCGGTCCGTGGGCGGCGGGATCTGGGTCAAGGATTCGAGGCGGTCTTGGTGGATTTCAAAAGGCGGAGGCGGTCGGAGAGCACGGCGGCCCGGCGCGCCATCGGCGTGCCGTCGGTCCCGGCGGTGCGGCTCATCTCCTCGAAGATCGGGGCGACGACGTCGGGTTTCATCATGGAAAGGATCTTGACCACCATCAAATCGTCCATCTCCCGGATGATAGCGACGGCGGCCTTGGGCGTGAGATTGGTGTAGGTCTGCGCCAGCGTGCGGAGGTTCTTGGTCTCATCGGCGTTGATCTCGACGACCTTGGTCGCGATCTCCTGGCGCAGGCCTTCGATCTCGGCCCGGACCTTGTTGAGTTCCTGGCTCTCGGCAGCGAGCTGCGCCTCGCGGCGGTCGAGCTGCTCGGTCTGCTTGTGCAGGCGGTCGCGTTCCCCTTTCAGTTCGTTCGCGAGGTTGTCGATCTCGATGGTCCAGAAGTTCCAGCCGCGCTGGCGTTCCTCGCCGCCGACCGCGTCCTTGTGCGGGACCAGCCTGATGGCGTGCTCGAGGGCGGCCTCGGCGGCGACCCAGAAGGAATACAAGCCCGTGCCCAGGCCGGTGAGGAGGGCCAGAGCCGCGGCGATAAAGGGAGGGGTGAGGAATTTCTTCACGGCGAAATCACGGTCGAGGCGGCGAGGCGGCGGGCGACACGGTAGCCGCCCATTTCATCGAGCTCTTGCTGGGATTCACGCTCGGCTTCCTGCCGGTGGGCAGTGCGGGCCTTCTGTTCCAGTTTCTCGACAATCCGCACGTCGCGGTGCGCCGCCATGTAATCCTGGCGGCGCTGCTCCATCTTCGCGTGGGCTTCGATCATCGCCCGTTCGGAAGCCATCTCGTCCTCGGCGACGCGGCGGTAGGCCACCCAGAAGGCCGCCTCGTCGGCGGCCCGGAAATTTCCGCGCCGGCCGTCGTGCATGGCGGTCCCGAGTTCCTCGCGCCGCGCCCGGACGGTGGCAAGGTGCTCCTCGGCCTGGACATACGCATGGACGGAGGCCGCGAAGGCCTCGCGCGCACGGGACTGGCGGTGCGCACGCAAAACGGCCACCGGCCGCAGGGGGAAGCGGAACTTTTTCATGGGGCGACGATTTGTTTGAGGTGAGCGTAGCATTGGGCCCGGGCGGTGTGTTCCTCCACGGGCTGACGGGCAAATCTTCCGAGCGGCTCGTGCAGGGCGATGGCCTGGTCGAGCGCAGCGTTGGCGCCCTTCTGGTAGGCGCCGATGGAGATGAGGTCCTCGTTCTTCCGGTAGAGCGCGAGGTGTTCGCGCGCGCGTGCCGCGAGCGCGACCTCCTCTGGCGTGCAGATGTCGCGCGTAAGCCGGCTGACGCTCTCCAGCACATCAATCGCCGGGTAATGGTTGAAATGAGCCAGATTGCGCGAAAGGACCAGATGTCCGTCGAGGATGCCCCGGACGGCGTCGGCCACGGGCTCGTTCATGTCGTCGCCCTCGACCAGCACGGTGTAAAGCGCGGTGATGGCCCCGGTCTCGCCGGCGCCCGAGCGTTCCATCAGGCGGGGCAGCATGGCGAAGACGGACGGGGTGTAGCCGCGCGTCGCGGGCGGCTCGCCGATGGCCAGGCCGATCTCCCGCTGGGCCATGGCAAAGCGGGTGACCGAATCCATCATCAGCAGGACATTCTTGCCCTGGTTGCGCCACGCCTCGGCGATGGCCGTGGCCGTGAAGGCGGCCCGGAGGCGCAGCGGCGCGGGCTGGTCGGAGGTCGCGACGACCACGATGGAGCGTTTCATGCCCTCGGGGCCGAGGTCCTTCTCGATGAATTCGCGCACTTCGCGACCGCGCTCGCCCACGAGCGCGACGACGACGATGTCGGCCTCGGAGCCGCGGGCGATCATGCCCATGAGGGTCGATTTGCCGACGCCGGAGCCCGCGAAAAGGCCGAGGCGCTGGCCGCGGCCGAGCGGGACGAAGGCGTCGATGGCGCGGACGCCGGTCGCGAAAGTGTCCGTGATGCGCTGGCGGCGCAACGGGTGTGGTGGGGTGCCGGTGGTCGGATCGTTCTGCTCGACGGGGAGAAGGCCGCGGCCGTCAAAGGGGCGGCCGAGGGCATCGAGCACGCGCCCGAGCATCTCCGGGCCGGGCCGCGGCAGCGGCGGGCGCTCCAGGGCCGCGACTTCACAGCCGACGTGCAGGCCGCCGGTCTCGCCCAGCGGCATCAGCAGCACGCGGTGCTCGCGGAAGCCGACGACCTCCGCCTGCACCGAGAAATCCGCGCGCGGCGAACGCAGCAGGCACAGTTCGCCCAGACCGACGTTTGGGCCGTCCGACTCGATGATGAGCCCGGTGACCGCGGTGACGGTGCCCAACCGCTGCACGGTCGGCAGGTGGCGCACCTGCGTGCGGATGGCCTCGAACAAAGGTGTGACGCCCGTGGTCATGCGACGGCGAGGGCGCGGGCGAGGGCCGCAAGTTTGGTCGCCTGGCGGGCGTCGGTCAGGCCGAACCGGCTGCGTACCTGGCAGTCGCCGGGGGCGAGCGTCAGGTCGGCCCGGACCTTCAACCCGGGATAGCGTTCGAGCCAGCCGGGATTGAACCGATTGAACAATTCGGCATCACGCGGGCACAGGAGGAGCTCGAGATTCTCGCGCTCGGGGAAAAGCTGTTCGAGCGCGTCGCGACAGAGGCCGTCGATGGTCTCGACGGGCGGCTCGTAGCCGGCGAGGAGATGCTTGGCGATGTCGACTGCGAGGGCCGGCAGGGCGTCGCGCACCTGCGTGAGGAGCGCGGGCTCGAGCGTGGCGAGCTTCTGCAGCACGCCGCTGCTGAGTTCGGAGACCTCGGCACGGATATCGACCATCTGCTGGTCGGCCAGGGCGCGGGCAGCGTCGACGCCGCGGCGGTAGGAAGCCTCGCCGTGGGCGCTGTATTCCGCCTCGGTGTAAAGCCGGCCGGCCCGGCCGGCCGTGATGGTGCCGATGAGCGGACGATCGAAGGGTACGAGCTTGGTGTGGGCCATGGTGTCAGGCCACGAGGCTTTCCGAGCCTTCGGCTTCCGTCGTGATGGAACCCTCCTCCTCGAGACGGCGGACGACCTGGATGATGGCGTCCTGCGCCACCTCGACGTCCTTGAGGCGCACCGGCCCGAGCAGGTCGATTTCTTCGCGCAGGCTCTCGGCCGCACGCTTGGAGATGGAGGCGTAGATGCGCTCCCGCAGGCCCTCGCTGGCGGACTTCATCGAAGTCGCGAGGTTGGCCGAGTCGACCTCGCGCAGCACGCGCTGCAGGTCGGCCGGCTGGAGG
>CAZZDB010000120.1:0-12180 GCA_964652485.1 uncultured Oleiharenicola sp.
AGATGAACTGGCCGTATTTGCCGGGATTTTCCATGCCGGTGCCGACGCAGCACCATAAACCCTCGCCCGGGACCGAGTAGACCCGGTAGTGGTCGGGCCGGATCGGCGTGAAATACACGTAGCCCGGATGGGTCGGATTGATGGAGGCGAGGATGTGGTTGTACAGGGCGCGTTCGTAGTAGTCGGCATAGGCGGCATTCGGGGCGCTGGCGAACAGCCCCTCCGTGAGCCGGAGCATGTTGTAGGTGTTGCAGGTCTCGGGGCCCTCCCGGTGCAGCAGCATCCCGTGAAAATCGTGCGGATCGTTGAAATGCTCGGACACGCTGTCGCCACCAAAAACGACGGAGCGATGCTGCGTCACGGTTTCCCAGAAGAAGCGTGCGCCCGCGTCGGCCGCCTTGTCGCCGGTCAACGTCGCGATGCGCTCCAGGCCGACCACCTTCGGTATCTGGGTGTTGGCGTGCTTGCCGGTGAGCCGGTCCTCCTGCCGGATGAGTGGATCGAGGATGGCGTGGTGGTTGAACCGCTCCGCGGTCGCCAGGTATTTCCGGTCGCCGGTGATGGCGTAGATGTCGGCCAGCACCTCGTTCATGCCGCCGTGCTCCTCGTTGAGCATCTGCTGCATTTGGTCGTCGCTCAGGCGCGATGTGAGATCCACGCACCAGTCGCCCAGGCGCACCAGCACCTCACGCGCCTTGGTGCTGCCCGTTTCAACATAGGCGTCGCGCAGCCCGGCGAAGGTCTTGTGGACGTTGTACCAAGGCGCCCACTTCCGAGTGATGGCCTTGACGTCACCGCCCGCTATGGCGGTCCATAGCGCCCGGCTGCCGGGCACGCCGCCGATGTAGCCGCCGCCGAACGCCTCCTGGCAGACCTGCAATTCGTCGATCATGTGGTCAAGCCGGTGATGGAGCTGCGCATCCGGGGTGTCCTCGCCGGAGGCAATCATGTTGGCCAGCGCGGAGAGGTAGTGGCCGGCGGTGTGCCCGTCCAATCCCCCACTCTCCCAGTTGCCATAAGGCTTCGCCTTGGGCGGCAGCCCTGCCTCGCGCCGGAAGGGAGCAAGCAGGCGGTCCGGCTCGAGCGCGAGGATGTAGTCGAGGTTCGCCTTGACGGCCGGATAGAAGGGACCGGTTTCCAGAAGGCGGACGGAGTCCAGCGGGAAAATCTCCGCCGGCGTGTCGGGGGTGACGGCGACTTCGGAAGCGGACGCCGATGCGACAATGGGTAAAACGAGGAAGTAGAAGGAGCGGAGTTTCATCTGGGCCATTTTTAAGGAGATTCCTGATTCGGGGCGGCTGGTGGACACGGATTTCGCCGACGACCGGCGCAATCAATGCCCGGTGATCGTAAACGGCAGTTTCAGGCGGATGTCATCGGACGCGGCACCAATCAGGAGTTCGTAGTCGCCCGGCTCGACCGCGTAGTGCTTGGCCGCTTCGTCCCAATAACGCAGACGTTCGGCCGGCACTTTGACCGTTACCTCGGTCGACGCGCCGTTCTTCACGCTCACGCGGCTAAAGCCACAGAGTGAGAGCCTCGGTTGCGGCACCTTGGAATTCACGTGCCGATAGTAAACCTGCGCCACCTCGTCCCCGTCACGCTTGCCGGTGTTCTTGATGGTGAAGGTCAGCTTGAGCGTGCCATCGGTGCCGACCTTGTTCGCGGCCAGCCGGGCGTTTTGGTAATCGAAGGTGGTGTAGCTCAGGCCGTGGCCAAAGGCATAGAGTGGCTGGCCGGCAAAGTACCGATAGGTCCGGCTCTTCATCGAGTAGTCCGTGAAGTCGGGCAGATCAGAAGTCGCCCGGTAGAAGGTGACCGGCAGATGGCCGGACGGGTTGACGATGCCGAAGAGCACCTCGGCGACGGCCCGACCGCCGGCCTGTCCGGGATACCATGCCTGCAGAAGCGCGGGGAGGTTTTCGGCTTCCCACGGCAAGGCCATGGCCGAGCCGCTGCAGTTGACCATGACGACGGGCTTCCCGGTGGCATGCAGCGCGCGGACCAGGTCTTCCTGCTCTGCAGGCAGCTCGATCGCCTCGCGGTCGAAGCTCTCGCCCTCCTGCGCCGGCGTGATGCCGCCGACGTAGACGATCACGTCGGCCTGCGCCGCGAGATCGAGGGCCTCGGCCTTCAACTCCGCGACGGGGCGCTGGGTGGCGTTGTCCTGTCCGCTCCACGGCGCGGAGCCGGGCTTGGTCGTGATCGGGCTGCCCATCGCGGTGGTGACCTTGAGGTCGGAGCCGGCAAGACGCTTGATCCCGTCCAGAATCGAGATGGGTTGCGACGCATTGCCGTGATAATTGCCCTCGATCATCGACTTCGAATCCGCATTGGGCCCGATGACGGCGATGCGCTTCAGCCGGGTGCGATCGAGCGGGAGGATGCCGTTGTTTTTCAGCAGCACGATCGACTGACGCGCGAGTTCCAGCGCGACCTGGCCGTGCCCCGGCAGATCGTTATCCTTGAGCGTATAGCTCGAAAAGGGAACCTGCTCCGGCGGATCAAAAAGGCCGAGACGGAAACGGGTCCACAGCGTGTGATAGAGCGCCCCGTCGATCTCCTTTTCGGTGACGAGGCCCTGCTGCACGGCGCGCACGAGCGCGTTGTAGTCGCCGCCGCAGCACAGGTTGCAACCGGCCTTCACCGCCGCGGCGGCGGCTTCCTCCGCGGTCTGCAAGAAGTGGTGCTGCTTTTCCCCGTAGATGTCGCGAACCGCGTCGCAATCGGACACGACGTAGCCCTCGAATCCCCAGCGGTGGCGGAGCAGCTCGGTCAGGAGAAACTCGTTGGCACTGGCCGGCACGCCGTTAACGGAGTTGTAGGCGCTCATCACGCCGGCCACCCTGCCCTCGCGGACCACGCGCTCGAACTGCGGAAGATACGTTTCAAACAAATCCCGCTCCGAGATCACGGCATCGAACGAATGCCGGCTGCGCTCCGGGCCGCTGTGCACCGCGTAGTGTTTCGCGCAGGCCATCGCCAGCAGGTAGTTGGGATCGTCCCCCTGGATGCCCTTGACGAACTCGACGCCGATCTCGCCCGTGAGAAAGGGATCCTCGCCGTAGGTCTCCTGGCCGCGACCCCAGCGCGGGTCGCGGAAAATGTTCACGTTGGGCGTCCAATACGTCAGGCCCGCCCACCACTTGGAGTCGCCATTATGGCTGTTGGCGTAGTCGTTGAACTTGGCGCGACCCTCAATGCCGATAACCGTGCCCTCGCGGTGAAACAGCCCCGGATTCCACGACGCGGCGCCACCAACGGGCTCGGGGAAGACGGTGGCGAAGCCGTTGTTGGCGACGCCGTGCAGTGCCTCGTTCCAGTAGTCATAGGCGGGCAGACCCAGCCGCGGAATGGCGGGCGCGGCGTTCTTGAGCTGCGAGACTTTTTCCGCGAGCGCCATCCGCCGGATCAAATCGCCGGCGCGGGCCTGAAGCGGCCGCGCCGGATCGCGCCAGATCGCCGGATCCTTGACGACGGGAGGCACCATCGCGGCCGCCCCGAACGCGTCCGCCAGCTCGTTCGCGGCAAAGGCCACGATCTCGGCGCCGGCGCCATCGGTGATCGTGACGGTGTTGAACTTCGCGCGGCCGATGCTCGCGGCGAACTCGAGCTGCAGCGGACCGCGCAGCGAGTCGTCGACTTTCTCGATCGTGCCACGGACCGTCGCGACCTTGCGGGCTCCGCCGGCGGCGGCGAAGGGATCGAAGTGCGTCGCGAGCACCTGGTCGCCCGCGCTCACGCTGAACACGCGTGCGCCGGCCGCCGTCGCCGTCGTCTCGGCGGCGCCGACCTCGATCGTGTAGCGGCCGGCGGGCAGATTGGAGATCGTGACGGCGAAACGCGGGCCGTTGACGTCCTCGAGATAAGCGTCGGCGTGGGCCCCGGCACCCTCGATCCGGGGGAAGGGCGGATCCTTGTGGTGCGTGAAGTCGCCGCTGACGGCGACCTTGCCACCGCAGGAGGTGCAGGTCTCATCCGCGGCAAAAGCCGCCAAGGTCGACAATAATACTCCCGCGAGCAACCGAACGAGCGGTCGCGGGCGAATCGAATCGGTGAATTTGATCTTCATAAATGTATTTTGGGAAGACCCGTTACTGAATCCTGAAAACTCCGAATCAGGCTCAGCGGGAAAAACCCGTCGTCGTGGAACCATTCGGGGAACCTGGCATCGTCTTGGTGAGGCCCACGTCGGGTGAATTTATTCAGCAGCCACCGGTTCGGCGGCGGTATTGGAGGAAATCGCCAACGCGAGGCCACGCGGGAGGAAGAGGGCCGCGGTCCCAACGAGGGTGGCGGGAGACTCTTTTCAAGAAGGGCGTTGAACACGACGGGCTGGGACGGCCGAAACCCGGCCACCGCCAGCGAGAGGCCGAGGCAGTTTGGCGGGTCTTACTTGGCCGCCTTGGCCGCGAGAAAGCCGTTCATGTCGAGCCAGTGCGTGAAGACCTCGAACCACCAGTAGGTGGGGTGGTTTGGGTAGCCCATGCCGAAGCCGTGACCACCGTTCTGGTAAAGGTGAAATTCGACGGGCCGGCCGGCATCATGCCACGACTTGATCAGTCCGAAATCTCCGTGGAACATGAGAGGATCATCGATGGCGAGGGCCACGAACAGGGGCGGTGCATCCTTCGGCACCTCGACCGCTCCCTGGCCGCCGTAGATCGGCGCGATGAAGGCGAGCTTCATCGTCTTCGAGTGGAGTTCACAATGCATCGTGAGGCCGGCGCCGGCGGAGAAGCCCATCATGCCGATCCGCTTCGTGTCGACGTGCCATTGGTCGGCGTTCTTGACGATCAGCGCGTAGGCGGCCTCGGCGTCGGCCTGCTCGTTGGAGAGGTCCCAGGCCGGCGGGCGCGGAGGGGTGGCGGCGGGCGCACCGCCCGCCGGCGGCGTGACGGCCGCGAAGGTCCGGTTCATCGATGTTTTCAGACCCTCGAGCGTCGGGGGCGTCGGGATGAGCCGGTATTTGAGGATGAAGGCGGCGACCCCCTGGGCGTTCAGAGCCTTGGCGATCTTCCAGCCTTCGTTGTTGATCGACAGCCAGCGAAAGCCGCCGCCGGGCGCCACGATGACGGCGGTGCCGTTGGCTTTGGCGGGATCGGGCAGGAAGGGTGTGAGGGTCGCTTCCGTCACGTTGCGCACCATCGGCTCGCCCCATTGGCGGAACCAACTCTCCTTCGCTGGCTGGTTCTCAACACCACCCGTGCCGAGCAGAATGGCGTTGGGTTCGGCGGGGGCGTCGAGCGGGTAGATCGTGCCGTCCTGCGCCGCGGCAGAAGCCGCAAACGCGAGCATGGAGGCCAAGGCGGCCGCTTTGGGAATGGTGATAAACGTATTACTCATGGTCAGGGGGTTGTAGGAATGGAAATGGCGGTTGGGATGGAAATTGCGAGTATGATCATGAATGGGGCGACAGCGCGGCTGCATAGCCGCCGGCGGGCGCGAGCTTCAGTTCGAGTGTATCGGCGGCGCTCACCTCGCGCGTGGTGTCAGAGATCTTTTCCGGCTGCGCGCCGGATTCCGGTGTGTCGGCGAACGCCCGCAGGCTCCACGAACCGCTGCCGAGGAATTTCAACGGGACTTTCAAGGTGAGCGGTGCGTCGCCGTTCATCGCGCCAAGATACCATCGGGCGCCGGAACGCCGCGCGACGACCACGTGCTGTGCGACCTCGGCGGAGAGAACCACGGTGTCGTCCCAGACGGTCGGCAAGCCGCGGAAGAACTCCACCCCCGGCTGGCCGCGATAGTTGGCGGGGCTGTCGCAGAGGCAGAGCAGCGGGCTGAAATAGACCACGGTCTCGGCGAGCTGGCGCGCCCGCGTCCCGACGACCTCCGCCGGCTGGGTGATCTTGAAGTCCGCCGCGGCCCGGTTCATAAAACCGCCCGGGGTAAAGTCCATCGGCCCCAGCAATCCGCGGGTGAAGGGCAGCGTGATCGTGTGCAGAGTCGAGCAGACGCCGGACCTGATCTTGTTGTATTCGTTGCCGAGAACCCCCTCCTGGGTGATGAAATTCGGCCAGGTGCGCGCGAGACCGGTCGGTTTGTAAGCACCGTGGAGGTCCACCATCAGATTCTCGCGGGCGGCGGCAGCGAGCACGTCAGCATACCAGCGCACCGTCTCCTGGCTGTCGCTGTTCATGAAGTCGATCTTCACGCCGGCGAAGCCCCATTGGGCGACTTGGGTGAACACCTTTTGGAAGCCCTGCCGCGCAAGGTCGTGCGAGTCGAGCCAGAGCAGGAGCCGGACGTTCCGCTCGCGCGCAAACGCGATCAAGCCGGGAATGTCGACGTGCGCCGCCGGCTTGGTGAGGTCGGCGGCGGGGTTGTTCATCGGTTCATACCAGTACCAGTCGATGAGCTGGTAGGGGAACCCCATCTCGGCCGCGAACTCGATGTATTCCTTGTGCGAACGCGTGTCACCGCGGGCCCGCAGGCCCTTGAAATCCGGCTGGGTCGGGTTGGTGCCCGTCCACCAGGCATCCCAGGCCGTGATACCGGGCCGGATCCACGAGGTGTCGGCGATCTGCGAGGGCGTCGCGAGCGTGGGAACGAGCTCGTTGCCGGCCAGGTCGCCTGCCTGGCGGGCCAGCATGATCACCCGCCACGGGCTGAGACGCCGGTCCCGGCCCAGGACAAGCGCCCGGCCGTCCTTGCGAGCGGCCAGCGTCACCTTGGCTCCGGGGCGCGCCGTGCCGTCCGCGCGCGGGCTGGCGGCCGAGACAAACATCCCCGCCCAATCGAGCAGATCGGACTCGGCGATCGCGGCGTAGCCGTGCGGCAGCTTGACCAGCAGGGGCAGCACATGCGGTTTCGCCACACTTGCGGAGAGCTGGCTAAGGGGTTTCTCAGGATACTGGCTCTCGGCACAATCGGAATAACCGCCGGCCCAGCACGGCCGGTCCGAGGGGAAGATGAACTCGGTGCGCTCGTTCGTGACGACGTAACTCTCCAACCCCGGCTGCACCGGGATCTCGTAGCGCAGGGCGACGCCGTTGTCGTAGGCGCGCACGATGAGGTTGAGCCGGCCCGGCGCATCCGCGCGCTCCTGCAGCTCAAGCTTCAACTCCCGATAGTGGTCGCGGACGACGCGATGCTGGCCGAAGGGGTTCTCCCAGGTACCGTCGTGCTCGGTGCGCGTGACGCGTCCGATGGCCGTGCGGCGGCCGAGGGAGAATCCTCCCTCGAAGTCCAGCCCGAGGCTGGAATCGGCCAGCACGGACTCGCCGTCCAGTTTGACCCGGTAACGGAGGCCGTCGGTATCGTTGACCGAGATGACGACCCGCCCGTCGGGCGAGGCGAGGGTCTTCTCCGCCGCGCCGGCGGATGAAGACACCACGAGCGCGGCGGCGAGCGCCACTGTGGCGCGAGCCGGAAAAGGATGGACCAAGGGGCGATGGGGCATCTCAAATGAGGTTAGGATGAACCACCGTGGCTTGGCGAGGCTGCTTCCGCGGAGTGCCTCGGACTGAAATGGCCGGCAGGCCCCGCGCCGGGGGCGGGCGGCCAAACGCGTTAGTGCGCGCCCGCCGCGCCCCGGCCCTTGACCGGGTGGCAGAGGACGGCGGCGGAGATCGCCGCCAGGAGCACTAATCCGAGGACGTGGAAGCAATCATTGAAGGCCATGAGGTTTGACTCGCGCCGGACGACGGCGTCCACGGCTATGACGGCCTGCCTGCCGGCCGTGTACGGGTCGCTCCCGCCCGCCATGAAGTTCCGGGTCAGCGCGTCGAGCCGCTCCTGGGTGAGCGGGTTATAGACGCTGATGGATTCGCCGATCCGGTTTGAGTGGACGTGCTCGCGGAACGTGAGCAGCGCTGAGAGCAGCGCAATGCCAATCGAGCCGCCGAGATTGCGCATCATGTTGAACAGGCCGGAGGCTCCGGCGCTTGCCGACCGCGAAAGCTCGGCGCTGGCCACCGCTGAGACCGGAACGAGGATGAAGGGCTGCCCGAGCGCGCGCACCAGCAGGGACCACCGCAGTTGGTCGTGGGCGAAGTCCAGCGAGATGCTGGTGTTCATCAGGCAACTCAGCCCAAACATCGCCAGTCCGAACGCGATCAGCCAGCGGGCATCAATCCGTTCCATGAACCACGGGAGCAGCGGCATGATGAACAGCTGCGGCACGCCGCCCCAGATGAGAGTCGCGCCGATGTCGGACGCGCCATAGCCTTGGATGGTACTGAGGTAAAGCGGCAGCAGATAGATCGAGCCGTACATAGCGCCGCCGAGCACGGTGTTGATGACCGAGGCCAGGGCGAAGTTGCGATTGGCGAAAACTCGCAGTTCCGTGACGGGCTTCTTCGCATACAATTGCCACGCCATAAAGAGCGGCAGCGTGACACCTGCGATGACCGCCAGGGTGCGGATGAACGGCGAGCCAAACCAGTCGTCCCGCGTGCCCTCCTCCAGCAGCGTCGTCAGCGCGCCGAGACCGAGTGCCATCAACACCATGCCCCAGCCGTCCACTTCGCGGATTTTCCTCCAGCGCGCCGGCGCTGCCGGCAGACCATACCAGACGGCGCCGAGCAGAAACGGCCCGAGCACGACGTTCAAATAGAAATTCCACTCCCAGCCCCAGTGGTCCGTCAGCCAGCCACCCACGCTCGGCCCGATGGACGGGGCAAAGACCGCCGTCAGTCCGAACATCGCGAAACCCTTCGCATGCTTCGCCGGCGGCAGCATCTGCAGCACCGTGGTGAAAGCCAGCGGGATCAACGCGCCGCCGAAGAAGCCCTGCCCAGCGCGGAATGTGATCATGCTGCCGAGGCTCCACGCATGTCCGCAGAGCACGGAGAACACCAGGAACAGCGCCGACGTGATCATCAGGTAGCGACGCAACCCGAGCACGGAGGCGATCCATCCCGTGAGCGGGATGACGATGATCTCGGGCACCAGATAGGAGATCGAGATCCACGAGCTTTCATCGAGCGCGGCCCCGATGGCCCCGGAGATGTCGCGCAACGACGAGTTTGTGATCTGGATGTCCAGCACCGCCATGAAGGCACCGAGCAGCGCCCCGACGGTGCCGATCCATGCCGCGGTGCCCACGGAATCACCGGGAGCGACGGCGGCATCGGTTGTGGTGGCGGCATTCATGGGTGGATCGGGCGGAAAGATCGTCCGCGTCACTCACGGATACTGACGGTGACATCAGCCGACAGGCCCGGCACCAGGCGGGCGGCCATGGGGCCGACGGAGCCGGCGGTGAACACGATCTTCACGGGCACGCGTTGGACGACCTTCGTGAAGTTGCCTGTCGCATTGTCCGGCGGCAGGAGTGAGAACTTCGCCCCAGTGCCGGGCGAGAAGCTCTCGACCACACCCTGGAAGACATGGCCCGGCAAGGCGTCGAGCTGAACCTCGACCTTTTCGCCAACCCGCAGATGGGCGAGCTGGTTCTCCTTGAAATTGGCCACGACCCAGACGTCATCGCTCACCACCGACATCACCGGCTGGCCCGGCTGGAGCCTCTGACCGACCTCGACGCTCTTGCGCGCGACGCGGCCGGCGCTCGGGGCGCAGACGACGGCGTAGCCGGCCTGCAGCCTCGCCGTGCCGAGCGCGGACTCGGCCTTCTGGATCTGGGCGAGGGCCACGGCACGCTGCGACTGCGCGGCGGCGAGTCCAGCCTCGACGGAGATCTTCTCGGCGATCAGGGACTGCTGGGTAGCCTGGGCGGAATCAAACTGGGCTCGGGCCGAATCGAATTCTTGCCGGGAAATGGCGGCCACGTTGTCCGCGGCGAGCGCCTCCATGCGGTGAAAGTCGACCTCGACCCGCTTGAGCTGGGCCGCGCCCTGCGCAATGCGAGCGGTGGCGGCCTCGATATCCGCCTGGGCGCGGGCGATCTGCGCCGTGACCTGCATGGCAGTCGCGCGGGCCTGGGCGAGGTCCGCCTCGGCGCCCTGCACTGCGAGCTTCAGGTCGGCGGGATCAAGTTCGACGAGCGGCTGGCCGGCCTCGACGTGGGCATTGTCGTCCACCAGCACGCGGCTGACGGTGCCATTGATGCGCGCGCTGACGGGATGAAGATTGCCTTCCAAGAAGGAGTCGTCGGTGCTTTCGAGGCCGGCGGCGTGATAGAGGTAGCCCCCGAGGGCTGCGCCGACGGCGACGACCAGCGCCGCACCGCCCAAGATCCGGCGCCACGGGAGCCCGCGGACCGGGGCCGTCGCCTCGGGCTGGACCACCGGGCGCCCGGGCGCGGCGACGGTAAAGTCGGATGGGGTGGGAATGGTGGCGGCAACGGAGTTCATGGCGTGGAAGAGGAAGGCGATCTTGGTTTCCCCGGCTCGTGGTCGGGCCGGGTTACATGGAGAATAGCAGCAACCCACCGCGGCCGGAATGACTTTGTTCTTTCTAGGGTGAGCGCTTTTTCCTATCAGAGTCGGCGCATGGAGCTGAGACATCTGCGCTACTTCGCGGCGGTCGCCGAGGAGTTGAACTACCGCAAGGCGGCCGGGCGCCTGCGCGTGGCGCAGCCGGCGCTGAGCAGCCAGATCAAGGACCTGGAATACGAGCTGGGCGTGAAGCTGCTCGACCGCAACACCGCCGGAGTGCGGCTCACCGACGCGGGCGCGGCATTTCTCGCCGAGGTCCGCCTGATCCTGGCGCACGCCCAACAAGCGGTGGTGGTGGCGCAGGAAGCGGCGAAGGGTCGCCGCGGGCGCCTGACCATCGGCTATTTCGCGCCGATCTTCATGGGGCTCATGCCCGCGAGCCTGAAGGCGTTTCGCGAAAAATATCCCGAGGTCGAGGTGGTTCTGGTCGAGATGCCGATCACGGAGCAGCTGGCGGCGCTGGAGGCGGGAACCATCCAGATCGGATTCACCGTCGCCCGGGGCCTGCCCCCGCCGCGGAACCTGAGAAACGTCGAGGTGGCCCGCTCACCGATCCGGGTCGTGATGGGCCGGAGCCACCCGCTGGCCCGTTCAACGCGCGTGGCGCTGGCCGACCTGCTCCGGGAGCAGCTTTTGTGTTTCGTGGCGAAGAAGGGCGCCGCCTCGGTGCAGGGGGAGATCATGCGCCAGTTCTTCGCGGCCCGCGGATTGAAGATGAAAGCACCCCAGCAGATCGAAGGGGTGGAGGCGTTTCGCGCCACGCTCGAGAGCGGACTGGGTGTGTCGCTCCTCGCGGAATTTGGCAGTCTGTCGCAAAGCCGGGACCTGGTCTTGAAGCCGCTCAAGGAGGCCGGAGCCGACCTCGAGGTGGCATTGCACGCGCTCTGGCGCGGCGACCAAGCCTCGCCGCTCACCGCCAATTTCATCGCCGTGATGCTGGAGGTCGCACCCCGGCAAAAGCTGCTCGCAAAGCGGAGATCGTGAAATCGGCCATCAGGAGCATTAACATGGCCGCAGACCGCCGCCTTCCACGGACTGCGTTCCCACCTCTCCTCCCCTCGCTCCGCCAACCCTGAGGAATCCGGTCCGGAAATCAGAAACGAGGTAGGACTACTGCGTCAGTCCGGGCGACGGCCGGCCAGGGCAGGTTTTCTATTCGCTTCTGAGCAGCTTCGCCACGTCGATCCTGGTCGCCCGCCGCACCGGAAGCGCACAGGCGAACACTGCCGCGCAAAGCAGCATGGTGGCGACGCTGGCGAGTCATTCGGTCGCAGGTTTGACTGCGGCCGGTGAGTTTCGCCAGCCGCCGGAATGGATTCCGCCCGTTTGAACCCGACAAATATTCTCGCGAGCCGCAGGATTGCGTGACTATCATAAGTCTTAGGCGCCGCATCGACCCACCCGCCGCCCTCCCCTGCTTCCATCCCCATGGATTTCCAGCTCGACATGATCAGCGTATTTCTGGTGTGCAGCGCACTGATGGGGGTCCTGAGCTGCTGCATGGTGATGGTGCAGGTCTCGGGCAAGCCCTATCCGGGATTCCTGTACTGGACGATTGCCTGCGTGGGTCAGTGCATCGCCTTCACCCTGTCGGCTTACTCGTCCCTGCTGCCTCCACTCCTGGTCACGCTGGGCTCCAATCTCTGCTTCGCCCTTTTCCCTATGCTCTACGGACGAGGCTTGCGTGCCTTCGCCGGCCACCGCGTCTCCTACCTGCCCGTGGGTCTCGGCCTGGCCTGGGTCGCCTCCCTGGTTTACTACATCTCCGCAGTCCAACACCACAGCCTGACCCGGATCCTACTATTGATGGCGACCTTGCTGCCCTTGTATCTGGAAT
>CAZZDB010000121.1:0-12177 GCA_964652485.1 uncultured Oleiharenicola sp.
TTCACCGGCTGGGACGACTCCTTCTACGGCGACCTCCACATTCAGGGGAAGGAAAGCATCCAGTTCTACACCCAGCAGAAGGTCGTCTCGTCCCGCTGGTTTGGCGGCGACGTCGGCGATGTCTGGAAGAAATGACGGACTTTTTTTAGACCACGGACTACACAGATGAACACGGACCGAAACCAATCCACCGTCATTTGTCCTTCTGGGCGAAACGAAGAATCCGGAATGATTCCCCGCACCCGAACACACGACCGGCCCTTCGCTGCACCCGGGATGACAGACAACGGGCTCCAACCGTACAATCCGTGACCAAAACTCTTCTCCAATGAGCCTACTGATCAAAAACGGAGAAATCGTAACCGCTGACAGCCGCTACGTCGCCGACATCTGGTGCGAGGGCGAGGCGATCACCAGGATCGACCGCAACCTCAGCGCTCCGGCCGGCACCGAGGTCATCGACGCGCAGGGAAAGATTGTCTTCCCGGGCTTCATCGACCCGCACGTGCACATCTACCTGCCGTTTATGGGCACGTTCTCAAAGGACACCTATGAAACCGGCTCCAAGGCTGCGCTGGTCGGCGGCACGACCACGCTCATCGAGATGTGCTGCCCGGCGCGCGCCGACGATGCGCTCAAGAGCTTCGAGCTGTGGATGAGCCAGGCGGTGGGCAAATCGGCCTGCGATTTCACCTTCCACATGGGCGTGACCAAGTTCGACGGTGGCACCGAGGCACAGCTCCGCGAGATCGTCCGCCGCGGCATCAGCTCCTTCAAGATCTTCCTCGCTTACAAGGGGGCGTTCGGCGTCGACGACACGGAGCTCTACCGCACGCTCAAGCTGGCCAAGGAGCTTGGGGTCATCGTCACCGCCCACTGCGAGAACGAGACCCTCGTGGCCGAGCGCTGCAAGGAGCTGCTTGCCGCCGGCAAGACCGACCCGGGCCAGCACCACGAGAGCCGACCGCCGGCGGTCGAGGCCGAGGGCGTACACCACCTGATGACGTTCGCCGAGCTGACGGGCGCCGCCACCTACATCGTCCACCTCAGTTGCAAGGAGGCGCTCGACCAGGCGATCGCCGCGCGCCAGCGCGGCGTGCGGGTGGGTGTCGAGACCCTCATCCAATACCTCACCCTCGACAAGACCTACGCCGAGCGGCCGGATTTCGAGGGCGCGAAATACGTGATGTCGCCACCGTTGCGCGACGTCCGCAACCAAGGTGTGCTCTGGAACGGCCTGCGCGACGGCCTCATCCAGACGGTCGCAACCGACCACGCGCCGTTCGACTTCCTCCAGCAAAAACCGATGGGCCGGGACGACTTCACCAAGATTCCCAACGGCATTCCTTCGCTTGAGGAGCGCATCAACCTGCTCTACACTTACGGCGTCAAGGCTGGAAAGATCGATCTGCACACCCTTGTCAATGTCGCGAGCACGCAGGTCGCGAAGCTCTTCGGCCTCTTCCCGCGCAAGGGCGCCATCCAACCCGGCGCGGACGCCGACCTGGTGGTTTTCGATCCCGATTATCGCGGTACGATCTCGGTGAAGAACCAGACGATGAACGTGGACTACAGCGCCTTCGAGGGCTGGAGGCTCGAGGGCCGCTCGAGCGTCGTGACCGTGCGCGGCCAGATCGCGGCGCGCGACGGGAAGTTCGTGGGCACGCTCGGCCGCGGCCGGTTCCTGCAGCGCAAGCGGAGCCATTTTTGACCATCATGTCCATTGACTCCGGTCTCCGCGAAAACGCCCCCGACGTCGAGCTCGACCTCTCGGTCATCCAGCACTCGCACCTCTGCAACGCCGACCTTGCACCCGTCCCGGCCAGCGGCCGCAAGTGGGGCGTGCTGAGCTTCGCGGCCCTGTGGATCTCGATGTCGGCGTGCATCCCGACCTACATGCTCGCATCGTCGCTCATCGGCGGCGGCATGAACTGGTGGCAGGCGGTCCTGACCATCTTCCTCGGCAACCTGATCGTGCTCGTCCCGATGGTGCTCAATGCCCACGCCGGAACGAAATATGGCATTCCGTTCCCGGTGTTCTGCCGCGCCTCGTTCGGCACGAGAGGTGCGAACATCCCCGCCCTGATGCGGGCGTTCGTGGCGTGCGGCTGGTTTGGCATCCAGACCTACATCGGCGGTGAGGCGATCTACAAGATCATCGCAGTCTTCTGGCCCGGCATCGCGGCGTCCGGTAGTGCCGGTGCGCTCGGCATCGCCGCACCGGAATTCGCCTGCTTCATGCTCTTCTGGAGCATCAACATGTTAATCATCTACAAGGGCATAGATTCGATCCGCGTGTTGCTGAACATCAAGGCTCCGCTGCTGCTCGCTCTCGGGCTGCTGCTGCTCTGGTGGGCATGGCGCGCCGCAGGTGGCTTCGGTCCGATCCTTTCACAGCCGTCGGCCTTCGAAGCCGGCCAACCGAAGGCCGGCCAGTTCTGGGGGTTCTTCTTCCCCGCCCTCACCGGCATGATCGGTTTCTGGGCCACGCTTTCGCTCAATATACCCGACTTCTCCCGCTACGCGTACAAACAGCGCGACCAGCTGTGGGGCCAGGCCATCGGCCTTCCGCTGACGATGGCGCTCTACTCGTTCATCGGCGTCGCGGTCACCTCCGCCACCACGATCATCTACGGCAAGACCATCTGGGATCCCGTCGACGTCCTTACCCGCTTCAAGGATCCGGTCGTGCTCGTCGGCGCCATGGTCGCGCTCTGCCTCGCCACCCTGGCCACCAACATCGCCGCCAACGTCGTGAGCCCCGCCAACGACTTCGCCCACCTGGCGCCAAAAAAGATCTCATTCCGCATCGGCGGGCTCATCACCGGCTTGGTCGGCATCATCATGATGCCTTGGAAGCTGGTTGCCGACCCGAACGGCTACATTTTCATCTGGCTCATCGCTTACAGTGCGCTGCTTGGGCCCATCGGCGGCATCATGATTGCCGACTACTTCGTGGTCCGCCGCCGCCGGCTTGACGTCGTCGGCCTTTACAGCCCGGATGGCGAGTATGGTTACACGAACGGTTTCAGCGTCGTTTCCCTGCTGGCGTTGATCGTCGCCGTCCTTCCCTCGCTGCCGGGCTTCCTGGTCCAGGTGCACGTCATCGACGGCACGGGCACGTGGCCGTTCCTGCTCGGTCTCTACAACTACGCGTGGTTCGTCGGCTTCGGCCTCGGCTTCACCGTCTATGTTGTGCTCCGCAAACTCGCCCCCAAAAGTTGATTGATCGTTTTCCCCACAAGTAACAAGGCCCACGGAAACCAGATCGCTGACTTTCTGTTGTTCACCCCGTTGCCTCCCGCCCGAATCCACCCATGAAAAGCATCCCCCTCCCTCCCTGCAGCCACCAACCCGCGCCCTACACCGGGCCGTCCGCCGACCAAGTGCTGGCATTGCGCAAGCAATACCTCAACCCCGGCATCCTGCTCTACTACAAGCAACCGATCATGGTCGTCGAGGGGAAGATGCAGTTCGTCTGGGACCACACCGGCAAGCGTTACCTCGACGGCCTCGGTGGCATCGTAACGGTCAGCGTCGGCCACTGCCACCCCCACGTCGTGGCGGCGGCCAACCAGCAGAATGAAACCCTGCAGCACGCAACCACGCTCTACCTGCATCCGAACATCTCGCAGTATGCCGAGAAGCTTGCGTCCAAGATGCCCGGCGACCTCAAGGTTTGCTACTTCGTCAACTCGGGCTCTGAGGCCAACGACCTCGCGTTGCTCATGGCCCGGCTTTACACGGGCAACTACGATATCATCGCATTGCGCAACGCCTATCACGGTGGCAACGCCTCCGGTATGGGGGTCACCGCCAACAGCGCCTGGAAGTTCAACGTGCCGCATAGCTTCGGCGTTCACCATACCGTCGCGCCCTATCCTTACCGCGGCCTCTATGGCTACGACGACCCGGACGCCGGTCCGAAATACGCCGACGACGTCAAGCAGGTCATCGATTACACCACGCCGGGCAAGGTCGCGGGCTTCATCGCCGAGTCCATCCAAGGTGTGGGCGGTTTCGTGGTATTTCCCGACGGTTATCTGCAGCACGCCTACGCGCATGTGCGCGCGGCCGGCGGTGTTTGCATCGCCGACGAGGTACAGACCGGCTTTGGGCGCACCGGCACGCATTTCTGGGGCTTCGAGACCCAGGGAGTCATCCCCGACATTGTCACGATGGCCAAGGGCATCGGCAACGGCGCCCCGCTCGCGGCCGTCGTCACCACCCCGAAGATAGCCGGCATGCTGGCGCAAAAGACCCACTTCAACACTTTCGGTGGCAACCCGGTGGTCAGTGCCATCGGCAAGGCCGTGCTCGAGGTGATCGAGCGGGAAAACCTGCAGGCCAACTCCCTCGCTTTGGGCAACTACATCATCGCCGGGCTCAACAAGCTGAAGTCGAAATACCCGGTTATCGGCGACGTTCGCGGCAAGGGCTTGATGCTTGGCATCGAGTTCGTGAAGGACCGCGTGACCAAGGAGCCCGCCAAGGAGCCGTGCGCCCAGGTGGTCGAGAACGCCCGCGAGCTCGGCCTGCTGCTCGGCAAGGGCGGCCTCTGGGGACAGACCATCCGCTTCGCCCCGCCGATGAACATCACCCAGGCCGACGCCGACTTCCTGCTCGCCGTCCTCGACGAATCGATCGGCGCGCTGTAACGCCGTCCTACCGTTTCAGCTTCAACAGCCGCTCACCGGCGGCGTGCAGGGTGGCATCCTTCTTGGCGAAGTTGAGCCGCACGTAGCGATGCTCGGCCTCGTGGAAGAACACCGAGCCGGGCACCGGCGCGACGCCGATCTCCTTCGTCATCCACCGGGCGAACTCGATGTCGCTGGCATAGCCGAAGGGTGAGATATCCAGCATTACAAAGTAGGCGCCTTGCGGCCGCGTGTAGCCCAGGCCCGTTTTGTCCAGGTAGCCGAGCAAAATGTCACGACGCACCGCGTATTCCTGCGCGAGACCCGTATAGTAACCCTCCGGCAGCTCCAGACCGGCGACAATCGCGTGTTGCAGCGGGGCGGCCGCGCCCACCGTCAGAAAATCATGGACCTTGCGGCCCTGGGCCACGAACGAGGGTGAAGCGAACACATAGCCGAGCCGCCAGCCGGTGATGGCGAACGTCTTGGACAGCGAGCTGCACATGATGGTGCGTTCCGCCATGCCGGGCAGGGCGGACAGGTAGGTGTGCGTATGCGGCGCAAAGACTATGTGCTCGTAGACCTCGTCCGTGATGATCCAGACGTCGAACTCCTGCGCGAGCGCAGCGATCTGTTCGAGTTCGGGTCGGGTAAAGACCTTGCCCGTGGGGTTTGACGGATTGCAGAGCACGAAAGCCTTGATGCCGCTGGCAAAGACTTTCCTCAGCTCCGCAGGGTCAAAGCGGTAATCCGGCGGCCGGAGCGTCGCATAAACGGGCGTCACGCCCGAGAGAATGGCATCCGCACTGTAGTTTTCGTAGAACGGCGAGAAAAGGCCGATTCGATCGCCGACGTCGGTGACCGTCATGATCGCCACCATCATCGCCTCCGTCGCGCCGCAGGTGACGATAAGGTTGGCGTTGGGATCGCACGGCAGGCCGGTGCAGCGCGTGAGCTTGGCCGCCAGTGCCTCACGCAGCGGCGGCGCACCCCACGTGATGGCATACTGGTGATGGTCGCCGTCCATCTCGGCCTTGGCGGCATCGAGGATGACTCGGGGCGGGTTGAAATCGGGAAAGCCCTGCGACAGGTTGACGGCGTCGTATCGGAGGGCGACGCGCGTCATCTCCCGGATGAGAGATTCGGTGAAGACGGAGGTGCGACGGGAGGTGCCGGGCATGGGGGACAGTTGAGGCATCGCCGGGCCGGGTTTCAAGACCCGAGCATTGTGCGGTCACCTGGTTTCTGCTCCACTACCGGCGTGGACCCCGATCACATCAGACCCGCCAGTGCCGCCGCCCAAGCCCTCGGGCTGGTCGACGAGCAGACGCGGGCCATCTCCCCTGCCCTGCATACCGCCACGACCTTTCTGCGCGACGAGGACAATCAGTTCCGTTCGGGCCGCATCTACGCGCGAGCCGACAACCCGACCTTCGAGCCCGCCGAGGCCTTGCTCAATCACTTGGAAAAAGGCGCGGGCACGATGCTGTTCAGCTCGGGCATGGCGGCGGCCACGACGGCGTTCATGGCGCTCAAGCCGGGTGATCACGTCGTCGCGTCCCGGATCATGTACTGGGCCCTGCGCCACTGGCTGCTGGGGCACGCAACCGAATGGGGTCTCCAGGTCGATTTGGTGGACGCGAACGATTCCGCCGCCATCGCCCGCGCAGTGCAGCCGGGCCGGACCAAACTCGTCTGGATTGAGACACCAGCCAATCCCACCTGGATCATCACCGACATCGTCGCGGCCGCTGAGATCGCGCACCGGGCCGGCGCCCGTCTCGCCGTGGACTCGACCACCGCCTCTCCGGTGCTCACGCAGCCGATCACGCTGGGCGCCGATCTCGTGATGCACTCGGCCACAAAATACCTCAACGGCCACTCCGACGTGGTGGCCGGCGCGCTGGTGACGGCCAAGGACGATGAGTTCTGGCACCGGATCAAGGCCGGCCGGAAGAACGGCGGGGCGATCCCCGGAGCCTTCGAGGCTTGGCTGCTGTTGCGCGGCATGCGGACCCTCTATGTGCGCGTGCCGCTGGCGTGCCGCAGTGCCCAGCAAATTGCGGAGCATTTTACCACGCACCCAAAGGTTTCCGCCGTGCTCTATCCCGGCCTCCCCGCAGCACCCGGTCACGCCGTGGCGGCGCGCCAGATGCAGGGTGGATTCGGCGGCATGCTGTCAATCCGCGTGAGCGCCGGCGAGGCCGCGGCCATCGCGGTCGCGGCCCGGGTAAAATTGTGGAAGCGCGCGACGTCGCTCGGCGGCGTGGAAAGCCTCATCGAACACCGCGCCAGCGTGGAGGGGGCCGACAGCCCCACACCGGTGGATCTTCTGCGTCTGTCGGTCGGCATCGAGGACGCCGGCGACCTGGTGGCCGATCTTGAACAGGCGCTGGCAGGGGCCTGGGGGCGGTCAGGGAATCTTTAGTTCCATGCCGACCTTGAGGTCGGCCTCGTTCTTCATCACATCACGGTTCGCCGAGTAGATCTCGCGCCACTTCGCGCGGTTGCTGTAATATTTCTGCGCGATCTTCGACAGGGTCTCGCCCGGCTGGACCACATGCCGGCGGATGCCGGCCGGTTGGGCGTCCGGAGGAACGGAAGCCTTGGCGGAAGCCGGCGTCACGCGCGAAACCGCAGGCGCCACAGTGCGGGCCGGGGCCGGCGGCAATGGCCGCGTATGCACCACCGGGATGGAATCGGTGGAAAGATTGAATCGTCCGGCGGCTCCGCTGGACGCCGGCGCCGCGGTCTCCTCCGGGGCGGCGACCACCGCGTTGCCCCGGCTGGCCTTCAGGTCAGCGAGTTCCCGCTTGAGCGACTCGTTCTCCTGCTTGAACCGTTCAAGGGTCGCGACGAGGTCCACCCGCTGCAGCTGGTTCTCGAGCGGCTGCGCGGGCAGCGTCCGGGCGAACTCGCGGGTGGCGGCGTCGATGCGCTGCTTGACGAGCGGCGCCTGCGGGCTGTTGGGCCGCAGCGCGAGGTATTTCTTGAAATGGTAGATTGCCGAGAGCGGATCGTTGATGTGCTGCAGGTAGAGCAGGCCGACCTCGAGATGTGACTCCGCGGCATCGTCACCACGCTTCGCGATGACCTTGAGGAAGGAACTCAGCGCCTCCTGCTTCCGGCCCGACTTCAGCAGCGCCGTGCCCTCGCGGTAGGCCGGTTCGTCGACCTCAGTGGCATAGGACAACCGCTCGCTGTCGCCGCAACCCGCCAGCCCCAGCGCCAGCATCCCCAGCACGGGAAGGAACAAGGAGCGAAGGGCGGTGACGGCACGTGGCACGATTGGAAATGAATTGAACGAGGAGGGACGCCGGATACGTTTGCGCCTGCTCCGAGCCAACACAAGTTTTTGATGCCACTTCGTCCCGCCACCATCCTTGCCAAGGCCCGCCGATGCCTCGCGATCGAACGCGAGGCCCTCGACGCCACCGCGGCGATCTTGAACCAGGATTTTGTGGCCGTGGTGCGGGCTGTGGAGACAAGCGTCGCGGCGGGCCGCAAGTTGATCATCTCCGGTGTCGGGAAAAACGCGCCCATCGCCCAAAAACTGGCCGGGACCTTCAATAGCACCGGCGTGCCCTCGTGCTTTCTCGATCCGACGCAGGCACTGCACGGCGACCTGGGGCTGTGCGCGGCCGGCGACCTGGCGATCCTGCTGAGCAACGGCGGGGCAAGCGAGGAGATGCTGCGGCTGCTGCCCTTGTTCGAGAAGTTCGGCCTCAAGACCGTAGCGCTCACGGGTGCGACGGACAGCGAGCTGGCCCGCGGATCCGATTACCGGCTCGTCTACTCCGCGCCGCGCGAGGCGTGTCCCCTTGCCCTGGCGCCGACGGCCAGCACGACGGCAGCGCTCGCTCTCGGCGATGCGCTGGCGATGGTGCTGCTGGAGAGTCGCGGCCTGACGCGCGAGGATTTTGCGAAATACCATCCCGCCGGAACTCTTGGCATGACCCTGCTGCTGCGGGTGAAGGACATCATGCGCACGGGCGAGGCCTGTCCCATACTGAAGGCGGCCAGGACAACCGTGCAGGCGGCGATCTTCGCGATGACCAAGGCCAAAGCCGGCGCCGTGGCCCTGGTGGATGTGAAGGGCCGGTTGATCGGCATTTTCACGGACGGGGATTTTCGGCGAAGCGCCCTGAACGGCGGGGCGGATTTCCTCCTGAAACCGGTAGTCGGCTTCATGACCCAGGGCGGCAAGACCGTGGCCGCCGACGCCCTGGCCGTGGAGGCGTTGAAGATCTTCCAGCAAATGAAGATCTCTGACCTGTTCGCTGTCGACGCCAAGGGGAGGCCCGTCGGCTACATCGACGTGCAGGATTTGCCGAAGCTGAAGATTCTCTGAGCGTCCCGTTAATGCCGGTTCGGCGAGGTCTTATAGGCGTCATGCCTTGCGCGCGCCTGCTTGTCACAGGCCGGGTTTCGGCTAGGGTCACGGGATGCCAACTCCGCCGTTCGTCTATCAGGATCCGCTGCCCCTCGGGGCGGACGACACCGAGTATCGCCTCCTATCCAAGGAGGGTGTGACCTCCGCCACTTTCGAAGGCCGGGAGATACTGAAGGTCGCCCCGGAAGCACTGGCCTATCTGGCGCGCGAAGCATTTCACGACACGAATTTCTTCCTTCGCGCAACGCATCTCGAGCAGGTGGCCGCCATCCTGAAGGATCCCGAGGCATCCAACAACGACCGCTATGTGGCGCTGACGCTGCTCAAGAACGCCGAGATCGCCGCGCGTGGCATCCTGCCCATGTGCCAGGACACGGGCACCTGCGCGATCTTCGCCAAGAAGGGCCAGCAGGTCTGGACCGGGGCCAACGACGCCGAACAGCTGGCGCGAGGCGTCTACGAGTGCTACACCAAGGAGAACCTGCGCTATTCGCAAGTCGCGCCGCTCGACCTGTTCAAGGAGGTCAACACCGGCACCAATCTGCCGGCGCAGATCGATGTTTTTGCCACCGAAGGGGCAAAATATGAATTCCTCTTCGTGGCCAAGGGTGGCGGCTCGGCGAACAAGCTGTTCCTCTTCCAGGAGACCAAGGCGCTGCTGAACCCGAAGAGCCTCGAGAAATTCTTTGTCGAGAAGATGCCGCTGCTCGGCACCTCAGCCTGCCCGCCATATCACCTGGTGTTCGTCATCGGTGGCACCAGCGCCGAGGCGTGCATGAAGACCTTGAAGCTCGCCACGACCAAGTACCTCGACTCCCTGCCAACGAGCGGCAACGAGCACGGGCGGGCCTTTCGCGACGTGGCGATGGAGGAAAAGGTGCTGAAGCTCGCGCAGCAGAGCGGCGTGGGGGCTCAGTTTGGCGGCAAGTATTTCGCCCTCGACGTGCGCGTCGTGCGGTTGCCGCGCCATGGCGCCAGCTGCCCGGTCGGCATGGGGGTGTCATGCAGCGCCGACCGCAACATCAAGGCCAAGATCACGAAGGACGGCCTCTTTCTCGAGAAGATGGAGCCGGATCCCGGCCGCTTCATCCCGCCGGAGCTGCGCGCATTCAAGGACGACAACTTTGTACGCATCGATCTGAACCGGCCCATGAAGGACATCCTCGCAGAGCTCTCGCAGCACCCGGTGACCACCCGCGTGTCACTCACCGGCACCATGGTCGTGGCCCGCGACAGCGCACACGCGAAGCTGAAGGAGCGCATCGACGCCGGCCAAGGCCTGCCCGAGTACGCGAAAAACCACCCGATCTACTACGCCGGTCCGGCCAAGACACCGACCGGTTTCGCCTCGGGCTCCTTCGGGCCGACTACCGCCGGCCGCATGGACAGCTACGTTGACCTCTTCCAATCACACGGCGGCTCGATGGTCATGCTCGCCAAGGGCAACCGCAGCAAGGCCGTCACCGACGCCTGCAAGAAGCACGGCGGCTTTTATCTCGGCAGCATCGGCGGCCCGGCCGCCATCCTCGCGCAGGACAACATCACCAAGGTCGAGGTGCTCGACTATGCCGATCTCGGCATGGAGGCGGTCTGGAAGATCGAGGTGAAGGATTTCCCGGCGTTCATCCTGGTGGACGACAAGGGCACGGACTTCTTTGTCAACGTCTGCGGCATTTGTGTGCCGGAGAAGTAAGCGGATAACAAAAAACCCCGCCAGGATCGGCGGGGTCGGGACAATCACTGCTTGGTTACAGCCGCAGGGTCAGGCCGAGGGAAACCTGGTCGCCTTTCAGGCCAACGCGGCTGATGCGGTCGGTGATCTCGCTGTCGCCAAGGCGCCGCGCGAGGCGTTCGCGCACCTGTTCCGGTGCCGTCGGCACCGGATTGAGCTGCCGGTCGGAATATTGGGCCAGGATGCGGCTGCGTTTGGAGCCGTCGGCCGGAATGGAGCCCAACTCGGGCAGCATGGCGGAGGCGGTTTGCACCCGGGCCGGCGCACTCAAGCGGCTGCCCATCACGGCCTGAATCAACTCGGGATCAGTCTGTTCCAAGCGGTCAAGGTTGGTGGCAATGTAGCGGGAAGAGGGCGTCTCGGGCGTAGCGGCTGGCGTGATCGACGAAGCCATCGCCACGTCCGCATGGGCGGGTGCGGTCGATTCCGCGACGACCGTAACCGTGGCCTCTTTGCCTGCTTCATTCCGGGCAACGGTCTCCTCGCTCCGGTTGACCAACGGCGAGGACACCGGCACGGACATTGGAGCCAAGGTCACGGAGGCGATCTGACGATTGACCGCCACTTTAGCCCCGAGACCCGGGCCCGTATCCGCCTGGGTGATTAGCGCCGGCGTATAATATCTGACCGAAACGAGCGTGAAGGCGAGGATGGCCGTGGCACCGACGGGCAAATAGGCGCGGCGGGCGAAGAACTGCGGCAGTCCCTGCCACCACGGACGCTTCTCGATAAGTGCCGCGAGCTGCTTCTGGCGTAGTTCACGTTCAAAATTCACCCAGAACTCAGGCACGGGGCGTTCAGCCCGCTTGAGCCGGATAAGATCCTCGATGGTGATTTTGGGGCGTTGTTCGGAAGGAATCATGCGGTTGATCAGGAGCGAAGGTATTTGCTGAGTTCACCTTGCAGGAACTGCTTGGCGTAATGAAGACGGGAACGGACCGTTCCTTCGGAGCAGCCCATGACTTCGGCTATCTCGGAGTGGCTGAGTCCATCTATCTCAAAAAGTGTGATCACGGTTCGGTGTGGGATAGACAATTTTTGGAGTGCTTCGTTCAATTTTTCCTGAAGCTCGCGGAGGTGGGTATCGCGGTCCGCCCCCTTCTTGTCCGTGAGTTGTTCAAGGATTTGGGCATTGGTGCCATCTTCGTGGAGCTTTTCCAAACTAAAAAAAGTACGCAACCTATTCTTACGAAGATGACTTAGCGTAGTATTGACCGCGATCTTATAGAGCCAGGTGAAGAATGAGCAATGGCCCTGAAACCGGGTGATCGACTGGAAGGCCTTGATGAACGCATCCTGGGTCAAATCCGATGCATCTTCACGGTTGGCAGTCAGATTGTAAACGACGCCATATACCCGCTCGCGGTACTTGAGGATAAGCTGATCGAAGGCGGCAACATCACCGGCCTGCACAC
>CAZZDB010000122.1:0-11993 GCA_964652485.1 uncultured Oleiharenicola sp.
CATGAACAGCTTGCCGTCCTGGATGGTGAACTCGATGTCCTGGACGTCCTTGAAGTGCTTCTCGAGGAGGGCGCGGACCTTCATCAGCTGGGCGAAGGACTCGGGCATCTGCTTCTTGAGCTCGGCGACCGGCTCGGGCGTGCGGACGCCGGCGACGACATCCTCACCCTGGGCGTTGATCAGGAACTCGCCGTAGAATTCGTTGGTGCCGTTGGCGGGGTTGCGGGTGAAGGCCACGCCGGAACCGGACTTGTCGCCGGTGTTGCCATAGACCATCGCCTGCACATTGACCGCGGTGCCCCACTCGGTCGGGATGTTGTATTTGCGGCGGTAGACGATGGCGCGGTCGTTCATCCACGAGCCGAAGACGGCGCCGGCGGCGCCGCGGAGCTGCTCCCAGACGTCGTTGGGGAACACGTGGCCGGTGCGCTCGAGCACGAGGGCCTTGAAACGCTTGACGAGCTCCTGCTGGTCGGCGGCGGTGAGCTTGGAGTCCTCGATGTCCTTGTGGTAGGTCTCGTGCTTGAAATTGTGGATGACGGTCTCGAACGGCTCGTGATCCTCGTTCTCGGCCTTCTGCACACCGAGCACGACGTCGCCATACATCTGGATGAAGCGGCGGTAGCAGTCCCAGGCGAAGCGCTCGTTCTTGGTGGCGCTGACGAGGGCGAGGACGGTGTTGTCGTTGAGGCCGAGGTTGAGGATGGTGTCCATCATGCCCGGCATCGAGTCGCGGGCGCCCGAACGGACGGCGACGAGCAGGGGCATGCCGGCGGCGTCGCCGAACTTGCAACCCATGATCTTCTCCATGTTGGCCACGCCGGCCTGCATCTGGGAGGCGAGTTCCTTCGGGTAGGTCTTTTTGTGGGCGTAGAAATAGGTGCAGACCTCGGTCGTGATCGTGAAGCCCGGGGGCACGGGGAGACCGATGCGCGTCATCTCATGGAGATTGGCGCCCTTGCCGCCGAGGAGGTTCTTCATCGAACCATTGCCATCGGCTTTGCCGGCGCCCCACGAATAGACGCATTTGAGGGCCTTGGCGGCGGGTTTCTTGGAGGTAGCCGCCTTGCGGGCGGGTTTTTTGGCGGGTGATTTCTTGGCCATGGGATTTGGAATGTAACGAACGATAGGAGTGGTCAGCGCACAACAGGCGCCAATCTGTGTCAACGGCGGAGGCCGTCACAACGGTCGATATTTTCAAATTTTCACGCGGTTGGCTGTGCATTATTTGCCGAAAGCAGCCCATGGAGTGCCCGGCCAACCCGGCGGCCGGACGGGATTTGCCTCGGTCGGCGCGCCGGTTCAGCGGGTGGGCCGGGCCGGAAGACAGGGATTGCCGGAGCCGGGGAAAGTTGTTTCTAGGTCGGGGCTTGAGCGACCAACCTGCAACTGACGGACCCATTGAGCGCGCTCCCCGGGGAGGCCGCACCGGAACCGGGAAGGAAGATCATGGGTTTCTTCGACCACCTGGAGGACCTCCGCTGGACCCTCATCAAGTGCGCCGCGGTGTTCGCCCTCTTCGTGACACTGATCTCGTATTACGTCGAAGATTTCGGGGCGTTCCTGAGCCGGCCCCTGATGCAGGTGAAGGCCGGCCTTCCGGCGATGAACACGGACCTGATCAGCCACAGTCCGATCGGCGTGTTCAGCGTGATCATCGACATCTGCCTCATCGGCGGCCCGGTGATGTCACTGCCGTTCATCTTGTACTTTGTCGGGCAGTTTGTCGCCCCGGCGCTGACCAAACGGGAAAGGAAGGTGCTGTTGCCGACTTGCCTTGCGTCGTTCGTCCTGTTCTTGGGCGGCGCGTCGTTCGGCTATTTCCTGCTGGCGCCGAGCACTATCCGCGTGGCGCATGAACTGAACCAACTCATGCACTACACCGTGACGTGGACTGCGGACCACTACTATAACCTGCTGCTGTGGCTCGTACTGGGCATGGGCGCGGCTTTTGAGTTTCCGCTCCTCGTCGTGCTGGCCGTTTACCTGGGGCTGGTCGAGGCGGCCACGCTGCGCAAATACCGGCGGCCTGCGATCGTGGTCATCTTCATCATCGCGGCGGTGGTGACACCCACGCCCGCCCCGATCAACCAAAGCCTGTTTGCCGCGCCACTGATCCTGCTCTATGCGGTGGCAATCCCCGTAGCCTCGCGCTTCAAGCGCCACCCGGACGACATCATCCCGGCCTGAAGCCGCCGGTCAAATCACCAGCCCGGCAGCCCACGACCCCCGTGTCCACCCTCCGACAAGACCGCGGTGAATTGCACTACGATCTGACCGGCCGCGGCGTGCCCGTCCTGTTCATCCAGGGCGTGGGCGTGGCCGGCGACGGCTGGAAGCCGCAGACCGACGCGCTGGCGGACGAATTCCAGACTCTCCGCTTTGACCACCGCGGCATCGGCCGGAGCGCTCCCGGTCCGGTCACGATCGAGACGATGGCCGCGGACGCGACCGCGTTGATGGAGGCCGTCGGCTGGGAGTCGGCGCACGTCGTCGGCCATTCGATGGGCGGGATCGTCGCGCAGCAACTCGCGCTCGATCGCCCGGCGCGCGTGAGGACCCTGTCGCTGTTGTGCACGTTCGCGCGCGGCGCCCAGGGCGCGCGGGTGACGCCGAGGATCATGTGGCTCGGCCTGCGCACCCGGATCGGTTCGCGGGCCATGCGGCGTCGCGCCATGCTGGAGATGATCTTTCCCGCTTCCTACCTGCGCACGGTGGACTGTGGGGATCTGGCGGCGCGCTGCGGGGCGTTGTTCGGCCGCGACCTGGCCGACTCACCACCGGTCCTGATGCAACAATTGAAAGCCCTGAGCCGGCACGACATCTCCGCGCGCCTTGGCGAGCTGGCTTCAATTCCGTCTTTGGTCATCAGCGCCGGGCGGGATCCAATCGCCCTGCCTGAATTCGGCCGCGAACTGGCGGAACGGCTGGGCCACGCGACATTCGAGCTGATCCCGGGCGCGTCGCACGCGGTGGTCATCAACGCGGCAGAGCTTGTCAACGACCGGCTCCGGCGCTTCTGGCGACAGGTGGAGCAGGGTGCGGGTCTCCGCTGAATTCGCCCCACGGGACATTGCACGATCATGGAGGCGCTCGCCATCGTTCTGGTCCTTGTCGTGACGCTCGGGATTTATGTCGGCGCCCGGTTCGGCGCCGGGTCGCGGGCGGCCCGCCCCGCGGAGGAACTGGCGCGGCTGCGGGAATACCGCCGGGTGCTGGAGGAGAAGATCCGCCGCGGGCACGTGGAACACTGGGATGTCGTCATGATGCGGCAGCTCACCGACCGGCTGGAGGACACCGATCGCCGGATCGAGACAATGACGGAGTCGGCCTAGCCCCGCGCCGCGGCGGCCCGGGCCTAAGTATACTATTGGTTGACAACTACCAATGCGCCCGGTTGTCAACCAATCGTGTACTTGAACCCAGACCCCTCGCCGGGGATAAGCGCGGGGGCTGAACGCCGCGGGGGCCGCGGGAAGGAGCCCGCTCAGACCCCGGCCTTGAGCTTCGTGACCACCGCCGGATTCTTTTCGAGGTAGCGCGTAAGCGACTCGATGGCCCGGAAGGTCTCGGGGCTGATGTGGTGCTCCATGCCCTCGACATCCTCATAGATGATCTTCTCGTCCGAGACGCCGAGCACGCGGAGGAAATCGGTCAGCAGCGCGTGGCGGTGGGCGATGCGGCGGGCGACCTCGAGGCCGCTGCTCGTGAGCACCATGCCGCGGTATTTCTCGTACTTGATGAAGCCCTCGGCGTCGAGACGCTGCACCATGGCGGTGACGCTGGCCTGCGAGATCTTCAGCCCGGCTGCGATGTCGACGACCCGGGCGTAGCCCTTGCGGGCGATGAGCTGTTCGATCTTTTCCAGATAGTCCTCGACCGCGACGGTGGTGCGGGGGTGGGCGGAAGCCGGAACGGCGCGAGCGGGGTGGGGGGCGGCCATGTTGGGAAAGCGGGCCGCCGGGGCGCCGGCGGGCGCGGGCGGGTTACTTGCGCGAATCCCGCTGGAAACGGTAGACGGTCTTCAGCATCTGCAGGGCGAGCCAGAACACGCCGCTCATGCAGCCGGCGGCCAGGCCGCCCCAGACCCGGATCATCAGGGGGTCGTTGGAAGGCACGTGGGAGTTCACCAGCCGGTAGAAGATCGTGAACGCAAGCGCCACGAACACCAAGTCGATGACGAGGGAGACGGGGGAAACGGACTTTTTCTCGGGCGTGGCCATGGTTGGAAAAGAAGGAGCCGCGGCGGCTTTGTCGATTAGAAACTTGGGTGGCACGCACGGGGTCGGTGCGGGGTTTCACGCACCAAAAGAATAACGCATAAGGCGCATTAACGGACGCGCTATCCGCCGGCGAACGGACCCGCCGGCCGCCCGGAAATGTTTTATCCATTGCGCCGCACCCCGGGACATGACATCGGTTCCGGATGATGAACAGCGCCGGCAACCACGCCACGCCGTCACGCAAACTGGTCGAACACTTGCGGCGGTCGGAAATTTTTCGCGACTATCAAAAGGCGTTCAACGAGACGACGGGCCTGCCGCTGGCCCTCCGGGCGCTGGAAACCCTCGATCTGCCGCTGCACGGGGTGAAGAACGAGAATCCTTTCTGCGCGCTGATGGCCACCACGAACAAATCGTGCGCCGCTTGCCTGGAATTGCAGAAGCGTGTGGAGGTGGAGGCCGCGCTGGAACCCAAAACCCTCAAGTGCTTCGCGGGTCTGTGTGATTCCGCCGTGCCCGTCCGGGTGGGCGAGAACGTCATCGCCTTCCTCCAGACCGGCCAGATCCTGCTGCACAAGCCGTCGAAGGAGCAGTTCACGCGCACCACCACGCAGTTGCTAAAGTACGGCGCGGAGATCGACGTGAAGCAGCTCGAGGAGGCCTTCTTCCAGACCCGCGTGCTGGAGAAGCGGCAATATGAGGCGGTGCTGCGGCTGCTGACGATCTTCGCGCAACACCTGTCGACCCTCAGCAACCAGCTTGTGGTCACGGGGGGCAAGGTCGATTCGCCGATGGTGGCGAAGGCCAAGATCTTCATCACCGAGCACCAAGGCGAGGAGATCTCGCTGCGGCAGGTCTCGTCCGCGGTGAACACGAGCGCGTTCTACTTCTGCAAGATATTCAAGCAGGCCACGGGCCTGACCTTCACCGACTACCTCGCCCGCGTGCGGATCGAGAAGGTTAAGAACCTCCTCCAGAACCCGCACAAGCGGATCAGCGAGGCGGCGTTCGAGGCGGGCTTCCAGTCGCTCTCGCAGTTCAACCGGGTGTTCCGGAAGATCGAGGGGGAGTCGCCCACCACGTGGCGCGACAAGCGGATCGGCAAGGTCGGCGTGGCGTGACGCCGGCCGGCCGTCAGCGCCGGGTCGCGGGCAGCAGCTCGCCGTAGGTGGCGCAGGCTTCCGTGCCCCGCTGGCAGCAGGCGCCGCATAGCGCCTCGATCTCGCGCTGCGCCAGGCCGTGATAAAGCAGCAGGGTTTCCGGCAGGGCGCTGCCCAGCGCGGCGGCAGCGACCTCGCGCACCGCGGCGTCGCCGGACGTATGGTAGGCCAGCAGCGGGTTGATGTGGCAGTTGCAGTTGTCCCGGAGCGGCATGAACAACACCGGATGATGCTTGAGCCAGTTCCGGAAGGAGCGCGTGCGCAGCGCCGAGAGCAGCTGGTCGAGGGTCTCATCCATATGGAAGACCAGCGTGTCGGGGTTGGCCAGAGGCGAAACCACCGGCTCGCAACGCAGCAGCGTCTCCCACCGTTGCTTGATGAGCGGACGCAGTTGCTGCAGCACACTGATCGCGCCTTCTTCCACGCTGTCCACTATGGGCCCGAGCCCGCGACGCTGCTCGGCATGCCTTGCCCAAGGATAAGCATATCTTGCCGGACAAGATGTGCGGAGTGAAGGGCAAGGAGCGTGAAGCGGCTCCGGCCGCCAGGTGCTAAGGTGGGCCCGCACCGGAGGAACCGCCATGATCCGACATCCCCTGCCACATCCGTCACCCGAGGTCCCATTGGAGGACATCCAGAAATGCGCCTATTATCTCTGGCTGGAGGCCGGGCGCCCGGTCGGGCGCGACCTGGAGTTCTGGGACAGCGCCCGCGAACGCCTGCGGCATGCGGCGCTCACGCACCCGTCCGCCGTCCCGCCGGGCCCTCGCCGCATCGCCCGCCAAGATGTGCGCACAGCTGGCCAAGAAGCGCGGAGCAGCGTGGGCCGCAACCGGCTAGTCTGAGCCCAGTTCCCTCCACGCACATGTCAGTCATACCAATAACGGTCTTCTTCAGCCTTGGGCTGGTCTTCACTTTTGTGGCGCTTTTTTGGCGCGAACATCGCCGCCAGCGTTTTGCCAGCGCCGAGCGCGATTCGCTCCTGCCGCTGGCCGAGGAATCGCCGCGGCTGGCGGCCGGCCCCGCGCCGGCTGGGTGCGGGTGCGAGCGCGGCGAGCATCCGCCCTGCGCCGGTTGCCGCCGGGCGGCCGGTTCCAACACCTGATCTTCCACGCCATGACTATCCCGGGACAAAAAACCACCATCGAGTTCAACGATCAGATCGTGCGCCAGTTCATGCTCGCCTCCCTCATCTGGGGCGTGGTCGGCATGCTGGTGGGCGTCCTCATCGCGACCCAGCTCAATTTCTGGCAGGCCAACTTCGCCACCTCGTTCCTGACCTTCGGCCGGCTGCGGCCGCTCCACACCAACGCCGTCATCTTCGCCTTCGTCGGCAACATGATGTTCGCCGGGATCTACTATTCGACGCAGCGGCTGGTGAAGGCGCGGCTCGCGAGCGACTTCCTCTCGCAGCTCCACTTCTGGGGCTGGCAGCTCATCATCGTGGCCGCGGCCATCACGCTGCCGCTCGGCCTGACGCGCGGCAAGGAGTACGCCGAGCTCATCTGGCCCATCAACATCGCCGTCGCGTTCATCTGGGTCGTCTTCGCGGTCAATTTCTTCTGGACCCTCGCCCGCCGGAACGAGAAATCGCTCTACGTCGCCCTCTGGTTCTACATCGCGACGATCATCACCGTGGCGATGCTTTACATCGTCAACCATCTGTCGATCCCGACGTCGCTGACGCACAGCTACCCCGTCTTCGGCGGCGTGCAGGACGCCCTCGTGCAGTGGTGGTATGGACACAACGCCGTGGCGTTCTTCCTCACCACGCCGATCCTCGGCATCATGTACTACTTCCTGCCGAAGGCGGCGGAGCGGCCGGTGTACTCCTACCGGCTTTCGGTCATCCACTTTTGGTCGCTGGTGTTCGTCTATATCTGGGCCGGCCCGCACCACCTCCTGAACACCGCGCTGCCCAACTGGCTCCAGTTGCTCGGCATGACGTTCTCGCTCATGCTCTGGGCGCCGTCCTGGGGTGGCATGCTCAACGGCCTGCTCACGCTCCGCGGCGCGTGGGGCAAGCTCCGCACCGACCCCGTCATCAAGTTCTTCGTCGCCGGTGTCACCTTCTACGGCATGGCCACCTTCGAGGGCCCGCTGCTCTCGATCAAGTCGGTCAACGCCCTCGCGCACTATACCGATTGGATCATCGCCCACGTCCACGCCGGCGCGCTCGGTTGGAACGGCTTCATGGCGGCCGGCATGTTCTACTGGCTGGCCCCGCGCCTCTGGAACAAGCCGCTCCACTCGATCGGGCTCGCCAACCTCCATTTCTGGATCGGGATGACCGGGATCCTGCTCTACATCTCCGCGATGTGGGCCTCGGGCATCACGCAGGGCTTGATGCTCAACGCCACGTCGGAAGGCGGCACCATCCTGACCTATCCCAACTTCCTCGACACCCTCAACGCCATCCGGCCGCTGATGCTGCTGCGCGTGATCGGCGGCGGGCTCTACCTCACCGGCTTCCTGATCATGGGCTACAACATGTGGCGCACGATCCGCGGCGCGTCGGCCGTCAACGGCACGATCGAGGTCTACATTGAGGCCCACCCGGCGGAGGAGAATCTTGGCGCCGTCGGCACGATCTTCAATGCCCCCGTGGTTTTCACCGTGCTCGGCGTGGCGCTCGCCTGCGCCTGGCTTTTCACCAGCGGCTGGGTGAACATCCTCGGCTTCTTCGGTCTCGCGCTTTGCGTGCTGATGGCCATCGCGCACTTCGAGTCCCGCGGCACCGCCTGGGCCGCGTGGTATGACAAGCTCCTGATCAACGCCCTGCCGTTCACCGTGCTGGTGTTCCTTTCCGTCGCCGCCGGCGGCATGATCCAGATCATCCCGATGCTGACCATCGACCGCCACCTCCAGACCGAGGACCGGGTCGCCACCACCTACACGCCGCTCGAGCTGGCCGGCCGCGACCTCTACGTCCGCGAGGGCTGTTATCTCTGCCACTCGCAGATGATCCGCACGCTGGTGCCGGACGTCATGCGCTACGGGGAATACTCCCGGCTCGGCGAATCCATCTGGGACCATCCGTTCCAATGGGGTTCGAAGCGCAACGGCCCCGACCTTGCCCGCGTCGGAGGCAAATACAATGACGCCTGGCACTTCGACCACCTGCAGAACCCGCGGCAGATTTCCGTCGGCTCCAACATGCCGACCTATCCCTGGCTCTTCGCGAACCAGACCGACTACGCCGCGCTGCCGGCGAAGATCCGCGTGCAAAAGACGCTGGGCGTGCCGTTCCCCAACTGGTCGCCCGCGCTGATCGACACCCTCGCGAAGGAGCAGGCGAAGGAAATCGCCAAGGACCTCCAGGCCCAGGGGCGCTATGTCTCCCCGGACCGGGAGATCGTCGCCCTCATCTCGTACCTCCAGAGCCTCGGCAAGAAGTGGGACCCCGCCACCGCGTCCGCCGCCAGCCACTGAACCTCCGCCCGCCACCACTCCAACCTCCGCCCGCCACCACTCCAACCTCAACCCACCACGACCATGTTCCACCGCATCGTTTACGACGACTGGCAGCTGATCTTCCCCGTCGTCGCGCTCCTCGTCGCCTCGCTCGTCTATGTGTGCGCCGCGCTGCGCGCCGCCGCCATGAAGCCCGACCAGACCGAACGCCTCGCCCGCCTGCCGCTCGAGGACAAATAGGCCCGGCCGGCCGCCCGACCCATGCAACCTCCTTCCCCGCGCCTTCTGCCCGACGACCCGAAGCTCCGGCCGCACACCTACGACGGCATCCAGGAGTTTGACCAGCGGCTGCCGAACTGGTGGCTCAACACGCTCTACGGCGCCATCGCCTTCGCCATCGTCTACTGGTTCGTCTACATGATCGCGCACCTGATGCCGACCGACGGCCAGCGCGTGGACGCGGCCATGGCCCGTATCGAGGCCGCCAAGATGGCCTCCACGCTTGAGATCACCGACCCCAGCCTGTGGGCCATGAGCCGCAACCCGGTTTTCATCGAGGCTGGCCGGCAGACCTTCAACTCGCTCTGCGTCGCCTGCCACCAGGCCAATCTGAAGGGCGGTGTCGGTCCCAACCTCACCGACCATCTCTGGCTCCACGGCGGCCGGCCCACGGAGATCTTCCACACGGTCACTTACGGCGTGCCGGCCAAGGGAATGGTGACGTGGGGCCCCATCATCGGCGCCAAGAAGACCGCCGAGGTCGTCGCCTACGTGCTCAGCTACCACCAGGAAGGCGAACCCATCGAGGTGCAGACCAGCTTCACTCCCGCAGCCCCCGCTGCGCCCGGGCCATGACCGGACGCGCGACAATACGCTCCCCGCATGGATGAGCGACCAGCAAAACATTTATCCGTTTCCCCGGCCCCCGGCTCCGCGCCCCGCGGCACCGGCCCGGCATGCGCCGACGCTTGATTCGGTCACGACGATCAACGAGGACGGCTCGCGCTATTTCCTGCACCCCGCCGACGCGCCGGGGCGGTTCTCCCTCTGGCGGCGGATCAGCGCCTACGCGCTGATCGTCATCTATTTCATCCTCCCGTGGGTGCCGGTCAACGGCTACCCCGCGGTCTTCCTCGACGTCGCGCGCCGCCGCTTCCACCTCTTCGGCTGGACGATCGCCGCGCAGGACATGTGGCTGCTGTTCTTCCTCGTGACCGGTTTGGGCTTCTCGCTGTTCTTCGTCACCGCGCTGCTCGGCCGCATCTGGTGCGGCTGGGCCTGTCCGCAGATCGTGTTTCTCGAACAGGTCTACCGCCGGATCGAGCGCTGGCTCGAGGGCGACGCCCCCGCCCGCCGCGCGCTCGACGCCGCCCCGTGGACCGCGACCAAGACCCTGCGCCGCGGCCTGAAGCATGCCCTCTTCCTCGTCGTCTCCCTCGTCATCACCCACCTCTTCCTCGCGTATTTCGTCTCGATCCCGGAATTGTGGGGCTTCATGCACGACGCCCCGGGCGAGCACTGGGCCGCCTTCCTGTTCGTGTTCAGCACCGCCGGCGTCCTTTACTTCAACTTCGCCTGGTTCCGCGAGCAGCTCTGCATTGTCATCTGCCCCTACGGCCGGCTGCAGTCGGCGCTGACCGACGACCACACCCTGGCCATCGGCTATGACGCCAGGCGCGGCGAACCCCGCGGCAAGCCTGGCGCGACCGGTGCCGGCGACTGCATCGCCTGCAACCGCTGCGTGCAGGTCTGCCCGACCGGCATCGACATTCGCCACGGTCTCCAGCTTGAGTGCATCGGCTGCGCCGCGTGCATCGACGCCTGCGACGAGGTCATGACGAAGCTCCGGCGTCCGACTGGCCTCGTTCGCTACGATTCCCTGGCTGGCTTCGGCGGCGGCGTCACGCGATGGGTGCGGCCGCGCACCGTCGTCTACGGCATCCTGCTGGTCATCGGCGCGACGGTGGCGACGTTCGCCCTCTCCACCATCAAGCCCGCCAACTTCAGCGTGGTCCGGCTCGGCGGTGCGGCCTATTTCGTCGATCGCGACACGGTCCGGAACCAGTTCATGGTGCGCGTGCTCAACAAGCGTGCGCTCCCGGCCGATTTCACCCTGTCGGCGGAGCTGCTCGCGCCGGGGGTTGCCGTGACCGGCACTGCCGCGCCGCTGGCCGTCGCTCCCATGGGCGAGCAGGTGCGTCCGCTCGTGCTCAGCGCCAGCCGGGCGCATTATCCCGGTCCGTTCCGTTTCCAGGTGCGGGTGCGTGACAGCACCGGCCGGTTCGATGTCAGCCGCGAGGTCGAGTTTCTCGGCCCCGAGGCCAAGCTGCTTGAGGAGGAGGATCATGAAAAAGGCATCAAGCGCTGACATCCTTCAAGGCACTGGTAACCGATTAGGTTACAATGACCGCTCGCTCTGGCTGTGGGTTGCGGCGGGGTTTCTCCTGCTTGGGCTCATCTGGAGCATCATGTTCACCGTGGCCCGTTCGGCGAAAATCGAGTCCGTGCCGCTCGCCGCCTCACCCGGGAAACCCTGACCATGGAACTCGCAGGCATCACCGGTCCCGGCACGGCGTTCCTCGCCGGTCTCGTCACGAGCCTCCACTGCGCGGGCATGTGCGGACCGCTGGCGTGCGCCGTCCTGCCGGCCCCGACGGAACGCACCGACGTGCAGACGGCCAGCACGGTCTACCATCTTTCCCGGCTCGCCGGTTACGGCCTGCTCGGCGCGCTCGCCGGCGGGATCGGCCGCGTGCCGCTGTCGTGGCTCGGCGACAGCGCGCTCCGCTACCTGCCGTGGCTGCTGGTGCTGTTCTTCCTCGCCGTGGCGGTGCGCTTCGACCAGCGCTTGCCGAAGCTTCCGCTGCTCGGCCGCGCTTACCACTGGCTGGCGTGGCGGCTCCGCGGCCGCTCGCGGCTGCAGTCCGCGGCCACCCTGGGTCTGGCCACGCCGCTGCTGCCCTGCGGTCCGCTGTATTTCCTCCTCAGCCTCGCGCTGCTTTCCGGCTCGGCCGCCCGCGGCGCCGAGACGCTCCTGGCCTTCGGGCTCGGCACGGTGCCGTTGCTCTGGTTCGCGCAGACCAACTACCATTGGCTGCGCCTCAGGCTGGGCCCGGTCTGGCTCGGACGCGTGCAGACCGCCCTGGCGGTCGCCGCGGCGCTGATCATCTCCTGGCGCCTGCGCGGCACGCTGGGC
>CAZZDB010000123.1:0-11970 GCA_964652485.1 uncultured Oleiharenicola sp.
GGCGGGCGCGGTGGTCATCGCGTTCGTCACGCTCCCGTTCAGCTTCGAGGGCGGACGGCGTCGCAAGCAGGCCGAGGAAGCGCTGGCGGAGCTCCACCGCGTCTGCGATGCCGTCATCCCGCTAGCGAACGACATGCTCCTACAGGAAGGCACGGAGCAGACCACCGTGCTCGACTCGTTTGCCCGGGCCGATGAATGGATCGGTCGCGGCGTGAAGTCCATCTGGGGGATGCTGTCGCGCACCGGCCTGATCAACGTCGACTTCACAGCGCTGCGCCAGGTGTTCCAGCAGCGCGGCGGCAAGACGCTTTTCGGCCTGGGGGTGGGCGAGGGCGAGAATCCGGCGGCGGCGGCGCTGGCCGACCTCAAGCTGTGTCCGCTGCTCCACACGCCCGAATACGCCCGCAAGGCCGACCGGCTGCTGGTCAACATCGCGGGCGGCGCCGACCTCAGCCTGACCAAGGTCAACGAATTGATGACGGCGATCACCGAGGAGTTCGGCCGTGAGGCGCACGTCGTCATGGGCGCGGCAATTGACGAGGGGTTGCAGGGCCGGGTCGAGATCTGCGTCATCGGTACCACCGACCTCGGTGGCCGCAATTTCACCCGCCGTCCCGCCCCGGCCCCGGTGGTACGCAAGACGTCCGAGAGGTCCGCGGCCAACTCCACCTCGGTCGCCTCCGAGCATACGACTAATGTCAAGACCACCGTCACCTCCGATGCGCCCCGCGCCACCCGGCCGGCGGCGGTGCATCCCGAGAAGCCCAAGCAGGAGGAATTCGGCTTTCAGGGCGAATCGGCGGAGAACCGCGGCTCGTTCGACAAGTCCGACCGCAACCTGTTCGAGGGTCAGGATCTGGACGTGCCGACCTACCTTCGCAAGGGGATCAAGGTGACCGTCTGAGTAATCTTTGACATATCGCGCGGATTGCGCGTGGTAGCCTCATGTTCATCGACGAAACCACCATCAAGGCGCGCGCGGGCGACGGCGGTCGCGGCTGCGTCAGCTTCCGGCGGGAGAAGTACGAGCCGTGGGGCGGCCCGAACGGCGGCGACGGTGGCAAGGGCGGTGATGTGGTCCTCCTCGGTGATGATGACCAGAACAACCTGATCGATTTCAAGTTCAAGCCGCACTGGACCGGCGAACGCGGCGAGCACGGGCAGGGCAAGGATTGCCACGGTCGCGAGGGCAAGCCCGCCATCCTGCGCGTGCCGCTGGGCACGGTGTGCTACAACCTCGAGACCGGCGAGGTCGTGGTGGAGATCTTGCAGGACAAGCAGGAGTTTGTGCTATGCAAGGGCGGCAAGGGCGGGGCCGGCAACACCAAGTTCAAGTCGTCCATCAACCGCGCGCCGCGCAAGACGGGGCCCGGACTGCCGGGTGAGACCGGCAACTACCGGCTGGAGCTGAAGAGCATCGCCGACATCGGCCTCGTGGGGTTTCCCAACGCCGGCAAGTCTTCCCTGACCAACCTCATCACCAATGCGCGGCCGAAGACGGCGCCGTACCCGTTCACGACCCTGCATCCGCAGATCGGCATCATCGATTACCCGGACGACTATGACCGGTTGGTCATGGCCGACGTACCCGGGCTCATCGCCGGGGCAGCCGAGGGCCGGGGCCTCGGCCACCGTTTCCTCAAGCATATCGAGCGCTGCAAGCTGCTCCTCCTCATCCTCGACATGGCCGGCACGGACACCCGTGACCCGCGCGACGACTACAAGCAGCTGTTGCAGGAGCTCGAGCTCTACTCCCCGGCGCTCCTCGACAAGCCCCGACTCGTGGCGGCGAACAAGATGGACGAGGACGCGGCGGTCGCGAATCTCAAGAAATTCAAGAAGCGCTACGGCAAGGTCGAGGTGATCCCGATTTCCTGCCTGTCCGAAGAGGGCATCCCGAAGCTGCGGAAAGAACTGTTAAAACGGGTGCGCCGGATGCGCGCCAAAGAAAAGAAATCGCCAACGATCAAGGTCTGACTAGATTCGCGTCCTCCCCATGTCGGAACACCGGCCACTACTGATGCGTTCGAACCGCCTGCTGGGCTCGGCGTTGATCGAGCACAATCTCGTCAAGTTCGAGGACCTCGAGGCAGCCAACGAACGGCTGCTGGAGATCGCGGCCACCGGGGACATGCGGCGCAGTTCCGTCCTTAGCGTGCTGGTCTATGAGAAGAAGGTGCTGCGGGAGGAGGATTTGTTGCACCACGTGGTTGACGACCACGGGGTGGGGGTGGTTGACCTCCGCGGTTACGACGTGCCGGAGGAGGTGAAGAAGGACCTGGAGGTGGACGCCTGTTGGGCGACCTGGAGCGTGCCCTTCGACAAGGAGGAGGACTTTCATTTCGTCGCCACGGCCTATTACCTGAGCCCAGCGGCCCGCGCCTACTGGGAAAAGAAGCTGGGCGGCCAGATCATCTGGCAGGCCACGACGATGGACATCATCGCGGATTTCCTCGACCGGCTGCAGGCGGAGCGGGCCGAGGCGGCGAAGCGTGGCATCAAGGCCGCGACGCGCGCACCCTTTATCGCCGGGTCCGGCGCCAGCGCGGCGCCATTCCCCATGGCGGGCACGGCGTCGCCGTTTCCCGCCCCGGGCGGCAGCACCGCGCCTTTCGCCCCGCCGCCGGCGGGGAGCCACCCGCCCGTGTCGCCGCCTGCTCCGGGCGGTTCGCTGCCCCCGACGCCTTCCTGAACCATGCCGCTCGGCCGCACCCAGACGCAGATCATCGACAAGCTGGAGGAGATGGGGAAGCTCACCTCCGAGCACAAGGCCGTGCTGCTCGCCCGTCCGGACGAGCCGACGGGCGACCAGCTCGACCAGATCCTGCAGGCGGACCACCGCATCACGATCTTCCAGCTGTTGCTGGCCAAGTGCCGTGCGCTCGGTCTCGCCCCCTACAACGTCGCGCGGTACAAGATTCACCCCAATACCTTTGAAAAGATCGACCTCGAGTTCTGCCAGAAGAACATGATCCTGCCGGTGGGGCAGGTGGGCGACTTCCTGCTCGTGGCCTTCGCCAACCCGTTCGAGACGGCGGTGGCGGCCAAGATTCAGGACAAGACCGGCCTGCGCGTCATCCGCCTGCTCGGTCGCGAGGCGGACATTCGCGAAAAGCTGAAGCAGGACCAGGCGCGCAGCGAGGTGCAGTTCACCGACGTGGTCGACCAGCTCGGGGCGCAGTTCACCGACGACGACGAGGCCGAGATCAAGGACGAGGATCTGGAGAAGGAGGATTCGGCGCCCATCATCCAGCTCGCCAACCGCATCATCGAGGACGCGTATTTCGCCGGCACGTCCGACATCCACATCGAGCCGTGGGAAAAGGAGATTGTGGTCCGTTACCGCATCGACGGTCTCACCCAGGAGAAACTGCGCCTGCCCGCCAAGGTCGCGGGCGCGCTGGTCGCCCGCATCAAGATCATGTGCAACCTTGACATCGCGGAGCGCCGGCTGCCGCAGGACGGACGCATCATCTTCAAGCAATACAACAAGAAGAACATCGACATCGACCTGCGCGTCTCGACCGCTCCGCTCAACCACGGCGAGGGCGTGGTGATGCGCATTCTAGACAAGCAGAAATCGACGCTGCCGCTGACGGCGCTCGGCTTCACCGAGGAGAACCTGGCCAAATACCGCGAGTGTATCCGGCAGCCTTACGGCATGATCCTGCATTGCGGACCCACCGGTTCGGGCAAGTCGATGACACTCTATTCGGCCATCAACGAGATCAACACCTCGGATGTCGTGATCCGCACGGCGGAGGATCCGATCGAATACACGCTCCCGGGCATCAATCAGATGCAGATGCACCGGCAGATCGGGCTCACGTTCGCCGCGGCCCTGCGCGCTTTCCTCCGCCAGGATCCCGACATCATCCTCGTCGGTGAAATCCGCGACAAGGAGACGGCGAACATCGCCGTCGAGGCCGCGCTCACTGGCCACCTCCTCATCAGCACGCTGCACACCAACGACGCCCCGAGCACGGTGGCGCGCATGACCGATATGGGCATCGAGCCCTTCATGATCTCGTCGTCGCTGGTCTGCGTTTGCTCCCAGCGCCTCATGCGTCGCGTCTGCAAGGTCTGCCGTACCGCCTACGAGCCTGAGGGACGCGAGAAGGATGTGCTGCAGCGCGGCATCGGGTGGAGCGGGCAGATATTCAAGGCCAGCCCGACCGGCTGCCCGAAGTGCAACAACACCGGCTACAAGGGCCGCGTCGGCATCCACGAGTTGCTCGTGAGCAACGAGGAGCTGATCGAGGCGATCAACAAGGAGGCCGAGACCGCCGAGTTGAAGCGCATCGCCATGAAGAACGGCATGAAGACACTCCATCAGGACAGCCTCATCAAGGTGAAGGAGGGCCTCAGCACGCTCGCGGAGGCGCTCAGTACCGTGCCGCAGGACATGGAACTGCGGGGGATCAGGAAGTAGGCGGTGCGGTGGTGTTGCGGGACAGGTAACGCCCGGCGGTCGCACGATGCAGTACTGGTCCGAATTCCTGACGATTGTGGTGGCGCACGCGCTGGCGGTGGCCAGCCCGGGGCCGGATTTCGCCCTCGTGCTCAGGCAGAGCCTGACGCACGGCCGGCGCACCGCGCTTTGGAGCAGCGTCGGCATCGGCTGCGGCATCTCCGTACATATCATCTATTGCCTGCTCGGCCTGGGCTATTTCCTGAAGAACTCGCCCGAGGCGCTGGCCGTGGTCAAGTACCTCGGCGCGGCCTATCTCGCGTGGGTGGGCGTGCAGGCCTTGCGCACGAAGCCCCGCACTGGCGACCTCGATCTGGCCGGCAACGGCACCGCCGCACCGACCGATGGCGCGGCGTGGACGGCGGGGTTCCTGGTCAACGTGCTTAATCCGAAGGCGGCGTTGTTCTTCATCGCGCTGTTCCCGCTGGCCGTCAGTGTCACGACACCAAAGCTCATCCAGGCTGGCTACGGGTTGTGGATGACGTTGGCGACGGCGGGTTGGTTTTGCTTCGTGTCGGTGGTTTTCACGCGGCAGGAGGTGCGGACAAAATTCCTCCGCCACGGTCACTGGATCGACCGCGCCCTCGGTGTGGTCTTCCTCGGTTTCGCCCTCAGTCTTGCCGTGGCCTCCCTAAAGTAGCGACGCTCCGGCGCTATCGTCCCCGGGCGTGCGGTGCACTCCGCGTGATTGTGGGTCGATGCAGGCTGGCGGTTCTCACCCGGTGCTCGATCGCGCGGTTGTGCTGCTTCTCAGCCTCGCGTGATTCCTTCGGCTTGATGCTCGCAGCGGCGGCGACATCCGCTGGAACCTGAACTTTGAATGGATTGTTCATGGATATGCCTTTTGCGGTGCACGTCACAGACGTGCTGGTTTTGGCGGCCGGGGCCCGGCCCTTGTCACTGACAGGATACACCCGAAGCTGTCGCTGGGAAACCTGATTATTGCCCTGCGAACCACCAAACGGGCCGCCCGGGTGTTGACTGCCGCCCAGAGGCTGGAAGCCCCATGGCCGATCCACGTAATTCTGGTCCCCGGGGGACGGGATAGAGAACCTAATAGCCGAAACCTATGCCGCTATCGCCATTGCCATGCGATGAGGTGCCAGATAAACTCTTCACAAAGCTGGAAAGCACCCGAGCGGCCTAAGGGGACTGTGATCCACGGCAGTCATAACACCACCCATGTCTCATCCGACCCTGATACTCGAACGCGGTGAGGAAGGGCGGAGCCTGCGGTGGTGCGAAACGGTGTTCCGCGCCCGGAGGGTTACCAGGGGGCCTGGAAGTTCTTGCTCAACGGCCGCCCGCTCATCGCGGCACCGAAGCGCCCCATCATGAGCATCCGCGGGATCGTCGAACGGATTTCCGGCCGCGGCGTCGAACTGGTCGCCGTTGTCACGGTGGTCCTGGGCATGTTCGTTCTGGTGGCGTGGGGCTCAGGTCATTGGCAGGTCATTGCCCTTGACCGTGGCTATGTGCCGATGGCGCCGAACACGGCGGCAGTGTTTGTCGCCTTAGGACTGGCGATGGGGGCGACCCGCCGTTGGCCGGCATCAGCGACCGTGCGTGCCGGTGCGACCGGCGCCGCCTTGACGGTCGTGGTCATGAGTGGGCTGGTCATCGCCCAGGCGTGGTCTTACTTTCCGGTGCCCTGGGACGATTGGGTTCCCACGACGGGAGAGTGGCGTGGGGCCATTCCGCTGGGTCGCATGTCGCCCCTGACCGCGATCGCCTTCATCCTGGCCGCTTCCGGCCTGCTGCTGTTGGTTGCGCTACCTTCCGTCACGCGGCTGCGCCGGTGGAATGCCGCCGGGTTTGCCACGATCTCGTTGCTGATCGGGACGATCGTTGCGGTGGGCCACGTCGCGGGCACGCCGCTGCTCTACGGAGGGACGACGGTACCGATGGCTTGGTTGACCGCGGGGACCTTGGTGCTTTTCAGCGTGGGCCTGCTGGATTTCTCCGGCATCGTGCCCGGGCTGAGGCGCGAATTGCGCGATGCTAGCGAGCTCAGGCGGGTCGAAAACCAGATGCGCCTGCAAAGCGCGGCCCTGACGGTTGCCGCGAACGCCATCGTCATTACCAACCGCGACGGCCTCATCGTATGGGCCAACGCGGCCTTCACCAGTCTCACGGGTTACACCGTGGATGATGCGACCGGCAGGAACCCGCGCGACCTGGTCAAATCCGGCCGGCACGACAGCGTGTTCTATGCGGAGATGTGGGCGCAGATTCTCGCCGGGCAGGTCTGGCATGGCGAGTTGGTGAACCGCCGCAAGGACGGCACCATGTACCCCGAGGAAATGACCATCACGCCGGTCCGCGATGCCGCGGGCGAGATCACGCATTTCATTGCCATCAAGCAGGACCTCACGGAACGGAAGCGGGCCGAGAAGGAGCTTCGGCTGTTCCGGGCCCTGGTGGACCAGTCCGACGACACCATTGAAGTCGTTGATCCGGAAAGCGGGCGTTTTCTCGATGTGAACGAAAAGGGTTCCTCGAGGCTGGGCTACACCCGGGCGGAGTATCTGTCCCTCGGGGTGTTCGACATCGACCCGACGGTGGATGTTTCCGCGTGGCCGCAAATCGCGGAGAAAATCCGCGCGGCCGGCCTCGTGAAAGGTGAGGGCCGCCACCGCCGCAAGGACGGCACGACGTTCCCGGTCGAGTTCAGCACGGGCTTGGTCCGGCTCGACCGCGACTACTTCGTCACAGTGGTTCGCGATGTCAGCGAGCGGAAGAAGGCGGAGGCGGCGCTCCGCCAGGAACAGGATCGTCTCAACAGCCTGCTCACCACGATCCCCGACCGGATCTACTTCAAGGACCAGCAAAGCCGGTTCGTCCGGATCAACGAAAGCCTGGCCCGGCTTTTTGGCCTGGGTGGTCCCGCCGAGGCGATCGGCAAGTCCGACGCAGATTTTTTCCTGGGGGAGCACTCCCAGCAGACGTTGGCTGACGAGCAGGGGATCATAGCGACGGGCGAACCGGTGATCGGTGCCGAGGAAAAGGAGACATGGCCGGACGGCCGGATCACGTGGGTGTCGTCCACCAAGATGCCCCTGCGTGACGAGCAGGGCCGCATTTCCGGGCTGGTCGGCATCTCGCGCGATATCACGGAACATAAGCTCCTCGAGGAGAAGTTTCTCCACGCACAACGGCTCGAGAGCATCGGCATGCTCGCCGCCGGCATTGCGCACGACTTGAATAATGTGCTCGCCCCGATCATGTTCGCGGCCCCCATGCTGCGCGACAGCCTGGGATCGGAGCGTGACCTGCGGATTCTCGCCACGCTGGAGAAAAGTGCGCAACGGGGAGCCGCGCTGGTAAAGCAGATTTTGGGGTTTGCGCATGCCACCACCGGCGACTTCCGGTCCACGCAGGTGAAGCACCTGGCGCGGGACATTGTCAGCGTTGTTGAGGAGACATTTCCCAAGAACATTGAGCTCCGGCACGAAGTGCCCTCCGACCTCTGGCCGGTGCTGGGTAACCCGACGCAGATTCACCAGGTGCTCATGAACCTGTGTGTGAACGCCCGGGATGCCATGCCGCAAGGGGGCACGCTCAGCATCACTGCGGCCAACCGCCGGCTCGACGCCGCGGAAGCCGCCGCGTTGGCCGGCGGCCGACCGGGCGACTGGCTCATGCTCACGGTGTCCGATACGGGCTCGGGCATCCCGCCCGAGGTGCTGGAGAATATCTGGACGCCGTTTTTCACCACCAAGGCCGTTGGCAAGGGCACGGGGTTGGGCCTGACCACCATCCGGAGCATCGTGGCCAGCCACAAGGGCTTCATCACTCTCGACACGGTCGTCGGGCGGGGCACGACATTCCGCGTGTTCCTCCCCGCCTTGGAGAGCGCGTCGGCCGAGGAGAAAAGCTCGCCTCCTGCTGCCAGCCAAGCGGGAAACGGCGAGCTCATCCTGGTGGTGGACGACGATGTCGCCATCCAGAATCTGGTGGCCGCTATTCTGAAAAAGTTTGGCTATCAGGTCGTGACCTGTCTCGACGGGCTGGAGGCTATCGACCACTTCAAGGCCCGGCCCGGCGAATTCGCCTTGGTCATCACAGACGTCGACATGCCCCGGATTGGCGGGCTCGTGCTGGCCGGCACCCTGCTGCAGATCCGTCCGGACATCCGGATAGTCGTCATGAGCGGGCTCTCCCACCAGGAAGCCGCCAGCCCGGAGATTCCGGCGATTCGAAACCTCGTGCATGGATATTTGCCCAAGCCATTCAAGGCCGAGGAACTGCTCACCGCCGTCCACACGGTTCTGCATCCGGTCGAAAAAGCGGACCCCGCGTGACTACGATCATGCTCTTTGAAGACGAGTTGCTCCGGGATACGCTGGCCGCCGCCTTGGCGGAACGCAGCTACCGGGCGCCCCGGCGGTCGAGCAACAGACACAGCAGGCTGCCGGCGTACGTGGCAATCACGAGGTAGGAAAGATGCTGGCTGCCAATCGCCATGCCGAGGTATTCCGCGAAGCCCCCGACCATGGCCCCGATCAGGTTGGCCCCGAACAGCGCCGAGGGATTCGTTGCGGTCCGGAACCCGGTGGAGAAAATCAGGCCGGCGAAAAACACCGGGAGCGGCACGGCGAGTAGGGTCCACAACAGGCGTCCGACGAAGCCGAGCGCGAGGATCTCGCCGCGTGGCACCACGCAGAGCAGCACCAGCGCGGCGAACAGGGGCACATAGAATCCGAGGGAAAGGCGCGGACGGCGGTTCGCCATGACATTCGCCGCGAGCACCATGAGCAAAACGCCCGTGACTACGATCAGCGTCACCAGCCACGTGGCTCCAAAATACAGGGAACAGTCGCTGATGCTCTTGGTTTCGAGCAGGAGGAAACCCATGCCCAACAGCGCAAAGTGGGCGTCGCTGCGCCCGAAGGACCGGCCGCGCAGCATCCCGACCACCAGCAGGGAGAGCATGAGCAGGACGCCGATCACGATGGCGTAATCGGCCGGGACGGTCTTGCGAGAAAGATAAAGATAGGGCCAATCGTCGGTGGCGAGGTCGATCGCCGGTCCGCCGGTCACCACGGCTCGCGCGAAGCCATTGAGCATGTCCGGCGGCGGCGGGAGATCGCCGCATGCCACGCAGAACACCATCAGTCCCGGGCTGAGATAGAGCAGGGGCTTGCGGCCGGTGGCCTCCACCACCGTCCGGTAGAGCTTGAGCACCATCCAGTCGTTGGTCACGGCGAAGGACAGGGTGAGCAGGCCGCGGTCGTTCAGCAGGGCATAGGCGGCACGGATGCTCTCGACGGTGTAGACAAACCCGTCGAGGCGTACGTTGCTCATGTAGCTGAACAGGGCCTGGGAGTCGAGATAGCCGAAAGCCACGAGGTCGTAGCCCGGTGCGGTCTTTGAGAAAAACGAGCGCGCGTCATCGACGTGCAGGTGCACGCGCGGGTCCGCGTAGGGTGCAGCGGCGTTGTACCGACGGGAAATTGCGACCAGGATCGGGTCGATTTCCACTGCATCAACGTGCCGAGCGCCGGCGGCCAGCGCTGCTTGCACGTCCGCCCCGCCCCCGGCGCCCACGACCAGAACGCGCGACCGCGCTCCACCCATGGCGTATGGCAGGCCGTATTGGCGGCCGGTGCGCACGGCGAACTTCTCGCCCACCGAGCCCGGAGAGTAGCGCGAGCGTTCCTGTGAGGCGTCCAGATGGTAGAAGTCCTGGTTGACGCTCACGTTGTAGATCGGCGGATCGCGCATTGTGGTCAGGTTGGGGGGCGGTCCGACCGTCACCGGGGCGTTGGTGACCGCGTCCCGCACCAAGATGTGATAATAGGGCGACCAGAGCGTGGCGCGGTCGTTGGCGGCGAACATTCCGAGCAAGACCACGAGGAACACCGGTATGCTCCAACCCCAGCCCCGGACCGGCGTGAGGCCCAGGAAGAGCAACATGACTCCGGCCATTCCGATCACCGGGGAAAAATGAAGCAGCGAAAACAAACCGAAGCACAGGGTCCCGCAGAGGCTGCCGCCAAGATCCCATGCATAGGCCGTGAGCCTGGGGAGCGTGCCGAAGAGCGCACCCATCTGCTGCCCGATCGGCACAAACACCAGGGCATTCACGGCGAAAAGTCCCGTCAGGATGGCATAACTTAGCATCTGCAGTTCGGTGGCGCCAAAGCGCATCTCGGAACCGCTGGTGCCCAAGGAAAAATAGCGGCCCAGTTGGAGCACGCCGATATAGACGGCCAGCAAGGCCGGAAACCAGCCGAAGAGGCGCCATTTGCGGCCCGCCGCCATTGCGCCTGCACCCAGCCCGAGAAAGGAACTCAGGAGCATCAGATTCGCGTAGTAGGCGACCAGCCGCACCACGGATGGCACCCACCGGATCACCATCAATTCGAGAAAGAGCGCCGTGAACGACAGCACGAACATCTGCCACTTGAGCGGGATTCTTTCGGATGGGCTCATGGCGATGCGTCTCATAGGAACACCGCCCCGCCGAGGAGTTGTTCCCCGTCGTAGAATGCCATGATCTGGCCGGAGGCGAGCGCGCGCTGCGGCTGTTCGAACCTGATGTGCGCGGCGTTGCCGGTTTCGGGCGTGAACTCGCAGAAAACGCGCGGATCGCGGTAGCGGACCCGGCATTCGATGCGGCGTATCCCGGTAATGGGTTCGCCGATGAAGCCGACGCTGTGCACGCGGCACTCGTTGGCCCACAGCCCGGGCGCCTCAGGACCGTCGAAGGCGACGAGCAGGGCGTGGTCCGCCGCGCGCTTGCCGGTGACGACGTAGGCCTTGGCGTCAGTGTTCGACGGGATGCGGATGCCGCGGCGCTGGCCGATCGTGTAGTAGTGGAGCCCGCGATGTTCTCCGATGACCTGGCCGTCGGTGGCGCGAACGATCGGGCCCGGATGCTCTGGCACATAGGCCCGGAGGAAGTCCTCCATTTTCACCTCGCCGATGAAGCAGATGCCCTGACTGTCCTTCTTGGCGGCCGTGGCAAGCCTGGCGGCGGCGGCGAGGCGGCGCAGTTCGGGCTTGGGCAGGTGGCCGATGGGAAAGCGGGCGAAGCGGTGCTGTTCCTGCGAGAGCAACGCGAGGAAGTAGGACTGGTCCTTGTTCTTGTCGAGGCCCTCCAGAAGGGCGAAGCGGTCGGGGGCGGTCTCCACCCGCCGCGCGTAATGTCCCGTGGCCAGGGCGGTGAAGCCCTCGGCCGTAGCGTAGGCGCGGAACACGCCAAACTTCACGCGGCTGTTGCACATGACATCGGGGTTGGGCGTGAGGCCACGCTGGTAGCCGTCGAGCAGGTAGTCGACGACCAGCCGGCGGTAGTCGTCCATCAGGTTCACGACGCGGAATTCGATGCCCAGCTGGTCGGCGACGGTGCGGGCGTCCTCAATGTCCTGCATCCACGGGCAGTGGCCGATCACCTTGTCCTCGTTGATCCAGTTCTTCATGTAGGCGCCGACCACCGCGCAGCCCTGCTGCTTGAGCAGGAGGGCGGCGACGCTGCTGTCGACGCCGCCGGA
>CAZZDB010000124.1:0-11947 GCA_964652485.1 uncultured Oleiharenicola sp.
GACCTGCAGGCGCTCGCCCGCCGACTGGTCCGCGACCTGCCGTTGATTCTGGGTTTGTCCGCGTTGGGTGTGGCGGCTGGCGCGGTTTTTGCCCACTGGGTGCGGGCCCGGCAGACCCCAGTAACCTCTCTGTGCCTAACTGTTGATTACGAGCGACGCGCTGAGGGTAACTTCTATCCTGACGATACGCCCTTCCAAGCCGACGACCTGCGGACGCCAGACTTGGTGACGGCGGCTGCTGACCGTGCTCATTTACCCGAATCCGCCGCCAAGTTCTCCGCGTTGCGGGAGGCCCTGAGCGTCGAGGGTATCGTGCCTCTCCCTGTGGCCAAGGAACGGGAAAATCAGCGAGCCGCCGGGCAAGCGCTCGCGCCTTACCAGCCAACGGAGTTCAAGATCTCTCTGACTCGTCCTGCCGGGATGGAGTTGGACGATGGTCAGCAGCAACGCTTCCTTGAGGAATTGGCCACCGTCTACCGCGAATATTATAGAACGCGACTGGAGAAAGCCCCACTCCAGGCCCATCGTTTGTTCGAGGAACTGGCCACGATAGATTATCGCGATTACTATTTCTGGGTAAGCCGCGAAATGGGATCGCTGCGTAGCCGGCTTAAAGCGCAGGGTATCAACCCTGATTTACTTGCGCTTCAGCCTCTCGCGACGGCCCTGTCGGAATGCGATGCCCAGCTTTCGTTGTTCGATGATCAGGTCGATTCGTTGGGAGCAACGAAGGACAGAACGCGAGCGCGCGAATGGGCCCGGGGACGCATCAGCCTGATCAAGCGGCAGGAACTCAAGCTCCTCCAAGAGGACCAGGCTTTCACGGAAATGATCCGCCTTCAACAAACAGCTGAAGGCAGTCCCTCTACTGTCGGCCAACTTTACGACACGTCCCTAATTGCCCGCGCCGTCGAAGGCAAAATCGCTTTAAAACGTTTGGCCACAGACAAAAGCCATTTCTTGCATCAACTCGAAATCCAAGAGTCTTTGGACAACCAAGCCGCGGCACCCGAAGAGTCCCTAGCCCGGTTGCAATCGGCGTATCAGGCAGCTTTGGCCCAGATAGAGGTGACTCTGGCCCAGCATGCCGGGCCGCGTGGGGACCGAGCCGTTGCGATTACCAAACCGGCAGCGGTCGAGCTTTCCGGTCCATCAACAAAATCGGCTGGCGTCCTTTTCGGCGCCTGGGGTCTGCTTGCCGGCTTGGGCCTGAGCCTGCTTTTCGGTGGCCGACTGCGCCAAGCTTGAGCGCGGCTCCGCCAGCGATGTCCTTCCACCGCAAGTTTCGTCGCCCGGCGCGCGACCGGTCCAGCCGGCCCTGCGAACCACGGCGCATGTCCGCCGGCGGGCCATCCCGTCGCTCGTTCTGAAGGCCTCGCCACCGCTCCCCGCGATGCCACGGCATAACGAATCTTTCGCCGGAATGCGGAGCGGTTGGCGGGCACTGCTCAACTTGGGATTTGGGCTGCTTTGTCTCCGATTCCTTTTCGCCGCCGGCCAGAGCGCCGACTGGACCTTCGGGTTGCTCACCGTCACCGGTTTCGGCCTGGCTTGGTGGCGCCCCTCCGCGGGCCTGTTTGTGCTTGTCCTCAGCCTCCCGTTGATCGGGGGCCTGGAGAAAACGGTGCTGTCCCTCCCGTATTCCGCGGTGCTGGCAATTGCCTCATCACTCTGGCTGGGTTTGTCGGCTCGCAAGCTATTCCGGATTCCGCCCGCCCGCAGCCCCGGCGGCGCATCCGCCAGCGCGGGTCAACGCCCGGTCGCCTGGCCGGATTTGCTCGTTGAGGTGCTGGCGATCATCGCGCTCGTGTCCTTGGGCATTCAAATCTGGCGGCAGGACGCCGCGCCTGATTTCTGGCGACACTTCTGGCAGCAGACTTCACATGGCACCGGGGACCCGGCTTATTTTCTGACCGCCGGCTTTCTATGGCTGCATGGCCTGTTTAATTTGCGTGCCCTACGGGAGTCGGAGGGCATCACTCCGGGCGGCATCAAGCTGGTTTTTTTGGTCCATGGCATCCTGCTGTTGTTTTTCTTTGGCCTGGAGTGGCTGGTCGATCTTCCCGCCCGCTGGACGCCGGGCTTCCAGTCGCCCTATGAGGATATCGCCACCTTTGGCATCATGGCTGCCTGCGGTCTGCTCCTCTGCCTGACCCTGATGCGCCGTGAGTCCTGGCCCCGGACGCTCCTGCTTGGAATGGGCACGTTGTTGCTGGTTGTGGCGGTCGGCGCGTCCTGGTCACGTGGCACCTGGCTGACCAGCGCAGTCTTCCTGTGCGTGCTGGCCCTGCTGCGCCTGCCACGCACTGTCGCGATCGTCGTCCCGGCGATACTACTGAGCACGGTTGTGTTGCTCAATCTGAATGCCAACCGAATCCCCTTGGAGAGTCAGTCGTTTCTCGAACGACTTATGTCCCTCGTCCGTTTTGAAGATCCCCGAAACAAGTCCGATCGATTCGATCTATATCAGAAGGCTTGGGTTATGATTCGTGCGCAGCCCTGGACTGGACACGGCATCGGCACTTTTTATAATCTATCTCCGCGCTATGCTCGACAGGACGATCCCAATGGCGCCATGCCCCAGCTCCCGCACAACATCCTGCTGCAACTGGCGGCCGAGCAAGGTGTGCCGGCAGCCACTTTGTTTATCGGCTTGATCGGTTGGATACTCTGGCGGGGCATAAGGTGCTGGAACTCATATCGACGACTCGCGGTTGGCGGCGAGGAAGGGGAGACCGCCCGTTCGATTGCCCATTTGACACTGGCTCTGACGCTTGCGCTGGGGGCCTATCTCCAGGCCAACATGACTTGGGACATACTGATGGTCCATCCGTCCCAGCCCTATTTTTTTTGGTTCCTGATGGCCGCACTGTGGGCGACCACGGATCGAGCGAACAGGCAGATTGCATCTTTGGGAGAGATAACCTCTTCGGTTGAAACCTCCGCGAACCTACGGTGAACCATGCTTCGCTTGGCTGAGCTCGTCCACTGCTTGCCGTGTGGACAGCAATGCCGAGTGCACTGCGGTCAGGGCCTTTTGATTCTCGACCAGCAATTCACGGTGGCGGCGCACGGTCTGGTTTGCTTTCTCGAGCTCTGTATATTGCACCCCAAAATTGCGCCATAGAATCACAATTGTCAGTGCTACCGCGAGTATGGCGCAGGCGAACGCCACATCGCGTTGCCGAAGCAATCGATCATACTCCCCATTGTTCCCCGAGACTGCCGAATTTGTCATCTCTTCTGTAAAGCGACAATTTGTTGCTGCAGATCAACGATCTGTTTTTGCTCGTCCACAATCTGCCTTTGGACGCGAGTAATCTGCCCCTGCAGGTCAACCAATTCAGCTTGGGCGGCGCGCATGGCCCGGTATCGCGCCAGACTTTGCGGCAAAGCCAGCCCGAAACCGACTAGCACGACGGATACGGCGAGCACTCCGGCAGCATTGCGCTGCCAGCGGAGTCGCTGCAGGTAGTCGTTAGCGCCCATAGAAGCAGTTTGACTCTGCATAAAGCTGGATCCAAATCACGCAGAATCCACAAAAACCCGTGCCTAGAAATCGTTTTTGCTGATTGAGGCTGCCGCCTCTCACCCGGGGTCATCTGATCATTCTGGATTCGAGGCTCACGCGTTCGCCTGGAGTCTGCCGACCTGTTTCACGACATCAATAGGGTTAGAACCCGGTGCCGGTATCCAGACGTAATCATGGGGTAGAATGAATTCGCCTCGCCAATCAGATTCGGACGGTCCGGATCTACCTCCATTGGCTGGGGTACTATCACATGCTGTGCATCGCGGCGGTCGTCAGTGATCGGAGATCGACGCCGAGTTCTGGAAACTGCTCGCGCGAATTTGGGTGGCGCGCAACGCCGGCAGCGATTCTTCTCCCGCCCAGGTTGCAGCGGCCACGGGCGATATTCTCATGATCCTTGACGCCGATCTCACCATGCCGCCGGAGGAACTACCGAAATTCCACGACGTGCTCGAAAGCGGCCGCGCCGAATTCGCCAACGGCTGCCGCTTGGTCTATCCGATGGATGAAAAAGCCATGCAGTTCCTCAATCTTTGCGCCAACAAGGCGTTCAGCCTCATCTTCACCTGGCTGCTCGGCCGGCCCGTGAAGGACACGCTTTGCGGGACCAAGGTTCTCACGCGGGCGCACTACGAGCGATTGGCCGCCAACCGCGCCTACTTCGGCGACTTCGATCCCTTCGGCGACTTCGATCTTCTTTTTGGCGCGGCCAAGCTGAACCTGAAGATCGCCGACCTGCCGATCCGCTATCGCGAGCGCACCTACGGCGAAACCAATATCCAGCGCTGGAAGCACGGGTGGCTGCTCCTGCGCATGGTGTCTTTTGCCGCCCGCAAGGTGAAGTTTGTCTAGACCGGAGGCGATCGGGCGCCAGCCGGTCCGGCCGTGCAGGCGGGTTGACTAGGCACGCTGATTCGTGGCAACGTGCGCCGTCTTTCATGCCCGACCGCAACCCATCGCCCGGCTTCTGGAACAACCTGGCCATCAAACGTGACCTTTGGTGGCAGTTCACCGTGCGGGCGGTCGAGATGCGGCACCGCGGCAGCTACCTCGGTTTTGCGTGGGCGGTACTCAATCCGCTGCTCATGGCCGCCCTCTACGTCTCGGTGTTCGGTCTGGTCTTCAAGGGGCGGTTTCATGTACTGCCCGGCGAAACCGGCGCGGACTACGCCATTGCGGTATTCCTGGGTCTGATCCTCTTCCATCTCGTCGCCGAGACCATCACCATCGCCCCCACCATCATCGTGGGCCAGCCCAATCTGGTGAAGAAGGTGGTCTTCCCGCTGGAGATGCTGCCTCTCTCCCAGCTGAGCGCCTTCTGGTTCCATGCCATGATCAGCCTCGCCCTCTGCCTGCTGGCGCAGTTGATCCTCGGTCGCGGATTTGGAGGCGGATTGCTGTGGCTGCCGGCGATATTGTTCCCGCTTCTGCTGCTCACGATCGGCCTGGGCTGGTTTCTGGCCGCCGCCGGTGTCTTTTTCCGCGATATCGGCCAGGTCGTGCCGGTGCTCGGGCAGATCATGCTGTGGACCAGCGCCGTGTTTTTTTCTCCGGAGGCTCTGCCGCCCTACGGGTGGGCCATCCTGAAGTGGAATCCCCTGCTCCACACGGTTGTGCTCGCACGACAGACGGTGCTCTGGAATCAGCCGATCAGCCTGCCCCGTCTGGCCTACACCTGGGCCGCCGGGCTGGCGGCATTGCTGGCCGGCGCATGGTTCTTCCGCGCTACCAAGCGCTCCTTCGCCGAGGCCCTCTGACATGACCGCCGGCTCCGTCATCATTTCCGCCCAAGAACTGTCGAAAGCCTACCGGATCTGGCGCCATCCCTCGGCGCGGGCCAAGGCGGCTTTGCTCAACCTGCTGGCAGGCATATTCCCGAAAGAGTCCGCCGCCCGCGCCGCCCTCCAACGCTCGGCCACCGCCGGCTACCGGGATTTCCAGGCGGTGCAGCCGGTGGAATTTGAGATCCGCCGCGGCGAGGCGGTGGGCATTATCGGCCGCAATGGCTCCGGCAAGAGCACGCTCCTCCAACTCATCGCCGGAATCCTTCAGCCCAGCTCAGGGCACATCGAAACGCATGGCCGCATCTCTGCGCTGCTGGAACTCGGGTCCGGTTTCAACCCGGAGTTCACCGGTCGCGAAAACGTCTACCTTAACGGCTCCATCCTAGGCCTCAGCGCCCGCGACATGGACGCACTCATCGGACAGATCGTCGCCTTTGCCGACATCGGCGAGTTCATCGACGAACCGGTCAAGACTTACTCCAGCGGCATGATGATGCGCCTGGCCTTCGCCGTGGCCGTAAGCGTGCAACCGGACATCCTGATCATCGACGAAGCCCTGAGCGTCGGCGACGTGTTCTTCACCCAGAAATGCTTCAACCGCATCCGCGAGATCCTCGCCGGCGGCGCCACGCTCATCTTCGTGTCGCACGACACGGCGGCCGTGCAGAACCTTTGCACGCGCGGCCTGTTGCTGCACCAGGGACGCCTGCTGCACGACGGCACGCCGGAGGAATGTGTCACCCGCTACTTCGCACTCGTGCCACGCAAGCCGGTGTCGGCCGACGTGGCCGTGGCCGGACACCATCCCGCCGTGTCACCAGCACTGCGCGCCGCGGTGGTGCAACATGACCTCGTCGCGGACGCCAAGTCGCGCCATGGCGATCGCCAGCTGGAAATCGTGGCCGCGACCTTCCTGAACCAGTTCGACACCCATGACCGCGAGGTCCCGCTCGGCGCGCGCGCGACCATCCGGCTGCTCGTCCGCGCCAACCACCCGGTCGCGCGACCGGCCGTGGGCATCCAGCTCTTTGACCGCATGGCCAACCTCATCTTTTCGGCCGGCACGCCCCAGCTCAATTTCCCGCTGCCGGCCCTGGCCGCCGGCGACGAGGTGCTGCTCGATTTCCGTCTCGGGTTCGATGTGCAGCCCGGGGAATACTCGCTCGGCCTCGACGCCGCCGAAACCGGGGCCGACGGCCCCAACATCGGTTACTTTCAAGACCGCATCACGGGCGTGGGTCCGATCGCGGTCACCTTCGATCCCGGCGCTCCTTTTCCTTTCTTCGGCGCGGCACGGCTGCCGCTGGAAATAAGTTATGCCTGACCCGGCCATTCCTTCCCCCCGTCCCTGCTGGTGCGGCGAAACGAACCTGTTCGCCTATTCCGACGACTACAACGTCTGCAAAGTCTGCGGCACGCTGGTCACGCGCGTGGATGTCCGGCCCGCCGACCTCGCCGTCACCAAGGATCAGGGTGAGCTCTACAGCAAGGATTACTGGCTGAAGCGCCATGACGGACAGTTTAATTACCCGTCGTTCTTCGACCGGACACGACGGGACCTGCCCGAACGCTGCGTGCATTGGCTGAAACTCCTCCTGGCCCGCCGACTGCCCCCGGCGAAGGTGCTCGAAATCGGCTGCGCCCACGGCGGCTATGTCGCACTCATGCGCTGGGCCGGCTACGATGCGAGCGGCACGGAGATGAGCCCGTTCATCGTCAATTACGCCCGCGAGACCTTCGGTGTTCCCGTCACGACCGGCCCGATCGAGACGCAGGATTTCAAGTCGGGCAGCTTGGACGCCATCGTGCTTAATGATGTCATCGAGCACCTGCCCGACCCCACCGCGACACTGGGCCATTGCGCACGTTTGCTACGCCCCGACGGATTCTTCATCATCCAGACGCCCGAATACAAGGAACACCTCGGCTACGCCGACGTCCTGGCCACCGGCGACAAGTTCATCGAGCACATCCGCGGCAAGGCCGACGAGCACCTCCATCTTTTCAGCCGACGCAGCACCCAGCGACTGTTCAACGAGATTGGCTTCCCGCAGATCGGGTTCGAAAATCCCATCTTCCCCTACGACCTGTTTTACACCGCCAGCCGCCACCCGTTGCCTTCGCATGATGACGCCGCCATCGCCGCGGCGCTGTGCGCGCAACCGCCGCCAGCCCGGCTCGTTCTCGCCCTGCTCGACAAGGCCTTTGAATCCAACGACCGCTGGTGGGAAATCCAGCGGCTACAGCAGAAGCTTACCCACTGATAGCCAGCAGCCTGCCCCCGCACCCAAATCGTGCTCGCCTAGGACGATTTGAGTTATTTTGCTGAACTCTTACGTGCCAGTAACACCTCAGAATATTCTCTATGTCCGTGCCGACAGCTTTGGCGACCTGATCCTCTTTGCACCCGCCCTGTCGGAACTGATGCAGGCCTGGCCGGAAGCGCGTCATACCCTGCTGGTCCGCAATGGCTACGAAACTCTGGCACCCCTTTTTCCCAAGAAACTCGAGTGGAAAAGTACCGGCCTCAACCCGTTCAAGAGCGGCCCCGCCGAAGCCCGAAAGGAGCTGGATGCCATCCTCAAGGATCTGTCCGCCCAACCGCCCGACCTGATTGTCGCCCCGACTTTCCATCGCACCTGGCTCGAAGTGGCCATCGCTGCGCGTTTTCCCAACTGCCGGCGCGTCGCCTTGGGCGGCGCCGCCGTCGATCCGCTGTTCGCCACCGCCCTTGACCTCGAGCTGGGCATCAAGGCGGGCGATGTGTTCAAGGAGACCGTTCCCGCCGATGAACTGGCGCAGGAATGGGAGAACAATTATCTCATCGTCGATCACCTGCTCGGTCGGCGGGTGATACGCCGCGCCCCGCAATTGACCGTGCCGGCGGAGTCGGCCGCCCATGCGGCGAAAATCGTCGCCCAGAAAAGGCTGATGCCGGGCAGGTGGGTGGCGTGCTACCCGGCCGGCGTCGCCAATGTGACGATGAAGGCCTGGCCGCCGAAGAATTTTGCCGAGACCATCGTGTGGCTCGAGTTGGAGCACCAGCTACCCGTGATGCTTCTCGGCCATCGGAGCGAATCGGCGATCGTCGAAGCCGTGGCCGACCTCGTGGTCAAGTTGGGCCGGCCCCGGCCTGCCATCTGGCTCAGCGAGGACGGTGAAATCCCTCTCATGGCGGCGCTGCTTACGACGGCTCGGTTCTACCTCGGAAACGACACCGGACCCATGCATCTGGCCGCCAGCGTCGATGTGCCGCTCGTCGGGATCTTCGGGGGCGGGTTCTGGCCCCGGTTCAAGCCGGTTGGCCGGCAGGTGATTTCCGTCGTGCAACCCCTGCCCTGCTTCGGCTGCCTGTGGGACTGCCATTTCGGCGACGCCCCGTGCGTCAAGACGCTCGCAGTGGCCGACGTGCAGGGCGCCATCACCCGTCTGCTCGGCGCCAAGGATGCGCCAATCGAGCTGGTGGTGGAAACGCACAATCTCTCCGCCGAGACGCACCGCCTGATCGCGGCCGCCACGCCACTTTACAAAAAACTGCAGGGCGACCGGCTTGACCGCCAATACAAGATCGAGGAGCTGACCCATCTTGATCGCGAAAAGGACGTCGAGATCGCCGACCTCAAGCGCGCCGCGGAAGAACGGAAGGTCGAGATGGAATCGATCAAGGCCGAGCTTGAGGCCGAGTGCGCGCAGAAGGACACCGAGATCGATTCACTGAAACAGGAGGCCAACACCAAGGACACCGAGATTGACGGCTTGAAAAAAGAAACGGACGCCAAGGACGTTGAAATCGACTCCCTCAAGAGCGAAGCCAACACCAAAGATGCCGAGATCAACCAGCTCAAGGGTGAGGCCAACACCAAGGACGCAGAGATCGACCGGCTCAAGGCGGTCTGCAACGAGCGCGAGGCGCTGATTTTCAAGCTGACCGACATAGTCAAGGACTTCCAGGGCCAGGTCGCTGTGCTCAAGGCCGCGCTGGAGGAACGGGAACGGGAGATTTCCGTCATGCGGCCCGAACTCATCAAGCTGCAGCAGCATTTTGCCGCCCTGCCACCCGACGCCGCGCAATACGGCCAGTGGCTCCACGACAAGGACGTGCACATCCGCAATCTCGAGCAGGGTGCGGCCAACCGGGAACGGCACATCGGCGAGTTGCAGGCCACGATCGACAATTATGCACGTGGCTACGGCGAGCTTGAGCAGGTGAAACGCTATGGCCGGTGGCTCCACGAAAAGGAGGCCGTCATCCGGCAGCTCAAGCGTGCCTGCGACGAGCGCGAGGCCGTCATCCAGCAGCTCGCTGCGAAAGCCGCCGGTCTGGGCCGGTTGCAGCAAACCTGGATCGCCATCCGCGGCTATTTCCGTCTGAAATTCTGGCAACCGGGGAAGGAATGGATTTTCAAGAAGGTCGTCGAGGACTACGGTATGCAGCTTGGCGTGCTGCGGCACCACGACCCGCGTCCCATCCAATGGGACAGAAGGCTGCCCAAGCATGGCCGCCTGCCGGTCGCGCAGCTGCCCGACCTCGTCATCGTCACGCCTTCCTACAACCAGGACAAGTTCCTCGAGAGCACGATGCTCAGCGTGCTGAACCAGAACTACCCCAAACTCCACTATCGCGTGCAGGACGGCGGCTCGACCGACCGCAGTGTCGAGATCATCCGGCGCTACGCCGACCGGCTGGCGAGTTGGGAGTCGGTCCGCGACCGGGGCCAGTCCGACGCCATCCGCCGCGGTTTTGACCAGCTGCCTGGAGGCGACAACGACGTCATGGCCTGGCTGAATTCCGATGATTTCATCGCCCCGCGCGCCCTGCGGTTCGTCGGCGAGTATTTTGCCCGCCACCCGAAGGTCGACGTCATCTACGGCCACCGCATCATCATCGACGGCCATGACGGCGAGATCGGCCGCTGGATCCTGCCCCGACACGACCGCGCCACGCTCGAATGGATCGACTATGTGCCCCAGGAAACCCTGTTCTTCCGCCGCCGGGCCTGGAACGCCGTGGGCGGGCTGGATCCTTCGTTCCAGTTCGCCCTTGACTGGGATTTGCTCGCCCGGTTTCAACAGGCCGGGGCACGGATTGTCAGGCTGCCGTATTTCCTCGGTTGCTTCCGCGTGCACAGCGAGCAAAAGACCAGTGCACATATCCACACCACCGGACACGAAGAAATGACCCGCATCCGCACCCGGATCCACGGACCCAGCCCCGACCCTCTCCGCATCGAGCACCACGCCCGCAAGGCTCGTTTCACAGCCGCCCTCACCGCCCGCCTCCACGCATGGGGCCTGCGCTACTGACCGCGGCGTTTCCTCCCTTCCCGCATGCTACCGTTCCTGCTCATCCTCGCCCTTTTTGTTTTCCTGACCGTCGTCGGCCTCGCCGTGGTCAGCCTGCTCCGCCCGCGCCTCGGCGTGCTGTGGAGCTGGTTCCTGGCCCCGACCGTCGGCCTCGCCCTGGTGATCGTCATCATGACCCGCCTCAACATCTGGGGCCTGCCGGTCAAGGCGTTCGGGCCCTGGCTCGCGATCGGCCTCGGGGTGGCCGCCATCGGGGTGTTGTGGTGGCGCAAGCCGGTTTTCCCGTGGCGGCAGCTGCGGCCGTTCGCCCTGCTCACCCTGCTCTACGTCGTTTACGCCGGCTGGCCGATGTTCCGCTTTGGCTTCAACTGGATTTCCTACGCCAACGACGACATGGCAAACTACTGCCTCGCGGCGGACCGCTTCCTCCACCACGGCTATTATGACCTGCCCGAGCAGACCGAGATCGAGGGCCGGGACTACACCCAGCACTACTGGTTCATGCACGGCCTGCAGCAGATCCGGCCGGGCTCCGAGCTCATGCTGGCATTCACCTCCTCGGTCACCGGGCTGAACCCGCACGAGGTGTTCATGCCCGTGATCTTTGTGTTCAGCATGCTCCAGATCTGCGCCATGGGAGCGGTGGCCATGTTCCGCGGCCGCTACCGCAAGATCGCCCTGCTGGCCTTCTTCCTGTTCGCCACCAGCCCGCTCTTCGGACTCGGCACGCTCTACCAGCTCATCGCCCAGGTCGGCGGCATGGCCATCCTGTTCGCCGCGTGCGCCGTGTTGCTGAACACCCGGGAGTGCACGTGGCGGCGCGTCGTGCTCGGCGCGCTGATCACAACCTGCCTCGGCATCTTCTACCCCGAGGTCGCCCCCTTCGTGGCCATCTCGATCATCTTCTTCGGCCTGCACCTGCGCTACGTGAACCCGGAGGCGCTCAAGCGGTTCAGCCTCGTGATCGCCTGCACCGCCGTGCTGACCTTCGTCTTGCTCGGCACCAGCACCTACCAGTTCATCAACACCCTGGTGATGCAGTCCGTCGGTTCCGCTGGTCTCGGTTCGATGGCCGAGATCAACGACCAGAGCGGCGGCCTCGTCCTATTCCCGTGGACACTCGTCCCGTCGTTTGTGCCGATGCTCTTCGGCCTGCACGCGTTCGGCGTCGTCGGCTTCGACCCACTCATTTCCGTCCAGATCGCGGTCGGCCTGTTGTTCCTCGTGTTCTTCATCTGGATGGCCTTCGGCCAGATGATCCGGCGCGAACCCGCCGGCTACATCGCCGTGATCATGATCGGCCTCGGCTTCTTCCTGTTTTTCAAGG
>CAZZDB010000125.1:0-11877 GCA_964652485.1 uncultured Oleiharenicola sp.
GGGATCACACGTTTAGGAAACGCGTGCTCTATCCATTTGAGCTACGGGGACTAAACCGGTTTCCAAACAGGCCGGCGACGTCGGATTGGCAAACCAAAAATGCCCGTTGACAGGGCCGGGGAGAAACCCAACCTTCCGACTCCCTTTTCAACATGAGCACCACCGAAGCCAAGCAGCAGACCCTCAAGCCGGAGGAGATCCCGTTCACCCAGCCGCAGCTGATGAGCCGTTATATCACCGATACCGGCAAGATTCTGCCCCGCAAGTACACCGGCATGTCCGCCAAGCAGCAGCGTCGCGTCACGAGCAAGATCAAGAGCGCACGCAATCTGCTGACGATGCAATAAGCCGTTGCCAGCGCAGCGATTTCAGCCGGAGCATCCGCTCCGGCTTTTTTGTCGCCGGATTTCATGCAGGCCAAAGTTCATTCCCCCACCCCCTCCAACCTCCGCCGGCTGGCGAAGGCCCTGCGCCGCGGAGAACTGGTCGCCATCCCGACTGAGACGGTTTACGGATTGGCGGCCCATGCGCTCGATACCCGGGCCTGCCAGGCGATCTACAAAGCCAAGGGACGGCCGGCCAACGATCCGTTGATTGTACATGTGCTGGGCCTGGCCCAAGCCGAGCAACTCGCAGAGTTCAACCCGACGGCCCGAAAGCTGGCCCGGCGCTTCTGGCCGGGACCGCTCACCCTCGTGCTGCCGAGAAAGTCCTGCGTCCCGGACATCGTGACCTCCGGCGGACCAACCGTCGCACTGCGCGCGCCAGCACACCCGCTGGCCCGCCGGCTGTTGCGGCTGGCGCGCATTCCACTGGCCGCACCAAGCGCCAATCTCTTCGGATACATCAGCCCGACCCAGCCGGCGCATGTCATGGACGGCCTGGGCCGGCGAATCAGGCACGTGCTCGATGGCGGCATGTGCCGGGTAGGGGTGGAGTCAACCATCCTCGATCTGACCGATCCCGCCAAGCCCAAGATTCTCCGCCCGGGCGCCGTGACCGCCGATGCGTTGGAGAAGATCCTTGCCCGACCGATTGGCCAGGTCCGGCAGGGCAACAACCGGAAGCGGATGCCGGCCCCCGGGATGATGGAGCGGCACTACAGCCCGCACACGACACTCCGGTTGAAGAGCCCTGGTCGCCGGTTGCCGCATGACGTCGGGGGTATTTTTATCCGCAAACCGGCCGGACCGACCGGTCGCAACATCTACTGGCTGAGTCTTCGCGGCGCAATGGTGGAAGTCTCAAGGAATCTCTACCGGGTGTTGCGACAGGCCGACCGGGTGGGACACCGGGAGATCTGGGTGGAAAGCGGACCGCATGGCGCCGGCGGCCTTGCCGCCGCCGTGCACGACCGCCTGAAACGAGCCGCCGCGAAACGCTAGCCGGACCCGGCTCAGCGTTGCGGACTGTCCGGATCCTGCTTCGCCATGGTCACGTAATAGTCCTTGTAGGACTTGTCGTAATACTGGGCGTAGTAATATCCGGAAACCGCAAGGTTCAGGCCGTTGAGCACGGCGCCAAAGCAGGGCACATTGACCTCGAGCAGCTTCCGGGCGCTGAACTGCGCGGCCTTGCGGCGAACACGGTTGAAGAAGATGGTGAACAGCGAACCATCGACCAGCGGAAGAATGATCAAGGCATCGCTGACGGCGGCGAGCGGCGGCGTGTCGATAAAGACACGGTCATAGCGCTTGCGGAGGTCCGACAACATCAATTCGAAATTCTTGCTGTTGAGAATCTGGGTGGGATTCTTCGCGCGACCACCCGCCGGAATGACATCGAGGTTGGGATGCACGCCCTTGACGATGACCTGGTCGAGCGTCTGGGTGCCCGCGCAGACATCGATCACGCCCTTGAGGTTCTCCAGACGGAATGATTTGTGGATGTTCGGCTTCCGCAGATCGCAGTCGACGACGGCTACTTTTTCACCGTGCGCTGCAAACGTGAGCGCGAGATTCGTCGTGGTAAAGGTCTTGCCTTCGCCGGGGATGGTGCTCGTGACCAGGATCGACTGGGCGCGCTTGCTCTCGTCCTTAAGGCGGAGGCTGGAGTGCAGGGTAAGGAAGGACTCCACGACCTGCTTGTCCTGGTTGTTGATGACAATCTGGGCCTTTTCCGGCTGCTCCATGCGCTTGATCTCGGGAATGATCCCGATCAGCGGGAGACCGACGACCGACTCGATGTCGAAGGAGCTCTTCACCCGGTCGTCGACGTAGGCGACAAAGAAGGCAAACGCGGTGCCGAGGGCCAGACCGCCCAGAAACCCGAGGGCCAGGTTCAGCGGGATGTTGGGGGAGGCCGGCTTGAGCGCGGGCGCGGCCCGGTCGACCACCCGCGCACTCTGGGTCTCGATGGTGCTGCTCATCGAGGTCTCCCGCATGCGGGCGAGAATGTTGTCCAAGAGGTGCTCGTTGATCCCAAGATCGCGCTCGAGGTTCGAGTATTCGACGGCAAAGCGATCCAGTTCGAATGACTCGGTCTCCTGCCGCGCCAGGTTGGCGCGCGCCTCGTTGTCGTTCCGTTTCGCGGTCTGGAAATCGGCCTCCACCGTCGCCGCGGTCGAGTCGATGGCCCGGGTCAGCTCCTTCTCGGTCTGCGCCAGGGAATTCATCGCCTCGATCATCTTGGGATGCTTGTCCCGGTAATGCTCCTTGAGCTGGGCAATGACGATCTTCTGTGCGGCGATCTGCTGCACCATCTGGCCGATGAGTTGCTGGTTGGAAATGAACGGCAGGTCCAGCAATCGGGCCGGCGTGGCCTTGCGCTCCTGGACCTGGTTCCAGCGGATCTCGGCCTCGTTGAGCCGGGACGTCGTCTGGGTGACGTAGGCATTGAGCGCCTTGAGCTTCTCGGTGACGATGTCCTTGCGTTGATCGAGCGAGACCAGCTTGTTTTTCTCGCGATAGGCTTGGAGGTTGATCGCCAGCTCCTCGACCTTCTTCTTCTGCTGCTCGGCGCGCTCCTTCAGGTCGTCGACCGCCTTCATGGAATCCTCGATGCGCAGGCGGGAGTTGTAGGAAATATATTCGTCGATGAACAGGTTGGCCACCTTGGCGGCGATGAACTTTTCGGGATGCGTATACTGCACCTGCAGAACCAGGCTGAGGCGCACCGGCACGATCTTGCGATTCTTGAAAATGATCTCGGCCGGGGAGACCGGTTCGGCGCCGCCCTCCTTTTTATAGGGGGCCAGAAACTGCTTCAGATCCTCGCCGGTGAGGCGTTCCGCCACGCGCTGGATGATGGTGTAACTCTCCAAGACCTTCACCTGGGTGTTGAGATCCTCGGCCGAGCGGATTTCATTGTCGCCGACGCTCTGGACCTGCATGACGACCTGATCGCGGCGAAAAACCTGCACGCTGGCCACCGACTGAAACAGCGGAGTCTTGGTGAAGGTGTAGATGGCCGCGGCGGAAAAAACCAGGGCGAAGACCAGCACGATATACCAGACGCGTTCCCGCAGGATCAGGAGGTAATCCTGCATGCTACGCTGCATCTGGCTGTCACTTTGCCCGCCGGCCCCATAGCCGCTGTAGCTCGTGCCATAGTATGTGTAGGGATAGGACTCCCCGCCCCCCTGGGCTTTGTCGGCTTTTGGCGCTGTGTCCATGTTCATCAAATTTAGAGGATCCTTTCGGGCACGAAGACAACGTCTCCCTTGAGCAGGAGCCATTGTTCCCCGGAAACCCCCTTCATCAGGTCATCCACATTGACCGTGAAATTCTCCGTCTTCCCCTCGGCGCTGGTGCGGGTCAGCCGCACGCGCTTCAAGTCGGCCAGACGGTTTTGTCCGCCCGCCCGGGCGATAGCTTCGACCAGGCCCATTTTCTGCTCGGGCGGAAACACCACGGCGCCGGGCTGATTGACGGCGCCGACGACCTGCACCGTGCGCTGGGTGTATTCCAGCACTGTCAGATTGATCTGCGGATTCACCAGATAGTCCTTGTCATACAGGTCGCGGATAAGCTCCTCCACCTGCCGGACGGTCTTGTTCCGCACGTCGATCGTGCCGATCAGCGGCAGCGTGATGGTGTATTCCTGCGTGATCCGCACCTCCCGCTGCAGATCGGGTTCCTGGAATATCATTACCCGGATCAAGTCCGACGGCTGCAGCACATAATCAGTGGATGCGCCGGCCGCGGCCGTCTCTGCGCCGGAGACGGAGCCGGCCAACAGCCCCAGGGCCAGCAAGAGGGTCGGATAGGTGAGACGTGAGATCATGGTGCTTACAGAACAAAAAACGGAAGAAGATCAGCGATCTTCTTCCGTCTACAAGTCAAGCGAGGAGATTAATAGCGGACGTTGGCCCCCAAGGCGAAAACGTTGTTGGTGAACTCCGAACCGGCACTCGCCTTGTTGGAACTGTTGTTGCGATAGGTATACGTCGCGGTGACGTTGAAGTAGTTGTTGTAGATGTAGGTCGCCCCGACCGAGCCCTCGACGTAATCATCGGTGCGCGTGGGGTATCCGATGGAGCGCCAGTTGATTCCGGCGTTAATCGCCCACTGTTCGGTGAGCTTGCTGCTGACACTGCCCCCAAACGAGAGGTTCTTGGTGGACTCACCGGTGCCCGCGTTGGCGAAGTCATTGCTGGCATTGAACTGGAGAGTGGTTTTCTCTGAGAACTGGTAGGTCAGGTTGCCCTGCATACCAAAGAGCGACTGGTTGCCGGCCCGGTTGAAAGTTCGCTCGGTAACACCGACTCTTATCTGACCGCTCAGCTTGGGCGTGAATTCACCCCGGGCACCAAGATTGAAGAAGTTATCCTGATTGTCATCGGCATTTCCGGAGAGTTTGGAAGACCGATAACCGTAGCCAAGACTCCAATCCAGCTTGGGGTTGGCTTCATAGTAGACATCCACCGGGACGGATACGATATCGCTGCTGATAAAGGCCGTCGGGACGTAATCGGTTTTGACGTAGTTCACGCCGATCGAAACCTTGGTTTTCTCGGAGACGCTAAACTCCGTGCTGCCACCGAGATTGGTCACATTGCGGCGGGCGATGTCGCTGGTCAGGGTGGCGCCGATTTGGTTCTGGGCGATTTCCGCATAGGAAGCGTTGAAACTGGCCTTGGTCAGGCCATTGGAGTAATCCGCCTTCGCGCCCACCGTCGCCAAATCCGTATTCTGTTTGGTATGGCTGCTGAAACGGCGGAATTCTTCATTGTAATAGGCGTCACCAGTCGTCGCCGATCCCTTGCCGAAAACGAGGTCGAGCCCGGGAGTAAAACTGTAGATTGTGTCGCTTTTCGCGGCGGCCCCGAGGTAGATATTATCGTCGGACTGCACCATGGCGCCCGCCGTGACAAAAAGTTCTGCATTGTCGCCTACTGCCATGAATGGGGCAGCCTTTGCTGCGATAGATACGAGCACAGACAGTATAGCTATACGGATGATATGTTTCATAAGAATCTCTCAGAACGCCCTTGGTGTTGCGGTTTGCTCTGTTAAAAAAATGCAAATCACTTTCTTGTTCAAGTCTATATCTTTGTTATTTTTCAGTCCCCTTATGAATGCTTCGGATTAATTCTCTGTGGATCCCCGCATAAGCCGGAAGAAATAGTTCTGAGACGGCCGGCACCTACGGGTGTTCTCCTTGGGCGCAAAAAAATCCCTATGTTCATACGCTGGTATTGTTTGGATTGTTTCTTAGCCGTCGGCCTGCTCGTGCTGTCGGCGACCGGCACCTTCAGTGCCTGATCGTTTGTCGAACATGATCACGGCTTTGCCGAGGCCCGTCAGGCCAATCTGTTTGGGCTGGGCGCTGGACTCGCCATCGCACGAGCGAAGACGACTTCGATATCTCCATATTGTCACGGCTCCGGGTTGGCAACGGCAACTCGCCCGGCCACTATTACCGGGCCTAACACCCTGCTCGCCACCCCCGCACCGTCCTCGCTCCCGCGGGCTCTAGGCCCGCAGCACTTCCGCCAGCGCCCCCAGCAGCCGCTCGTTCTGGGCCCGGGTGCCGACCGTGATGCGCACCCATTCCGGCAAGCCATAGGGCTTCACCGGACGCACAATCAAACCCCGCTGCTGCAGTGCGGTGAACACCTGCGCGCCGTCGCCCACCTTAACGAGCAGGAAATTCCCCTGCCCCGGCACGAACTCCAACCCGAGTTTCTTGAATCCCTCGCCCAGTTGGGCGAGCCCCGCGAGATTTTCGCTCCGGCAACGCGCGACAAACTCCCCGTCGTCGAGCGCCGCCACTGCGGCCGCCGCCGCGATGCCGTTGACATTGAATGGCTGCCGCGCGCGCTGCAGAATGGTGATCAATCCCGCCGCAGCGTAACCGTAACCAATCCGCAGCGCCGCGAGCCCGTATATCTTGGAAAAGGTGCGCAAGCAGATCACCTTCCTGCCTTCGGCGATCAACGGCCGCAGGTCGGGCGGGTTGTCCAGAAAATCCACGTAGGCCTCGTCGAACACCAGGATCACGTGCGGTGGCAGGGCCCGCACCAGCGCGGTGATTTCCTCCGCGGTGCTCGTCGCCCCAGTCGGGTTAGCCGGGCTGGCGAGAAACACGAGCCGGGTGCGCGGGGTGATGGCCGCCAACAGCATCGTCAGCTCCTGTCTCATGTCCACCAGCGGCACCTCGACCGGCGTCGCGCCAAACATCAGCGTAACCAGCTTGTAGACGACGAAGGCCGCCTGATGCATCACGCACTCCACACCCGGGGCCAGGAACGCATGACCGAGGAGTTCGATGAGCTCGTTTGACCCGTCGCCGATGATGAACTGGTCCATGTCCAACCCGGACTTCTTCGCGAGCTTCTGCCGAAGCGCGTAATAACCGCCGTCGGGATAGAGATTGGCCTCGCGCAACGCCCGCTCCGCCGCCGCCACCGCCTTGGGTGAGGGACCGTATGGATTCTCGTTCGACGCCAGCTTCACGATGCCCACCGAATCCAGTCCGAGTTCCCGCGCCACCTGGTCGATCGGCTTGCCCGGTTCGTACACCGGCTGGGTCAGGATGCCTTTGTTCGCGAGATCGGCGAAAGTCATGGCTCCAGCCCACCGGCTTGCGGCCCCCGGTTCAAATCAAAAGCAGGCGCGCTCAGCGCCGCGTCGCTTTCCGGCTTTCGACGCGCACCCACTTCATGCCCGCCGCCTCCGCCGCCTTGATGCCCGGCTCCGCATCCTCGAAAACCAGGCATTCCCCCGGGGCCACGCCCATCCTCTTCGCGGCGAGCAGAAACATGTCCGGGGCGGGCTTGCCGTGGGTGACATCCTCCGGCGTCACCACGACCGGAAACAATCCGGCCAGACCCATCAGCTCCAGCGTGTGTCGTACGATATCCCGCGGCCCGCCCGACGCCACGCTGACGGGCGTGTGCCCCGCGGCCTTCCGGGCGAACGCCACGACGGCCTCGATCAATTTCATTTCCGATCGCAATTCGACGAACAGCGCCTCCTTTTCGTGAAACACCTTCTCGACGTCGATCTTGAGCCGATAGTGCTCGGCCAGCAGCTGAGCGACCTTGCGGGTGGGCACGCCGCCCAGCGAATAAAACAGATCCTCGCTCAACTCCTCCCGCAGGCCGGCTTGCTGCATGGCGCGGTTCCAGGCGCGGTAGTGCAACGGCATCGTGTCCACCAGCGTGCCATCGAGATCAAAGATGTAGCCGGCGAAATCACCGGCCGGAATGTCGAGTTTCATGCGCGACCGCCACGGTGCGGCCCGCCGGCCCTTTGGCAAACGAAACCTCCGTCACGCCGCGCCGGCCCGGCGCGCCATCCGGCGTTTCCACGCCAGCGCCACGTTGACCAGCAGGATCAACGCCGGCACCTCGACCAGCGGCCCCACCACCGCGGCAAACGCCGCGCCCGAGGCCAGCCCGAACACACCCACCGCCACCGCGATGGACAGCTCGAAATTGTTACCGGAAGCCGTGAACGCCAGCGTCGCCGCTCGCTCGTAGTCCGCCCCCGCCCGCACGCTCGACCAGAACGTGATCGAGAACATGAGGCCAAAATACACCAGCAACGGGGCGGCGATGCGCAGCACATCGAGCGGGATCCGGAGCACCGTGTCGCCCTTCAGGCTGAACATGACGAAGATCGTGAACAACAGCGCACCCAGCGTGAACGGACTGATGAACGGGATGAACTTCCCGTCATACCACGCCACCCCGGCCGGACCGCGCCGCAGCACCATCCGCCCTAGCCAGCCGGCCAGAAATGGAATCCCGAGGTAGATGAAGACACTCTGCGCCACGGCCCCGATCGTGACGCTCGAGAGGTCGAGCGCACCCAGTTCCACGCCCACCAGTGGCGGCAGCACCTTTAGGAACAGCCAGGCCAGTGGCGCATAAGAGAAGACCTGGAACAGCGCGTTGAACGCCACGAGTCCCGCGCAGTATTCGCGACTCCCGCCCGCCAGATCGTTCCAGACGATCACCATCGCGATGCAACGCGCTAACCCGATCAGCACCAGCCCGGCGAAATACTCCGGCTGGTGCCGGAGGAAGATCACCGCGAGGACGAACATCAGGACGGGGCCGACCAGCCAGTTCTGCAGCAGCGAGAGACCGAGCACCTTCCGATCGCGAAACACATCGCCCAGCTCCTCATAGCGTACCTTGGCCAGCGGCGGGTACATCATGATGATGAGCCCCACGGCGATTGGCACCGAGGTCGTGCCGACGCTCCACGCCGTCAGTATTCGCGGCAACCCCGGCAGCCAGCGCCCGGCAAGCAGCCCCGCCGCCATGGCCAGGAAAATCCACAACGTCAGATACCGATCAAGGAAGGATAGCCGCGCCAGCAGCGGGGGAGAATCCTTGCTCATCGCGCCATCCCGCGTTCGTTCTCAAGTTTGAATTGCTGGCCCACGTCTCGCACGGCGACCGCATCGAGCAGCTTGTCGTCCGGAAACGCGCAGAACAACTCCACCCGCCGGGCGATCTGCGAAGCCACCGTCACGAAGAAACGGTATTTCTCCTCCTCCGTGCCCTCGGCGGCCGCCGGGTCGGGCGAACCCCAGTGCGCGATCATCGGCTGGCCCGGCCAGATCGGGCAGGCTTCCTTCGCGTTGTCGCAGACGGTGATGACGAAGTCGAACTTCACGCCCTTGAACTCGTCCCACGACTTTGAGCGCGCCCCGCTAGCATCGAGGCCGTATTTTTCACGCAGCGTGCGCACCGCAAGCGGATTGACCCGGCCGGTCGGGTGCGACCCGGCGCTGTGCACCTCGAAGCGTCCGCGGCCCTTTTCGCGCAGCAGGTATTCGCCGAGGATGCTGCGCGCCGAGTTACCGGTGCAGAGAATGAGAACCTTGAAAGGTGGCTTGGGATTCATGCGGATTGTTTGGCGGGAGCAATGCAGCCACACGGGCTGGTATCGGCAAATCTGGGGGCGAGCTTCTCCAAGCGCTCGAGGTCACGCTGAAAGGCGGGATGCTCCTGTGCGCAGTCCTGCAGGCAGGCCAGGTTGGCCTTGAGCTCCCGCGACGGCTTCGCCGGCAGTTCATACACCATCCAGTTGCCGGCGCGCTCAACTTCTACCAGCCCGCGCGCCCGCAGATAGGCCAGGTGCTTGGAGATCTTCACCTGCGGCTCGCGCAGCACGGCCTGAAAATGACAGACACACAGCGGTCCCCGCGCCAGCACGTGCAGCAGCCGCAGGCGCGTGCGGTCGCACAGGCATTCGTAGATCTGGACCAGTTCCATGCGGCAGACTTTATATTCCTTTGCAGGAATATGATTCAAGCGCCAAGTTCCGCCGTCACCCGAATGTCACCGCCGCTCAATTCTGGCAGCAGAGCAGCTGGCGGCGCTCGAAGCCGATCACCTGCCCCAGCCGGTCAAACTCGAAGCGGCAGCAGTCCTGCAGCTTTTTCCTCAACATCGCCCGCCCACGCCGCACCCGCGACTTCACGGCCGTGAGCGACAGGTCCAGCCGCAGGGCGATGCGGGCGAGCGGCAGACCCTCCAACTCCGCCAGCCGCACCGGTTCGCGGTAGGCCTCGGGCAGATCCTCGAGGAACTTACTCATTGAAATCATCACGCGGGCACGCAACGCCGCGATCTCGTCGGGTTTTTCGCCGGAGAGGGACGTCGGCAGCTCCTCCGCCGGACGCTGGCGCCGGTAGTGGTCGATGATCGTCCCCCGGGCGATCTGGTAGAGCCAGCCTTCGAGCTTCGTGCCGTCCCGGAGCGTGGCACGCGACCGGTAGACCTTGAGCAAAGTTTCCTGCGCGAGATCGTCGGCGATGGTGTCATTGCGCACGCGCCGGCGGATGAAGGCGCGCAGCCGCGGCGCGAACTCCAGCATGCCGGCGTCAAACGTCCGCACCGGCCCGGCCGCCGCTCCGGGTGCGGAGCGCGGGCGGGTGGCGGTCATGACGGAAGCGGCGGGCACGGCTCAGGGTTTCCAGGCGGTGATGATGGCCGATACCAGATAATCCGCAACCCTCGGGTCCTTGCCCCACTGGGCGATGAACTTCTTCGAGGCGCCCTTCAAATCCACGTCCACCCGTGTGAAACCCGCGGCGGCCAGCATGCCCCTCACCTCATCGACCAGCGAGGCGCCGCCGATGCACGCCCCGATGAGGGGAAGCTGCTCGCGCACGTCGGCCGGCAGTGGCTTCGTCGCGACCACATCGGAGATGGCCAGCCGGCCGCCCGATTTCAGCACCCGGAACGACTCGGCGAACACCCGCGGCTTCTCCGGCGAGAGATTGATGACACAATTGGAGATGATGAGATCCACACTGGCGTCGGCCACGGGCAGCGCCTCGATTTCACCGAGCCGGAACTCGACGTTCGTGAATTTCGACTTGGCGACATTGCGACGAGCCTTCGAAACCATGGCCGCGGTCATGTCGACGCCGATGACCCGGCCGCTGCCGGCGAGTTGGCGGACCGCGAGGAACGCGTCGAAACCGGCGCCACTGCCGAGATCGAGCACGGTCTCGCCCGGCTTGATACTGGCGATCGCAAGCGGGTTGCCACAGCCGAGGCCCAGATCGGCGCCTTCCGGCACGCTGGCGATCTCGGCGGCGCTGTAGCCAAGCTGCTCGCTGTAAGTCTCGGACTGGCCGCCACAGCAACCCGTAGTCCGGCAGCCGCACCCTTGCGGCTCGGCCTGCTCCGCGATCGCGCCGTAGCGCTCACGCACATAGTCTTTCACCGTTTCCGTGTTGGGATTGCTCATGGATGATTGGGTTCATCCAAGGTAGACGCACGCCGCCCCCAAAGGACGCAAACTTTCTACCGCCGCGCGCCGCCGCGGGTCAGCCGGCTCTTCGGCCGCTCGGGCGCCACCTGCGGCATGCCGCCGCCGTCGAAGATGCCCGAGTAGGTGTAGTTGAAGCCGTCCACCTTCTTCCAGTCGATGCTCTGACCGATGAAGCGCTCGATGCTACGCGCGTCGCGCCAGGTCTCCTCGGTGACGAGGGTGAAGGCGTCGCCCGTCTTCTGCGCCCGGCCGGTGCGGCCAATGCGGTGGACGTAGTCTTCGGGGTTCTCGGGAACGTCGAAGTTGATCACGTGCGACACGTCGGCGATGTCGAGGCCGCGCGCCACGAGATCGGTGGCGACAAGCACCTCGTATTTGCCGGACTTGAAGCCCTTGAGTGCGTCGGTGCGTTCCTGCTGACTGCGGTCGGCGTGCATCACGGCGCAGGTGTGCCCCTCGTGCTTCAGGCGGCTGGCCACATAGTCGGCGCCGGACTTGGTGCGGGAAAAGATGATGACGCTGTGGTATTGTGTTTGTTCGAGCAGGTGCGCGAGGAGGTCGAATTTCTGCGCCTGCACCACGGGATAGAACGCGTGCGTGATCGTCTCCGCCGTCGAACGCTCGCGGCTGACGGAAATCTTGAACGGATCGCGCAGCGCCCAGGCGGCAAGCTGCTCGATCTCCGGCGGCA
>CAZZDB010000126.1:0-11876 GCA_964652485.1 uncultured Oleiharenicola sp.
CGCCTCCTCGATCACCGTAATGACCAAGGACCAGATGACTGATTTCGGCCTGCTCGATATCAATGACATCTTCCTCTATGTCGCGGGCACGGAGTGCACGGGAACGTACACGGACTTCACGATGGATCGCAACGGCAGCGTGGGCGACAACGTGCAGAACAATCCGACGCAGGCCAACCGCGTGCGCGGCATCGCACCGGCCAACGTCTCGCTCGGCAACATCGAGACGATGGGCCGCGTGCCGATCGATCCGATCACCATCGAATCCGTGGAGATCAGCCGCGGCCCCAACGCCAACGTCTTCGGCCTCGGCAATCCCTCGGGCACCGTCAACATGGTGCCGGCTTCCGCCAACCTGACCCGCAACCGCGCCAGCACAACGCTCCGCGGTGACAGCTACGGCGGCTGGCGCACGAGCCTCGACGTCAACCAGGTTCTGCTGCCGGGCCGACTCGCCTTCCGCGTGAGCAGCGTGTTCCAGCATGACGGCTTCGTGCGCAAGCCCTCCGGCGTCGACACCGAGCGCTACAACGGGATGGTCAAATATCAGCCGTTCAAGAACACGACCGTCTCCGGCTCCGTCAACTATTACCATGCCTACGGCAACCGCCCCAATGAACTGCCGCCGCGCGACAACATTTCCTACTGGATCTCCCAGGGCCGGCCCACGTGGGATCCCGTCACGCAGACCGTGCACAACTCGGATGGCTCGGTGCGCGGCGTCTACACGGCCGCCACCTACAACGGCCCGGACGTGTTCAACGTCAGCTATCTCGGAAACGACGGCGGCCAGATGTTCATCGACAAGAACGGCCTGAGCTATTGGGCGGCCCCCCGCGGCACCACCAGCACGACGAGTCCGACCGGCGCCACCCTTCAGGCCGCCCGCTATGTGCAGCTCAGCGCGGTCGCCGGCGCAGTCTTCTCCGGCACCGCCCCGCGACCCTTCGCCCAGTACCTCTTCAACACCACGCCGACGGTCAGCGACAAGAGCATCTACGACTGGTCTGAGGTCAACCTTTCCGCTCCCAACCGTTTCTGGGACCAGACGACCACGTCGAACTTCTCGATCGACCAGATGATCCTCAACACGCCGATGCAGACGCTCGCGGCCCAAGTCTCGTTCATGCGGGAGGACTCGAAGCGCTGGAATCGCGCCCTCGTCGGCGTGGTCAACGACAACGGCCAGTCCGGCCAGCTCACGGTTGATGTCAATGAGCGCAATCTCGACGGCACCCCGAATCCGTTCTTCCTGCGGCCCTATCTCAGCGTCGACAAGCCCCGCACCCAATCCAATCCCCAGAAATGGGACACCTCCCGGGCGCAGCTTGCCTACCGTCTCGACCTGACCAATGAAAAGGGCCTGCTCAAGTGGCTCGGCTGGTTCCAACTCACCGGTTACGGGGAATACAAATACCGGGTCAACCGGCAGTATTCCTGGCGCGACGCCATGTCGTCCAATGTCTCGTGGATCCCCACCGGCAACTACCGCGGCTACAACGGCGTCCCCTCCGGCACGCCGGCGGCCGTCACCGTCACGAGGGGCCTGTTCAAGTATTACGTCGGCGATGCCACCGGCAACAACGTGGACTACGCCCCGGGCGATTTCAGCTACGGCACGTATCCCTTTGTGTGGGGCAACGCCGCCACCGGAGTGTTCACCAAGGACAATGTCACAATCTCCCCGGTGGCCGCGGACAAGACCGGCGGCACCTTCAACACCAAGCTGGCGGTGAAGACTGTCGGCAGCGTGATCCAAAACCACCTGTTCGGCGATCGCCTCGTCACGACCTTTGGCGCCCGCTACGACAAGACCAACCTCCACTTCGGCAACCCGGGCAATCCGGTGAACGGCTTCGCCCCGGACGGCATCAACTTCGACTACTCGCTGACCGACGGCTGGGCCGCTCAGTCCTATGACAACGGCGGCCGCACGAACAATGTCCAGCTGGTCGCCCGTCCGTTCATGGACACATTTGTCACCACCAATCTGGACAAGAGCGGGAACGCCGGCGGTCGCTTCTTCGGCAGTCTGCTCAATGGCATGTCTCTGACCACGAATCGCTCGGACAGCTTTCTGATCACCAACCCTGCGCAGGATCTTTTCAAGAACCTCCTGCCCAACACAACGGGCACGGACAAGAGTTGGGGCATGGGATTCAACCTGTTCGACGGCAAGCTGGTCGTCCGCGCCACCCACTACGACAACTTCCAGAAGAATGCCCAAACAAACGACATGAACACGCTGGCGGGGCGCGTCCTGCGCATCGACCTCCTGGCGCCGCCGAGTTCCGGCAACCCGACCCCCTTCATCAACCTTTACAACAATGCCCAGCATTGGGTGCAGTATAAGAATCCGGGTTGGACCGCCGATCAGGTTACCGCAGAGGTGCAAGCCGAGACCAAGATCAGCGCGGCCGATGCCGCTTATTACTCCAACGCCACGCCCCCGATTGGCGCCACCTCGGATATCCGTTCCCACGGCACCGAGATCGAGGTCAACTACAACCCCACCCACTACTGGACCGTCACGGGCTCAGTCACGGACACCCAGTCGATCACCCAGAATGTCTCCAAGGCACTCGTCAATTGGATCAACGACCGCATGCCGATCTGGACGACGATCGTCGATCCGACCATCACCGACGCCAACGCCGCCGCCGAAGGCAACCCCGGCAAGCTCTGGTGGCTCCACCGGTATTCCGCCGCCCCCGTGGCAGGCCAGGTCGCATCCTACTCGGCCTCGGCCGTGACGCCGCAGGAAAACTTTAAGGCCTTCGTGACGGCCCCGTTTGCGGTCATAGCGGCGCAGGAAGGAAAGAACAACCCGCAGATCCGCCGCTATGCCTTCAAGGCGAGCACCGCCTTCCAACTCGCGGGCATCAGCGACAACAAATGGCTGAGGCACGTGGCTGTGGGCGGCGCCCTCCGCTGGGAAGACAAGGGTGCCATCGGCTATTATGGCGTCCAGTCCCTGCCCGCCATCATCACCGATCTGGATCCGAACCGGCCGATCTACGACAAGGCCCACTATTACGTGGACATGTTTGTCTCCTACAAGACCAAGCTCTGGCGCGACAAGGTTGCGGCGAGCTTCCAGTTCAACGTGAGAAACCTCGGGGAAAGAGGCCGGCTCCAACCCATCAACGCCTTCCCCGACGGCTCGATCAGCACCTATCGCATCATCGATCCGCAGCAATTCCTGCTTACGGCTTCATTCGACCTCTGACCCGGTCCGAGGCCTTGTTCAGTTGATCGCCGTCACCCCCTCGGGGTGGCGGCGATTTGTCTCCCGGTTCCTCTGTAGGCGGCGAGCTCGGCTGGTTTCAACCTTCGCCGCACCGGTCTCGTTGGGTGAAAGCACCGCGCCTGACCGGCGCACTCGCAACGGCTCCGCCACCCGGCACTGATTAGTGTCGCCCGCCTTCGCCCGAGGCCCTTCTAATTCCGCATGAGTCGCCGCCCAAACCAGCCCTCGCCGGCACCCGCCCCCGCGGTCCAGCCGGACTCGCCGACCGGGTGGGCTTGCGCCGCGATCTTTGCGGCCGTGATGCTGGCTTATCTGCCGGCGCTCTCCGGGGGGTTCATCTGGGATGACGACAGCCACATCACTCGGATGGACCTGCGCTCCCTTTCCGGACTGCTCCGCATCTGGTTCGAATTCGGGGCAACGCAGCAATACTACCCCGTGCTGCATTCCGCCTTTTGGGTGGAACACCTCCTCTGGGGGGATTCCACCTTCAGCTATCACCTGCTGAATGTCCTGCTGCACGCCACGGGGGCCTGCCTGTTCGGCTACTTGCTTCGCTGGCTCGCGGTGCCCGGAGCCTGGCTGGCCGCACTGTTGTTCGCCCTGCACCCGGTGTGCGTCGAATCCGTCGCCTGGGTCTCCGAGCAAAAAAACACCCTCTCGCTCGTGTTCTACCTTTGCGCGGCGCATGCCTACCTCCGCTTCGACCGGCAGCGCCAGTCATCAGACTACGCGCTCGCCTCTGGTCTGTTTGTCCTGGCCTTGCTGACCAAGACGGTCACCGCCTCGCTGCCAGCCGCCCTGCTCGTGGTGTTCTGGTGGCAGCGCGGCCGGTTGGATTGGCGGCGCGAGGTGCGCCCGCTGTTGCCCTGGTTTGTCCTGGGCGCGGGCTCTGGTCTCGTCACGGCATATTTTGAACGGGTGCTCATCGGCGCCCAAGGCCTGGACTTTAGCCTGGACCTCGTGCAACGCTGCCTGCTTGCCTGTCGCATCTTCTGGTTTTACCTGGGCAAGCTGGCATGGCCGGTCGGGCTGATCTTCATCTATCCTCACTGGACGGTCGATGCCGCCCGGTTTTGGCAATGGCTCTTCCCGTTCGGGGTGATCGGACTGCTGGGAGCGCTCATTTGGTGGCAACGACGTTCCCGGGCCCCGTTGGCGGTCGCGCTCCTGTTTTGCGGCACGCTCTTTCCCGTCCTCGGTTTCGTCAATGTCTTCCCGTTCGTTTTCTCCTATGTGGCGGACCATTTCCAATATCTGGCCAGCCTCTCCGTCTTCGCCCTGGCGGCGGCCGGTCTCCAGATATTTCTGACCCGGATGAACGCGAAATTCCGGTTCGCTGTCCCGGGGGTCTTGCTCGCCGTCCTAGGGTCCCTGACCTGGGCGCAGTGCCGGACCTACCGGGATCCGGTCACCCTCTACGAGACCACCTTGCGATGGAATCCCGCCTGCTGGATGGCCCACAACAACCTCGCCAACATCCTGACTCTCTCCGGGCGGGTTGGGGAGGCCATCCCTCACCTCGAGGCCGCAATCAAGCTCAACCCGGGCATGGCCCACGCCTACAGCAATCTCGGCGACAGCCTGACACGCCTCGGCCGGGCCCAAGAGGCGATCCCGCCGCTCGAAAAGGCCCTCCAATTGCGACCGGACTACGCCGTGGCGCACAGCAATCTCGGGAACGCACTCATGGAACTCAACCGACTGGGTGAAGCCGTGGCCCACTATCAGCAGGCCATCCGGCTGGATCCCGAGTATGCCAGCGCAGAATGCAACCTCGGTATCGCTCTCGCCCAGTCCGGACAAACCGCGGAGGCCATCCGGCATTTTGAGCGGTCCGTGCAGATTGATCCCACCTACGCCGACGCGGAGCTCAACTGGGCGGTCGGCCTGATGCTCACCAACCGTTTTCCCGAGGCGGTGTCTCATTTCGAGCGCGCCATCGCCCTCCAGCCGGAATCAATTGATTATCTCTCGACCTATGGTCGCGCCCTGGCGCGTGCCGGCCGGCTCGACGCCGCCGCCAGCCAGTTCGAAAACGTTCTCCGGTTCAACCCGGACAATGCTGGAGCGCACCTGGAACTCGCCCAGATCCTGCGCCAGCTGGGGCGCCTCGACGAGACGGCGACCCACCTCAGGGAAGTCGAGCGGCTGAACCCCGGCCTGCTGCGACAGCACTGACGCGATTCCTCAGGCCACCGCTTCCGTCGTCAGCCGTCCGTTCACCATCCGAAGCAGGCCGAGCGGATTGGCGTTCCTCAATTCCGGTGGCAGCGAAGCGTCCGTGCAATTCTGATAGCACACGGCACGGACGAAGCGATACAGCGCCCGGGTGCCGACCGAGGTGCTGCGTCCGTCGCTCGTCGCGGGAAACGGCCCGCCATGCACCATGGCATGGCTGACCTCCACCCCGGTGGGATAGCCGTTGAAAAGAACCCGGCCCGCCCGACGGGCCAGCAGAGGCACCAGATCGTGGATCTTCTCACCCGGCTCGGAATGGATGGTGGCGGTCAGCTGGCCTTCGCCAGCCGCCGCCACCGCGAGCAGCTCCGCCCGGTCGCGGCAATAGATCACCAAGGCGCTCGGCCCGAAGATTTCCTCGGCGAGGCCGGGGTTCTGGAGGAAATTTGCGGCATCGGTGCCAAAGAGCGCGGCCGAGGCCGTACCTGTAGCGCCGGGCGCCGCGCGGCCGACAATCCGGACTCCGGCCTGCTGCGCGCGTTCACTGACACCGTGCTGATACGCCTGGCAGATACCCTTGGTCAGCATCGTGGCCGGCAGCGTGCCCGCCAGCTTCAGGCCCAAGGCCGCGACAAACGCATCGGTGTCCGGCCCGGCCTGCACCACCAGCAAGCCGGGGTTGGTGCAGAACTGGCCGACCCCGAGCGTGATCGAGGCCTGGAAGCCGTCCACCAGTGCCGCGCTGCGGGTCTTGATCGCGCCCGGCAGGACAAAGACCGGGTTCACACTGCTCATCTCGGCATAGACCGGGATGGGCTGCGGCCGAGCCGCCGCGACAGTCATCAGCGTGCAGCCAGCCTTGCGCGACCCGGTGAACCCGACGGCCTGGACCGCAGGATGCCGCACGAGCGCCTGGCCGATCTCGCCCCCAGACCCGAAAATCAACGAGAAGGTGCCTGCGGGCAGCCCGCATTCGCGGACCGCCTCGACCATCAGGCGGCCGACAAGCTCAGCCGTGCCGAGGTGGCCGGAGTGGGCCTTCACGATCACCGGACAGCCGATCGCCAGGGCCGAGGCGGTGTCGCCGCCCGCCACCGAAAATGCGTACGGGAAATTGCTCGCCCCGAAAACCACGACCGGCCCGAGCGGGCACAGCAACGACCGATGATCGGGCTTGGGCAGCGGCTTGCGGTCGGGCTGGGCCGTCTCGATGCGGGCGTCCGCCCAGTCGCCCTTCTCCGCCACGTCGGCGAAGAGTCGGAGCTGACCGACGGTGCGGCCGATCTCCGACTGGCAGCGCGCCAACGGCAGGGCCGTTTCCAGCGTGCCGCGGGCCGCCAGCTCGGCTACGTTGCTTTCGAGTTTCTGGGCCACGGCGCGTAGGAACTTCGCGCGGGCGACGCCCGGCGTTTGCGCCAACACGGAGGCGGCAGCGGCGGCCAGCCGGCCGGCCTGATCCACCTCGGCGGCACTGGCGGAGTGAAAGAGCGGAGGAAGTACTTCGCCCGTGGTCGCGTTGAGTGCCTGCAGTTTTGCCCCGCCAGCCGCGCCGGAGCCAAATCCAATCAGTGAGATGCCCTTGAGTTCCATACCTTCACCCTACGGAAATCGCCGTGGAGTCAAAGTCCCAATTGCTCCTGTGACCATTGCCCGTCCACCAAGCGGCGCAGACCGAGAAGATTAGCGTTTTGCAACTCGGGTGGCAGCAATCCGTCGGGAAAACCCTGGTAGCACACGAGGCGGGCCCAGCGATTGATCGCGCGGGTCCCAACCGAAGTGCTCCGCCCGCCGTCACTCGTGGCCGGATAAGGCCCGCCGTGTACAATGGCATCGCTGACCTCCAGGCCGGTCGGATAGTCGTTGAGGATCACGCGGCCGGCCTTGGTCGCGAGCACTTCGGCCAGTTCGCCCTGCTCCTTCGCCTCGGCCGCGCCGGTGAGCATGGTGGCGGTCAGGTTGCCGTCGAGCTGTCGGGCGACTTCCAGCAATTCGGCGCGGTCCTTGCACCACACCACGATCGAGCTCGGCCCGAAGATCTCTTCAGACAGGGTGCGGTTGCTGAGAAAATCGAGAGCGCTGGTCTCGAACCAGACCGGCGCGGCTCCACAGACCGTCGTGGTCCGGCCCTCCACGATCACTTTTACGCCCGGTTGCTGCGCCCGGCTTGAAGAGTTGCCGGCAAAACTCTTCTTGATCCCGGCGGTCAGCATCGTCCCCTCCCCCGTGTCGGCGAGCCGGGCCGACAGGTCCCGCACGAACTGCTCCGCCACCGCCGAACGCTGCAGCACGATCACGCCGGGCTTGGTGCAGAACTGGCCGACCCCGACGGTGGCGGACGTGTGCAGCCCTTCCCCGATGGCCGCACTGCGTTCCGCCAGTGCGCCGGGTAGGATAAAAACCGGATTGATGCTGCCCATCTCCGCATAGACGGGAACCGGCTCGGGCCGCGCGGCGGCGAGGTCGACCAGGGCCCGGCCGCCCCGCACCGAACCGGTGAAGCCCACTGCCTTGACGAGCGGATGCCTGACCAGCGCCTGCCCCACGTCAAAGCCGGCATCGAACAGGACCGAGAACGTGCCCTCGGGGAGGCCGCAATCGCGGACGGCATGCAGGATGAGCCGGCCGACCAGCTCGCTCGTGCCGGGGTGGGCCGGGTGCGCCTTGACGATCACCGGGCAGCCGGCGGCAAAAGCCGACGCCACATCGCCACCGGCCACCGAATACGCGAAGGGGAAATTGCTGGAGCCGAACACCACCACCGGACCGATGGGCCGGAGCATCGAGCGATGATCGGGCTTGGGTAGCGGTTTGCGGTCGGGGCGGGCCATCTCAATTCGGAGGTCGAGCCAGTCACCGCGATCGGCGGTCCCGCCATAAAGCCGGAGCTGGCCGCAGGTGCGGCTGAGCTCATCCTTCAGGCGCGCCTCGGCCAACGCCGTCTCCAGCATCGCGCGGGCGACCAGGTCCGCCGCCTTGGCCTCGAGATTGTCGGCGATGCACCGGAGGAACAGGCTGCGCTGGGTGCCCGACAATTTCGCCCAGACGGGTGCGGCCGCGGCCGCCAGCTCAACGGCCCGGTCGACGTCGCCCGGCGTGGCCGACTCGAAGGTGGGCTCCAATTCAAAGTTACGCGCCGGATCCAGTGCCCTGAAGGCCGGCCCGCCGAGCCCGCCGGAGCCAAAACCGATGAGTGAGCCGCCGTCTGGTTTCATATGGTTCTGGCCGCGTGGGAACGGTGGCGTCTTCTCACAGGTTTGGCCGATCTCGCAACGCCGAGTCGAGCACCGCCCTGGCCAGGTCCAGGTCGGCACCGGCCAGTGGCAGGCGCGGCGGGCGCACATACGGCGTCCCGCGCCCGGTCTCCGCCTGCACCCATTTGATGTGCTGGACGAATTTCGGCACCGTATCGAGGCGCAGCAACGGCAGGAACCATTCGTAGATCCTTGTCGCGCGGGTCTTGTCGCCGCGGCTGGCATAGTCGAACAGCGCAACCGACTCGGCGGGGAACGCATTCACCAGGCCCGCGATCCAGCCGACCGCACCGGCGTATACCCCCTCGACAATCGCGTCGTCCATGCCGACGAGGATCTCCAGCCGCCGGCCGCAGGCGGCGCGGATGGCGGTAACCCGGCGGACGTCCCCGCTGGATTCCTTCACCGCTTGCAGGTTGGCATGAGTCGCGGCCAGCTCGGCGATCTGCCCGGGAAGAAAATCCGTCTTGTACGCTACGGGATTGTTGTAGAGCAGGCACGAGAGCTTCGTGGCCCCGATCACGGCGCTCACGTGAGCCTCCATCTCCCGCCAGTCGCTGGAATAGACATACGGCGGCAGGACCATCAGGCCTTCACAGCCGGCCTTCTCCGCCGCCTTCGCCATGGTTACCGCCTCGACCGTAGTGAGGGAGGCAATGCCCAAGGCAACGGGTACGCGATCGCCCACGGCGGCGACGCAGGTGCGGGCAACGGCAAGCTTTTCTTCAAAGGTCAGCGTCTGCGCCTCGCCGAGCGAACCGCAGGCGACGATCCCGGCGCAGCCACTGTCGATCATCCAGCGGCAATGCGCGGCCAGCGCGGCGTGGTCCACCGACAGGTCGGCCCGGAGGTTGGTCGTGATGGCGGGGATGACACCTTTCCAGTTCATGGAAGATCAGGAGTAACGGTCGGGGTGGAGCAGGTCGAGGGCGACCGACGGCTTGCGGCCGGCCAGCACCTCGGACACCAGCAGGCCCGTAATCGGCGCCAGCGTCAATCCGAGCATGGCATGCCCACAGGCGGCGGTCAGATTGGAATAGCGGTTGAAACGGCCGATGTAGGGCAGCCCGTCGGGCGAGACCGGACGCAGGCCGTGCCAGGGCCGCAGGCCGGCAAAGTCCGCCTCGTCAAACTCCGGAAAATACAGCGGCACGGACTCGATGATCTGCCGCACACGCTCGGGTCGGACGTCGTCGTTGATCCCGCTCAGCTCCATCGTGCCGCCAAAACGCAGCGTGTCCCCCATCGGGGTGACGGCAATGCGGCGCTCGGTGAAGATGAGCGACTTCGTGAGCTTGAAACGCGGATTCGGCAGCGTGACGCTGTAGCCCTTGCCCGCCTGCAGTGGCAACCGGATGCCCAGGCCGGCCAGCATGGACGGCGACCACGAACCGCCGGTGACCACGAACTCATCTGCGATCAGGTCGCCGGCCGTCGTGTGCACCGCTGTGATGCGCCCCGCGTCAGTGCGCCAGCCATACACCGTGGTGTTCCACTGCAAACGGACGCCCATCTCCCGGAGTAATGCGGTCAACGAGCGGGCCAAGAGCGCCGGCGTCAGGTGCGCATCAATGGGAAAATAGACGGAGCCGGCGACGTCTAGCCTGGTGCCGGGTTCAAGTTCGGCCGTCTGCCTTGCGTCGAGAACACGGGCTTCGACCCCAAGGTCGTTGGCGAGGCGGGCCAGACCGTGCGCCTCGTGGTCGAGCCCTTCCTGCGTCTTGCACAGGTTGAGCAGGCCCTCCTTCCTTAACGCGAAGGAGCTGCCGGTGATGTCGTCCAGTTCCTCAAAGAGACGGCGGCTGCCGAGGCAGAGGTCGCGAAGCACGGGCGCAGCCCGCTCGACCTGCCGGCGGTTGCACGCCCGCCAGAACAGCCAGCTCCAGCGCATGAGGTCGCTGTCGAGCCGCGGCTTGACGTAGAACGGGCTGCGCGGATTGGTCATCCACTTCAGGCCCTGCCAGACCATGCCCGGTGACGACAGCGGGATGACGTGGCTCGGCGAGATGAAGCCGGCGCTGCCGAGGGCGCAATGGTCGCGATCCTCGCCGTTGCGCTCAAGCACGGTGACCTCATGCCCCTCGCGCGCCAGGTAGTAGGCGCTGCACAGGCCGATGATGCCGCCGCCACAAATGATGACCGACTTGGACTGGCGCATGGACTCAGCGAATGCCCCAGCCGAACGGATCACCGGGCGCGACAATCAAAGTGGCCTCGCCGGTGAGGTGCGCCGTGCCGGTGATGGTCGGGATGACCTTATCGCCCTGCTTGCGGTATTTGGCCCGGAAGAGACTGCCCACGATGCTTTCCTGCACCCACTCGTCGCCCGGAGCCAGCTTGCCGTCAGCCGCCAGGCAGGCGAGCTTGGCGCTGGTGCCCGTGCCGCACGGGGAGCGATCATAGGCCTTGCCCGGACACAGGACGAAGTTCCGGCTGTTCACGCCGGGCTTGGTTGAGGGACCGAAAAGCTCGACGTGGTCCACCTCGGGAAAACCGGAGTCGCTGACGGCCTGCCGCATGCGCGAGGAGTAGTCGGTGAGTTGCGCGATGTTGTTCAGCTCGAGCGTCTGGTCGTGCTTTTCAATCAGGCAAAACCAGTTGCCGCCCCACGCCAGGTCGCAGACGACGTCGCCCACGCCCGGCAGATAGAGCTCAAGCCCCTGGTGCTTGCGATAACTCGGCACGTTGACGAAGGAAACCTCGCCGTTCTCTTGCAACGTGGCCTCGACCGGACCGACCGGCGTATCGAGCCGGACGGACCCGGGTTGGATTTTCCCGAGGTGGGCCAGCGAGACGACCAGACCCATCGTGCCGTGGCCGCACATGCCGAGATAGCCGACGTTGTTGAAAAAGATCACGCCAAACTGGCAGCTCTTGTCGTGCGGCTCGCAAAGCAGCGCACCGACGACAGCCTCAGAACCCCGCGGCTCGCCCACAATCGCAGTGCGGAAGACGTCATGCTTGGCTCGAAAGGCCGTCACCCGCTCGCTGAGCGGACCGGCGCCAAGGTCGGGGCCTCCCTCGAGCACCAGGCGGGTCGGCTCACCCCCGGTGTGGGAATCGAGCACCTTGATGCGATGGGCCGTGGTCATGCTGCAATTGAGAGACCAGTTTCGAGCGCACCGCAACGCCGGAAAAGAAAAAGCCGCCCGGGCGGTGAGGCCGGGCGGCTTGAAGTTAACCGGAATCCGCCG
>CAZZDB010000127.1:0-11809 GCA_964652485.1 uncultured Oleiharenicola sp.
ATCGCCGCCATCGACCCGAACCAGCCCATTCATTCCATCGGGACTCTCACCAGCCAGACCGCCCGGGCATTGCTCGGCTTCACCACGGTCGGCGTCATGGCGGTGGTCTTCGCGGGGATCTCTCTCTTCCTCGGCGCCATCGGGGTTTACGGGGTGACCTCCCAGAATGTGAACCGCCGGACGCGCGAGTTCGGCATTCGCATGGCCTTGGGCTCCACCTTGGAACAGTTGTTACGGCTCGTGCTGCGACAGGGCGGCCGGCAGATCGGCTTGGGCCTCGCAGTCGGCCTTGTGGGCGGATTTCTGCTGACGCGTCCTCTGGAGCAGGTCTTTGGCAGTGCCATGCCCAACAATCCCTTCATCTACCTGGCTGTCACCCTGACCATTGCCCTGGTCGGACTGACGGCCTTGTGGCTCCCCGCACGGCGGGCCACCCGCGTCGACCCCATGATCGCACTGCGTGCCGAATAGCCCCACCCAGCCATATCACCCGCACCATGCTCTCCGACCTGAAGTTTGCCGTCCGCCAGCTCGCCAAGGCCCCCGGCTTCACCGCAACGGTGACCACGGTGCTGGCGCTGGGAATCGGGGCCACCACCGCCATCTTCAGCGTGATCAACGCCGTGCTGCTTCATCCGTTCCCCTATCAGGACGGCAATCACATCCTCTTCGTCGGCTCGAGCCGGTTGGACCATCCCGGTAGTCAGATGCCGGTGTCGTACCTCGACTACCTCGAGTGGCGCCAGAACGCGCACAGCGTCGAACACCTTGCCTTTGCGACTGGCACGTCCGCCACGTTGACGGGGATTGCGGAACCCGCGGTGATCCGCCAAGGCGCCGTCTCCGCGCCGGTCTGGCCCCTGCTCGGCATGCAACCGATACTCGGCCGGGTGTTCACCAACGCCGAGGACACCCCCGCAGCTCCGCCCGTGTGTGTGCTGAGCTACGCGACCTGGCAGAAGCGTTTCGCCGGCGACCGCGCGGTCCTGAACCGCACCATCACCCTCGACGGCAGGTCCTACACGGTCATCGGCGTCATGCCTCCCACCTTCAAGTTCTGGGCCGCGGACGTCTGGACGCCCGTCGGTCTGCAGGCGGGCTCGGACCTGATGCAGAGCCGGATCATGCGCAATGACTCTTGGGTCGTCACCCGCGCCGCGCCGGGCCGTACCATCGAGGACGTCCGCGCCGAACTATCGGTCATCGCCCGACAGATTGCGCAGGCCCATCCCGACAGCAACCGGGACGTCGGGGTCGCGATGCACTACCTGAGCGAGTCGGTCTCCGGCCCGTTCCGAAATCCGCTCCTCCTGATGCTTTGCGCCGTCGCCGCGGTGCTGCTGATCGCGTGCGCCAATGTCGCCAACCTTCTCCTGGCGCGCACCATCGCCCGCCGCCGCGAATTCGCCGTGCGCGCCGCCCTGGGCGCCAGCCGGAGCCAGCTGGTCCGCCAGACGCTGGTCGAGTGCATTCCGCTGGCCGTGCTCGGCGGAATTGCCGCCCTGGGACTCGCGGTCTGGGGCCTCGACGGACTGCTGGCCATTCTCCCGCAGGACGCCGTGCCGGCCGAGGCCGTCATCCGCGTCAACGGGCCTGTCCTGCTTTTCGCCGCCAGCGTCACGTTTGGCACCATGCTGCTGTTCACCCTGTTCCCCGCACTTGAGGGTTCCAGCGCCGCCGTTGGCAACGGTCTGAACGAGGGCAGCCGCGGCACGGCGAGTGTGCGCACCGGCCGGGTGCGCGCCGGGCTTATCGTCGCCGAGGTCGGCCTTTCCCTCGTGCTCCTGATCGGCGCCGGCCTGCTCCTTCGCAGCCTGGTCCGCGTCTACGCCGTCGACGTAGGCTTCAACCGCGAGAACCTCGTCACGATCCCAATCCAGCTGCCGGAGAACCGCTACGGCACAAGCGAACAGGCCACCCAGTTCTTCGAGGACGCTGTGTCGCGCCTGCAGTCCCTCCCCGCCGTCGCGGCCGTCGCGGCCAGCACCAACGCGCCTTTCCTCAACGGGTCGAGCATGCCGCTCGTCGTCGAGGGCCGCACCTACACGGAACTCCGGCAGCTGCGGGACACCCAGTTCTCCCTGGTCACCGGCGACTACTTCCGCGCCCAGGGCCTGCGGTTGCTCCGGGGCCGCGTCTTCAACGATACCGACCGCGCCGGCTCGCAGCCGGTGATCGTCCTCAACGAGGCAGCGGTGAAGAAATTCCTGCCCGAGGGCGATCCCCTCGGCAAACAGGTGATGCTCGGCGCCCCGGACAACCTCATCAAGCCCGGCATGCTACCGGCGGGTTTCGACCGGTTCCAGTGGGCGACGGTCATCGGCGTGGTGCAGAGTGCACGGCACTTCGGTCTCGATAACGATCCACCTGCCGCCACCTACATTCCTGTCCGCCAAGCCTGGAACTATCCGCAAATGCGCCGGTTCATGATCCTCCTCGTGCGCACCCACCGGGAACCCCTCGACGCCGTGCCGGCGCTGCGCGGCCTGCTCAAGTCGTTGGACCGGGACCTACCCGTCGAGCGCATTTCCACCATGGCCACCGTGATCGGCGATTCGCTCCAGTCGACGCGGTTCAATGCCGTGCTCCTGGGCCTCTTCGCCGCCATCGCTCTCTCGCTCGCGACTGTCGGCATCTACGGTGTCGTGGCCTGGAACGTGACCCAGCGCACCCGCGAGATCGGAATTCGCTCGGCCCTGGGTGCGACCCGGCGGGATGTGCTCCGTCTGGTGGTCGGCCAGGGCATGAAGGTGGTCCTGCTCGGCGTCCTCCTGGGCCTGGCAGCCTCCTTCGCCGCCACCCGCGCCATCCAAGGCCTCCTGTTTGAAACCAGTGCCTTCGACGGCTGGACCTTCGCCGCCGTCGCGCTCCTCCTCACCGCTGTCGCCCTGCTCGCCTGCCTGCTCCCGGCCCGGCGGGCGGCCAAAGTGGATCCCGTGATTGCGCTGCGAGTTGAATAACCCTTCCCGCGCGTCCCTCCTCCCACCCCAATATACCATGCTCTCCGACCTCAAATACGCGCTCCGCCAGCTCATCAAGACACCCGGCTTCACGATCATCGCGATTCTCACGCTGGCCCTCGGCATCGGCCTGAACACCTCGATGTTCAGCCTGATGAATCTGCTCATCCTCCGGCCCCTGCCGTTTCCGGATCGGGGCCAGGTCGTGCGGATCTACCGGACGACGCCGCAGACCCAGACGGGCGACCACGCAGCCCCCGATTATCTCGACCTCGCTCCGGAGACCGCCTCGTTCGCCGACCTCGCTGCCTACCGGCTGTGGGGTTACACTCTGACACCGGAGGGCCGGCCTTCCGTCAACCTCAACGCCGTGCGCGTCTCCGCCAGCTTCTTCCCAGCGTTGGGCCTGAAGCCCGAGTTGGGCCGCTTTTTCCGGCCTGACGAAGACCAGCCCGGTAATCACGTAATCATTCTCAGCTACACCACCTGGCAGGCCCAGTTCGGGGGCGATCCGGCAATCATCGGCCGCACCGTGCTGGTCGACAACGAATCGACCACCATCGTCGGTGTCATGCCCTCCGACTTTTCGTCGGTCTTCCTCTGGGGTCCAGGGGACGCCTTCCGGCCGCTGGCGCTCACCGAGCTGGAAAAGCGCGACCACCAAAACACCGAGTTCCGAATGCTGGCCCGCGTGCACCCCGGGCTCAACCTCGCGCAGCTCAACACCCGCCTCCAAACCCTGGCCGGGCGCCTCGCCCCCCTCCGTCCCAAGGAACACAGCAAGGACGGTCTCCGGGCTGTGACCCTGGAGTCCACCACCCGGAGCCCCGAGGCGGTGGGTGCGACCGTGATGTTGCTCAGTCTGGCGGGATTCGTCCTCCTGATCGCCTGCGCCAATCTCGCCAACCTGCAGCTGGCGCGCGCCATCGCCCGGGCTCACGAGTTTGCGGTGCGCGCCGCGCTCGGCGCCACCCGCGCGCGCCTCTTGCGCCCTCTCCTCGGCGAAAGCCTGCTGCTGGCCCTGGCTGGCGGCGTGCTCGGCATCCTGTTCGCCGCCTGGACCAACGACTGGGTTTCCAGCCGCCTGTCGGCGAACGGTTTCGTCCGTTTCGCGCTGACCCTCGACTGGACCGTGCTCCTCTTTGCCCTGTTTCTGTCCACTGTTACCGGCCTGGCCTTCGGTCTGGTGCCGGCCTGGCTGATTTCGCGGGTCCGGGTCAACGACGCGCTCAAGGTCGGCTCGCGCGGCAGCACCGGCGATCGCGCCCAACACAGACTCCGTCACGGCCTCATTGTGGTGCAGTTCGCCAATGCCCTCGTTCTGCTCGCCGGCGCCGGTTTTTTCATCCGGGGTGTCGACAAGATGATGACCCAGGACCCGGGTTGGAACCAGCACTCGATCGTCCAGGCCGTGTTGAACCTGCCGGCCGCGAAATATTCGACGCCGGCCCAGAACTACGCGTTCTACACCCAGCTGCAGGAACGGCTCGCCGCCCTGCCCGGGGCCGAAAACGTGACCGTGGCCTGGACCCTGCCGGTTTACCAATACCTCACCAGCCGCACGTTCATCGCCCAGGGCCAGGAACCGCCCCTGCCCGGACACGAGCCGGTGGGCTACGTTAACGCGGTCGAGCCGTCCTACCTTGATACCCTCCAGATTAAGCTGGTTGCCGGCCGCAATTTCACGAGGGCCGACACCCTGACCTCCCACCCCGTCGTGATCATCAACGAGGCGATGGCCCACGCCATGTTCCCCAAGGGCGATCCCATCGGCCAGCATATCGGGGTGCCCGACCCGAAGAACCAGACCTGGGCCGAAATCGTCGGCGTGATGCCGGACATCCATATGGCCATGATTGGCGTTACTCAGGTCACATCGTTTCATGTCCTGCGGCCGCTCGCCCAGGAAACCTGGGGCTACGTCACCGTCGCTGTGCGGTCCAGTCGGGCGGAAACCCTCGCCGAGCCGATGCGCCAGGCCATCGCGGCGCTCGACCCCAACCTGGCGGTGCAACAGCTCGGCACCGTCGACCATCTTGTCGCGGTCGCTTCCGGCGGCATCGGCATGATCAAGACCATCCTGATCTCGTTCGCCCTGCTCGGTCTTTTCCTCGCCGCGCTCGGACTCTACGGCGTCATCGCCCGGCTGGTCGTCCAGCGCACCCCGGAAATCGGTGTGCGCATGGCGCTCGGGGCGCAGGCGGGCGACGTGGTCTGGCTGATTCTGGGCACCGGTCTGCGCCTCATCGTCTACGGTGTCACCCTCGGTGTGATCGGTTCTGTCGGTCTCAACCTGCTCCTCAGCCGCATCAGTCCGGCCGGTCCGCCCGTGAACGCCCCGCTGATCTTCGTCGCGGTCACGATCATCCTACTGTTCGTCGGTCTCGTGGCCTGCTGGCTGCCGGCCCGTCGCGCCGCCAAGGTCGACCCCCTCGTCGCCCTCCGCGCCGAGTAGCCCGAGTCATTTTTCCCCTCCACGCTTATGCTCCCCGATCTCCGCTTCGCGTTTCGTTCCCTGTCCAAAACCCCCGGCTTCACTGCGATCGCGCTCCTGACGCTGGCCCTCGGCATCGGCCTGAACACCTCGATGTTCAGCCTGATGAATCTCCTCATCCTGCGGCCGCTACCGTTTCCCGGGCTCGACCAGCTCGTCTGCCTTTATCGCACCACGCCGCAGTCGCAGACCGCCGACCACTACTATCCCGATTTCCTCGACCTGACGCCGGAGGTTTCCTCCTTCGCCGATCTCGCGGCTTTTCGTTTCTGGAACTACGCGCTCGCGGTCGAGGGCCGGCCTGCCGTCAACCTCAATGGCTATCGCGTTTCCGCCAATCTCTTTTCCACCCTCGGAGTGAAACCCGCGCTCGGCCGCTTCTTCACCGCCGACGAGGACCGGCCGGCCAATCACGTCATCGTTCTCGGCTACGCCACCTGGCAGGCTCAGTTCGGCGGTGACCCGTCGGTCATCGGCCGGAGCGTGACGCTCGACAACGAACCCAACACGATCATCGGGGTGGCGCCCGCCTCGTTGCTTTCGGCTGCTTTCTTGGCACCGGGCGACGTGTTCCGCCCGCTGGCCCTGACCGACGCGGAAAAACGCGATTACGGCAGCAGCAATACCCGCCTCGTCGCCCGCATGCACGGCGGCATCACGCTCGAACAATTCAACGCGCGTCTGCAGACCATCGCCGCGCACCTCGAGCCGTTGCGCCCCAAGGATCACACCCAGGATGGCCTGCGCGCCGTCACCCTCCAATCGTCCCTGCGCAGTCCCGCCGCCGTGGGCGCCACCGCGATGCTGCTCGCCCTCGCCGGCTTTGTGCTGCTCATCGCTTGCGCCAATCTCGCCAACCTCCAGCTGGCCCGCGCCATTTCCCGTGCCCAGGAGCACGCCATCCGCGCCGCACTGGGCGCCTCCCGCTCGCGCCTGCTGCGTGCGCCGCTCGTGGAAAGCATGCTGCTGGCCGTGGGCGGCGGCGTTCTTGGCGTCCTCATCGCCGTCTGGACGAACGACTGGCTCTCCAGCCGTCTCTCGGCGAACGGCTTTGTCAACCTCACGCTGACGCTCGACTGGCATGTCCTGGCCTTCACGCTCGTCCTGTCCTTGTTCACCGGTCTCGTCTTCGGGTTGGCGCCGGCCTGGCTCATTTCACGCGTTCGGCTCAATGAAACGCTCAAGTCCGGCACCCGCGGTTCCACCGGTGATCGCGTGCAACATCGCCTCCGCCACAGCCTCATCGTGCTGCAGTTTGCCAACGCGCTCGTTCTTCTGGCGGGCGCAGGCTTCGTTTTCACCGGCGTCGACAAGCTCCTGTCGATCGATTCCGGGTGGAAACCCCGTTCGCTCGCCGAGTGCGTCCTGACCTTGCCGCAAGCCAAGTATGCGACGCCGGAGCAGACCTACGCGTTCTACACGCGGCTCGAGGAACGTCTTTCGGCGCTACCGGGCGCCCGCAATGTCACCGTCGCGTGGACGCTGCCGCTCTTCGGATACCTCACCAACCGGGCGATCGTCGTCGAGGGCCAGGAGCGGCCCCAAGCCGGACACGAACCGAACGCCGCCGTCAACGGCGTCGAGCCGTCCTACCTCGACACGCTCCAGGTCAAGTTGATCGCCGGCCGCAATTTCACCGCCGCCGACACTTTCACGTCTGCGCCCGTCGCCATCATCAATGCGACGCTCGCGCGCGCTCTCTTTCCGAAGGGCGACGCCATTGGCCAGCACATCAGAGTGTCCGATCCGAAGAAGCCGGCTTGGGCCGAGGTGGTCGGCATCATGCCCGACATCAAGATGGCGCTTGCCGGCCTCGTGGGTCCGACACCGTTCCAGGTGCTGCGCCCCCTCGCGCAGGAACCATGGAACTACGTGACGGTGGCCGTGCGTTCGGACCGACCCGAACTTCTGATCCAATCGATGGGGCAGACCATCGCCGCCCTCGATCCCAATCTCGCCGTGCAACAGCTCGATACGGTCGATCACGCGATCACCCTCGCCACCGGCAGCCTGAGCATGATCAAGACGGTCCTGATTTGCTTTGCCGGACTCGGCCTCTTTCTCGCCGCCCTTGGTCTCTACGGCGTGATCGCCCGGCTGGTCGTGCAGCGCACTCCGGAAATCGGCATTCGCATGGCGCTCGGCGCGCAGCAGCGTGACGTCGTCTGGTTGATCCTCGCTGGCGGCCTGCGTCTGATCTCCTACGGCGCCGCTATCGGCGTCGTCGGTTCCATCGGCCTTTACTTCATTCTGAGCCGCTGGTCGCAGGCCCCAGCCATCAACGTCCCGGCGGTCTTTGCCGTTATCACGACCATCCTGTTGTTCGTCGGCCTCGTGGCCTGCTGGCTGCCGGCCCGTCGCGCGGCGAAAATCGATCCCCTGGTCGCCCTGCGCAGCGAGTAGCCCGCCGCACTTTCCTCTCCACGCCCATGCTCTCCGATCTCCGCTTCGGTTTCCGCTCCCTCGCCAAGACTCCCGGCTTCACCTTGGTCGCCGTACTCACGATGGCCGTCGCCGTCGGCGCCTGTTCCTCGCTCTTCAGTGTCCTGCAGGCCGTCGTCCTGCGCCCGCTGCCGTATCCCCATCCCGAAACCCTCGTTAGCATCTGGGCGATCAACAACGAACGCGGTCTGCAGGCCCCCGCGCTCTCCTGGGCCAAGTTCGAGGCGTTTCGCACCCGCACCGATGTCTTCGCCGACATCAGCATGTCCGCCGGCGACGGCTTTACCCTGACCGAGGGCAAGGGTGAACCCGAGCAGGTCACCGGCCTGCACGCCTCCGCCAACTTCCTGCCCATCCTCGGCCTCCAGCCCGAACGCGGGCGGCAGTTCACTGCCGAGGAGGACAAGGAGGGCGGCCCGCCGGTCGTCATGATCAGCCACCGGCTCTGGCAACATCGCTTCAGCAAGGATCCCGCCATTATCGGACGCGTCCTGCAGATCGACGGCGTCGCGCGCGAGGTCGTCGCCGTGCTGCCCGACACGCTGCCCGCCCCCTTCAACGGCACCGACGTCATCGTGCCGCGTCCGCTCGAACTGCCCTACATCAACCCACAGCAACGGCAGTTCGCGATCGTCCACCAAGCCTATGCGCGCCTGGCGAAGGGTGTCACGCTCGAGCAGGCCAACATTCGCGTGAAGGAAATGACCGCACAGTTCAAGGCCGCCAATCCCACTCACATCGACAGCACCAACGACAACGAGGTCCGCACCATCACCCAGCAGGTGCTCGGCAACCTCGGCCGGACCTTCTGGACGCTGGCCGGCGCCGTTGCCGCCGTGCTCCTCATCGCCTGCGCCAACATTGCCAACCTTTTCCTGGCGCGCGTCAGTGCCCGACAGAAGGAAATCGCTGTGCGCCTTTCGCTCGGCGCGCGGCCGGGCGAGATCATCCGGCAGTTCATCGCCGAGAGCACTTTGTTCTCTGTCGTCGCCGGTGTTCTCGGCGTGATGCTCGCCTGGTGGAGCCTGCGCGGCATCCAGATTCTCGCCGGTCCGCAGATTCCGCGGGCCGCCGAGATTACCCTCGATCCCGGTGTTCTGGTCTTTTCCCTGGTCGTCGCCCTTCTCGCTGGATTGCTCATCGGGCTGTATCCCGCCCTGCAAGCGTCCCGCACCAACGTGCAAGTCGTGCTCAAGGACAGTTCACGCGGCGCCGGCGGCGGCACCGCGGCCAAAGCCTTCCGCCATTTCCTGGTCGTCGCACAAGTTGCCCTGTCGCTCACGCTGCTCATCTGCGCCGGCCTCTTGGTGCTCAGTTTCTACCGACTGCAGCGGGCCGAGCTGGGCTTCGTCACCGAAGGTCGCGCCTATGGTGTCGTGAACCTTCCCAGCTCCAAATACAATAAACCGGAGCTGATGCGCGACTTCTACCGTCACCTGCAGGAAAAACTTCGCGCCACCCCTGAGCTTGCCCACGCCGCCGCAATCACCGGCCTGCCGCTCACCGGCGCCGGCTTCTTCTCCCCTTACGCGGTGCAGGGCCGGCCCGTGCTGCCGGTGCAAGAGCGCCCCCTCGCCAACATCCGCATCGTCACCCCGGACTATTTCACCACGCTCGGGGTCCGGCTCAGCGCCGGCCGCTTCTTCGACGACCACGATCTCTTCGCGAGCGAGCAGGTCGCCGTCATCAACGAGACCTTTGCCAAACGTCTCTTCCCGGGCGCATCCGCGCTCGACCAGCATTTCCTAGCTGGCGCCAATGCCGACATGCCTGTGCGCATCGTGGGCGTCATCCATGATGTAAAGTCCGCCGGTCTGGCCGTGCCGCCGCCCGATGAGATCTACTATCCCCGTGACCAGCGCGGCGGCGCCTTCATGGCGGTCGTCGCCCAGGCCAGGCCGGGGCTCAAGGCCGCCGCGGTCATCCCGGTGTTGCGCCGCGTCCTCGTCGAGCTCGATCCGACCGTTGCCCTCGCCACGCCACAGACGATGGACGAGCTCCTGACGCAGTCCCTCGGCGTCCAGCGTGTCACCATGGCTCTGCTCATCACCTTCGCGGGCATCGCCGCCCTTCTTGCCGCCGTTGGCGTCTATTCCGTCATGGCCTACTCCGTCACCCAACGGACCGGCGAGATCGGGGTGCGCATGGCCCTCGGTGCCACCACGGACAACATTCTCCGGCTTGTGCTCCGCTCCGGCGTGATCCAGGTCGGAACCGGGCTCGTGCTTGGGCTCGGCGGGGCCCTGGCGGCCAGCCGCCTGCTGCTGGAGGCGCTTTATGAAGTGAAGCCTTTCGATCCCGCGGTCTTCGGCGTGGTGATCGCATTTTTCGCCGCCGTCGCCACCCTCGCCTGTCTCATTCCCGCCCGCCGGGCCGCCAGGGTCGACCCGATGGTCGCGCTGCGGAATGAGTAACGCTTCCCAGCTGCGAGCGTATCCCTTATGATTTCCGCCCTGCGCCACGCCCAACGCGCCCTCTTCAAGTCGCCCGGCTTCACCACGGTGGCGCTCCTCACCTTGGCCCTGGGCATCGGCGTGAACACGGCGATGTTCAGCCTCGTCAACACTCTTTTGTTCAAATCCGCGCCCTATCCGGATCCCACCCGCCTGGTCCGGGTCTTCCGCACGTCCCCGCAGTCGCAAACCTGGCCGCACTCGGCGGCCGATCTTGCCGACTTGCGCGGCCAGTCCTCCTCCTTTGAGAAATTCACGAGTTTCTCGTGGGCGACTTTCAGTTTTGCCGAACCCGGCCAGCCGGCCGAGCGCATCCCCGGGCTCTCGGTGGGCGCCGACTTCTTCACGACCCTGGGTGTCCAGCCGACACTGGGCCGCAGCTTCACCGCCGAGGAACTCGTCCCCGGCCACGAACAGGTCATCGTGCTCAGTCATCTGCTCTGGCAACGACGGTTCAACGCCGATCCGGCCATCATCGGCCGTTCGTTGCGGGTGGACGGACAGAACGTCACTGTCATCGGTGTCATGCCTGAGGGCGTGGAATATCCGCTGCTCTGGGGTCGCGTCGACGCCTGGCGTCCGCTTGCTCTCTCCGCGGAACAGTTGAAGAACCGTGGCAACCACTGGATGAACGCCATCGGCCGGCTCAAGCCCGGGGTCTCCCTCGCACAGGCCCAGACCGAGTGCAGCACGCTAGCGGCCCGCTGGGCCAAGGATTTTGCCGACACCAACGAAGGCACCGGGCTCCGCCTTGTGATTCTGCACAAGTCCACGATGGACCAGGTCGGCCGCTCGCTCTCGATGCTGGTGATGGGGCTCGCGAGTTTCGTCCTGCTTATCGCGTGCGCCAATCTCGCCAACCTCCAACTCGCCCGCACCGCCCTCCGCGCCCGGGACTTCGCCATCCGGGCCGCCCTCGGGGCCTCGCGCGCGCGCCTCATGCGTGAACTGCTGGTCGAGAGCCTCACCCTTTCGCTTACCGGCGGGCTGTTCGGTTTCCTGCTCGCCCAATGGCTGACCGATGCCCTGGCCCGCCGCATCCTCATCGGCGAGGACACCGCGCTGACCATCTCGGTCGACCTGCCGGTGCTCCTGTTCACGCTGGTCGCCTCGCTCGCCACCGGCCTGCTTTTCGGCCTGATGCCCGCGTGGCACGCTGCCCGCGCCGACGTGAACACGACCCTCAAGCAACAGGCCCGGGGCTCCACGGGCGACCGGGCGCAGCACCGGATGCGGCACGGACTCATCATCGCCGAGGTGGCGCTTGCGCTCGCCCTGCTGGTCGGCGCCGGTTTCTTCGTGCGCGGTTTGCAGCGCTTCACGCTCCAGGACAACGGCTGGGCCCAGGACCACGTGCTCACGGCCACTCTCAATCTGCCGGATTCCAAATACGGCACCGATGACCGGCGCCGAGCCTTCTACGCCCGGGCCCTCGAGCGCCTCGCGGCCCTCCCCGGGGT
>CAZZDB010000128.1:0-11397 GCA_964652485.1 uncultured Oleiharenicola sp.
AGGCCATCGCCCACAAGATCCAGCCCTACAACCCCCTGCCCAAGACCCCCGAGGAGGCCGAGAAGATCCAGAACGAACAGGTGGACAAGGTCTCCAGCCGCATGGCGGAGAAAATCTCGCCCATTCTCGCCGACATGTCGAAGGACCAGAACCTCACCCGCGAGAAGATCGACAGCTACAGCCAGCGCATTTCCGACCAGATCAGCGGCGTGCTCACCGCCGAGATGTCTCGTAACCAGACGCTCAACTCCCAGTTGCTGACCTCGCAGGCGGTGGCCCACGATTCCATGAAACTCTCGCATGAGATCACCGCGCTCTATCTGAGCAGCTTCAAGGACCAGTCGCTCATCACCCGCATCCTTTCCCTGCCGGCCAACGTCGTCCGCGATGCCGCCAGCATGAGCATCGTCAACAGCTCCGACCGCAAGAAGATGGAGGAGCGGCTGGTCACCGAGATGAATTCCCTGGAGAAACGCATCCAGGACATCGACGCCGCGGCCCCGAAGAAATAACGCGGGTCCATCTGTTCCCCCAAGGCCGCGCTGGCAGCGCGGCCTTTTTCATGCCATCTCGCCGACCATGAATCCCTTGCGCGTCGCCGCAGTCGCGGCCCGGCGCTTCATGCGGCGGGCCCTGTTGCTCGATGACCCGGTCCCCGACATCGCGACCGCCCTCGCCCACCACGGCTACATCCAGATCGACCCGATCAATGTGTGCGGCCGGATGCACGACCTAATCCTCCGCCACCGCGTGAGGGACTATCGCGAGGGCGGATTGATGCGGTAATACACCCAACTAGTGCTCGCCGGCACCGCGCTCGTCGGCCCCGTCGATGCCAAGGCCGACCGGCCGGCCCGCAAGTTCCGCGTCATGGCGCGCGGTGAAACGCCGCCACAAGACCGCAGAGGCTGTCGCCGCGCTGGCCCAGTGGCTGGGCTTGCGCCGTTAGAACAGGTCGAGCTGGGTGCCGCCGGCCGCCGCTTCTCTTTCGCCCGGCCAGGCGGCGGACGCCGGCAGCTGAGGGGCCTTGGTGCACAGCAATTCCTGGAACAGCCGTGCGACCCGCGGGGCGTGCGTATCGCCGGGATGGTGGGCGAAAAACCAGGGCCTGCGGCCTTCCCCGATCCAGCGGGCAAAGTGCGTAGCCCAGACGTCCAGCGACGCCCTGTTATTTTCGATTACGGGATCGCCGACGAAGCGCACGAAGGGTTCCGCGCCGATCGCGGTGAACCGGATGGGCACGCGGGGCTTTTTGCTTTGCGCCAGCCGGACGGCTTCATCCGTCGCTTTGGCTGCGAACAGCCCGCTGGTGTCGAAATCCACCCGCTCCATTTTCAGCTCCCCCAACAATTGGTCGAGCGCCCGCTCCCCGGCCGCACCATCAAAGAAATCCCGGTGCCGGACCTCGACCGCATAACTGAAATCCTTGGGCAGCGCCCGAAGGTAGGCCTCCAGCACCGTCAGTTCCCTCGCACCGAAGGACTCGTGCAACTGCAGGAAGAACGGCCCGAGACGTCCGCCCAGCGGCGCGACCCGCGCGAGGAACTCCGCCGTCTGTGCGTCCGCGCCCCGCAGTCGCAGCTCATGACTGATGGTCTTGTGGAACTTGAAGCAGAACCGCAGGTGCGCGGGCGCCTGGTCGCACCACTTCCGGACGATCTCCGCCGATGGGACGGCATGAAACGTCGTGCCGCCCTCAACGGCGTTGAACACGCTGGCGTATTGCCCCAGCCACTCCTCCCGGCGCGCTTTTCGCGTGTAGAATCTTCCCGCCCAGGCGTCGTGCGCCCAGCCCTGGCAGCCGATGTGATATGGAACACCCATGCGACGGGCTGTTTGCCCCATGGCAGGCAATCCCGTCGTGGCGCCATGTCAACGGCCGCCGGGGTTCCGCGGTTGGAACTGAGCCCTATTACGTTTGCACCGTGCGGGCGGCGGCGCCGTAGTGAGGCATGCCTCATCCCGCTCCACGTGCCCTCCCGGAAAACGACGGGCTGGCCTATGTCGGGGAACGCATGGCCCAGTCGGCTTGCATTCCGCCGAAAATGGCGGAGCGGATGCTCGGCACGCGCAATCCGCATGGCAAATCCAACGCCGATGTCCTGCGCCGGCTCGTGACCGCCGCCGACCCCCGCCATCCGAGCCTGCACTGGCAGATCGATTTTCCCGCGGGTTTGCACGAGCGCGAGGCCTCGCTCTACGAACATCCTTTTCACCATCTCTATCGCAGCGTGCGCCCGGACCGCGACGGCTGGTGGATCAACCCGCACGCCGACTCGCGCCTGCGCGCGGCCCTGGCCCGGCGCGAACGCTACCTGGCGTCGCCGGTCGGCGCCGACCCGCCGGGCTTCCTGTGGTTTGAGAGTTCCATAATTCCCGACGACACGCTGGTGGCGGTGGCGCGCGACGATGATTTTACCCATGGCCTTCTGCAGGCGCGCGGGTTTGCCCTCTGGTGGCGGAATTACCACTCGCGTCGCACCCCGACGCTGGCGGTCAAATCATATCCCTTCCCCTGGCCACCCGGGACCGCGCTGAGTGCGCTCACCGTCGCCCAGGAGGAGCACCGCCACTCCGTGGCGCGGGCCGCGCGCGGTGGTGACGCGGAGCAACTCAACGCCGCCGTGAGCGCCGCCTACGGCTGGCCGGCAGACCTGGCTGATGCGGAATTGCTCGCCCGTCTGTCTGACCTGAACCGCCTGCGCGCCGGTTAGTAGTCCATTGAACCACAAGCCGGCGTGGTGCTTCACGGCTTCTCACCGGCGAATTTCCACGACGAGCGGTAGTCGCGCGGCAGCTTCGTGCCGGTGACGTGCGCCCGCACCATCTCGATCGGCATGATGCCGCCCTGGAGGATGCCGTCGTGGAAATCCCTCTCCTTCATCCGGCCCGTTTTCACGAGGTCGGCGTAGAGCGTGCGGAGCTGGATCGCCCCCACCATGTAGCCGACCTGGTAGAGTGGCGACCAGTCGCCATTGAACGAACGGCGCACCTCGCCGGTCGCGGTGTGGCGATCGTGCCCGACCTGGTCCACGAGGAAATCGATGCACTGCCGCGGCGTCCATTTGCCGAGGTGGAAATTCAGCGAGAAAATGACGCGCGCACAGCGGTGCGTGCGCCAGAAAAGCGCCCCCGCCCGGTCCTCCGGTGTCTGGTGGAAGCCCAGGTCCCAAAGGTGGAATTCCCACCAGAGTGCCCAGCCCTCGACGTAGAACGGCGTGCTGAAGAGCGCGCGGTGCTGGTTGAAGCGTTCCGCCATCCAGCCCTGCAGGTGGTGGCCGGGGATCAGCTCGTGGAAGACCGTCGCGTGGCAGAAGTGCGTGTTGTTGGCCCGCAGGCTGTCCAGCTTCTCGCCCTGGTCCATCGTGTCGGTCGGAAAGGAAACGATGATGCGATCGCCACCCAGGAAGAACGGATTCGTTTTTTGCCGCTCCGGTGACATCATCGTCATGGTCCAGTCGTCGATCGCCAGCGGCGGGACGGTGATGAGGTCGCGCTTGGTGACAAACTCCACCGCCTCGTAGGCCAGGCGGGCGATCATCGCCGGCTGGTCGCCGGGCGCGACGTATTGCCTTTTCGTTTTCTCCAGCGCCGCCTTCCAGTCATCGCCGAGGCCCATGTCGTGCGCGACCTTCCTCCACTCCGCCTGGCACCAGGCGAATTCCTTCTCGGCCACGGCGATCAGCTCGTCGGGGTTGTAGGGCATCATGTCGTGCTCGAGGTCCAGCTTCAGACCCTCGGCCCCGATGGGATCACCGATGATCGGCTCGTCCTCGCCGGCCTTCACGCCGACGATCTTCTCGCGCAGGAACTTCGTGTAGTCCTCCATCGCCGCCGCCGCCCTCTTGTAGGGCTCGCGTGTCCACCAGCCGAACTGCGGGTCGTAGGTGTCGTAGAACTCGAACCAATCCTTCAGCGACTTGCCAAGCTCGCCCACTCGGCCGGCGGCGCGATAGGCGACGATCCTGTCCGGCTTGGGCGCGTCGCCCTCGAGCGATTTCCGCGCGGCGTCGATGCCCTGGCGGATCCGGGCGAGTGCCGCGGCGGATTGTTCGGCGTTGACCTGGTCAAACTGCCGGCGGGTCTCCTGCAGCTGCGCGACGTCGTCGGCGAAGCCCATGAACGGCGCCATCTCGGCGTTGCGCTTCTCGTCGCGGGCGACGAGCCCGAGGTCGTAGCGCAGCTGCAGCCGCAGCAGGTGCCAGTCGATGCGGCCCTCGACCCCGAGCGTCTCGTAGGGCATTGCCTCGAGCCGCGCCTGCCAGGCCGTGTAGAACTCCTTCAGTCGGCGCAGCTGCAGCGTCGAGCCTGGCACGGAGTAGAACTGCAGCAGCGCGTCCCGGTCGGCCTTGAACCGCTCCACGAGTTCGCGCAGTTCGCTCGATGACGGCTTCGCGAGTGCGGCCAGGTCCGGCACATAAAGGGCGGCGTCGCGCCGCGGCTGCGGTGGCTGCCCGTGGCGGAGATCCTCCGCACCTGACATTCCGCTGATGGTCAAAAGGGAGGCGATGAACCAACCGGTCGTGGGCTTCATGGGGGATGCCGGAGTTATTCCGTCCCCCCGGAATGCCGCAAGCGCGGAGTGGCCACCTCCCGGGTCCGCGGGGCCCCGGGCCGGCCTACTTCGCCGGCTGCGGCAGCCAAACCGCCATCGGGGCCAGGCCGCGGTTGTTCCAGGCAAAATAGGGGATGGCCGTCAGGGGCCGGGCGTCATGACCCTTGATCTCCAGCACCGTGACGCCCCCCAGCAACGCCGGCTGCTCCCTGATCGCGATGTCCAGCGGGGCGGCCAGCGAATCGGGGACGACCTTCTGTCCGAGCTCCTCCACGCAATACACGACCGGTCCGCGCTCAAGCGCCACCAGGCTGGCGGTTGCTGCGATGTGCGGATTGCCTGTCACCTGGTGCACCGGCATCGGCAGGTCGAGCTCGACCGTGTCGCCGCGGCGCCATTCCCGGGTGATGGAGACATAGCCGTGCTCGGGTTGCGCGTTGGCCACCACCCCGGCGACCGTCAGTCGCCAGCCGGGCGCGCCGGCCGGCGCGTAGGCGTAGAGATCGGACGGCACCGGCCGCTCCTGCGCCCAACCCGGAATCCGCAACCGCACGGTGAACCACGCCGGCGCGGCTGGTGACACGGTCAGTTTGACGGTGCCCGACCAGGGATAGGCGGTTGCCTGGCTGAGCTGCACGCGTGTGCCGGCAACCGTCGCCTCGCCTTCGCTCTGCGCGTAGAAGTTCACGTAGACCGCATCGTCGCGCACGGCGTAGAAATTCCCGGTGAGCGACGCCAGCGTGCGCATCAGGTTCGGCGGACAGCAGGCGCAGCCAAACCACGGCGCCCGCCCGGCGTGACCGTTGTTGTTCGCCTTGTGCCCGTCGTAGACGAGCGGGTTGGGATAGAAGAACCGGTCGCCCGACACCGACACGCCGCTGAGGAAACCGTTGAAGGCGGTGCGCTCGAAGACATCCATGTATTTCGCGTCGCCGCTGAGCAAAAACATCCGGTGGTTCCACATCATCAGCGCGACGGCGGCGCAGGTCTCATTGTAGCCGTCGTTGCGCAGGTCGTAGTTGTCGCCGTAGGCCTCGTCCTTCGAGCGCGCCCCCACGCCGCCGGTGAGATAGAGTTTCTTGGTGACCACGTTGTCCCAGATCTTCTCGATCGCCGCCTGGTAGCGCCTGTCCCCGGTCAGGGCCGCCACGTCGGCCATGCCCGAATAGAGGTAGTTCGCCCGCACCGCGTGGCCGACCGCCTCGTCCTGGTCCACCACGAGCCGGTGCTGTTGATTGTATTCCGGGCCACCCGGGCCGCGCGCGTCGAGAAACTCCTTCGCCAGCTCCAGCCAGCGCTGGTCGCCGGTCACCCGGTAAAGTTTGACCAGTCCCATCTCCACGATCTCGTGCCCCGGGGCGAGCCGCCGGCGGTTCCCACCGAAGTCCCGCCAGAGCAGCTCGGCGTTCTTGAGGCAGACGTCGAGCAGTGTGCGTTTGCCCGTGGCCTGGTAATAGGCGACCCCGGCCTCGTAAAGGTGCCCGGCGTCGTAGAGCTCGTGGCTGGCCTTGGGATCGTTGTCCCACCGCTGCTGCCCCACCCATTTGTGCCCGGGTGTGTCCGGATGCATCGTGCGAAACGTATAGAGATAACCGTCCGGTTCTTGTGCGGCCGCGATCCGCGCAATCCAGCCGTCGAGCACCTTCTCCAAGGCCGGGTCCGGCTTCATGCTGAGCACGTAAGCGGCGCCCTCGATCGCCTTGTAGGCATCGGTGTCGTCGAACGGGAAGAGCGTCGGCGGCTTGATCTGGAAATCCTTCTCGCCCGCCGCGCGCCGGCGCATGACCTCCGCCGCTAGGTCGAAATTCTTCAAGCGCCCCGACTCCTCGCATTGCTGCAGGGCGAACGGCACCGTCACCGCCCGGTTGGTCTCCTGCTTCGTCTGCCAGAACCCGCCGGTCACGCGCACGGCCGTGAAGGGCACTGGTTGACAAGGATAGTCCGCCGCCGGCAGCACGGCACTACCGAGGAGCAACGGAACGACCAGAAGGGGTAGTCGGTTCACGGACGCATCCTCCGCGCCACGAGGCCAAGCCGCAAGCCCGGAGGCCTGCGGCTTGGCAGGACCGTCAAGCCGTCCGCCCGGGCGCTCAGAACTTCCACTCGACGCCGCCAAACGCGCCGAAGCCGGGTTGGGGATAGCCGTTCACCTCCTCGTATTTTTCGTCGAGCAGGTTCTCGATTCGCGCCTTGAGCGTGACCCGCGGCGTTGCCTGCCACGCGCCATAGAGGCGCGCCACGGTGTAGTCCTCGCCCTTGATCGTCGCGAAGGTCGCGGCGTCCACGTCCATGCGGTCGCTGGCAAACACCAGTCCGCCGCCGGCGCTGAAGCCTCCGCCGAATTCACGCCACAGGTCCAGCGAGCCGCTGTTGCGCGGGCGGCGCAGCAGGCGGCTGTGCTCCGTGAGGTTGTCGGCGTCGAGGTAGGTGTAGGCGACGCGCGCCTTGAACGGCCCGGGAAGGTCCAGCTTCGCCGCCAGCTCGACGCCCTGCGTCCGCGCCGACTCCACGTTCTCCACGGTGCTCGGGGACACGCCGAAGTTGAACGTGATGAGGTTGTCCAAGTCGGTCCGGAACCAGGTCGCGCTGAGCGTGCCGCGGTTGCCCGTGAGGTAATAGTCCACGCCGCCGTCCCAGCCGCGCGCGCGCTCGGCCTTCAGGTCCGGGTTTCCAACATAGTAGGCGCTCCGGCCGTAGAGATCGAGGAAGCCGGGCGCGCGGAATCCCGTGCCGTAGCTGGCCCGGAATTTCAGGCGAGCGTCCGGACTGAGCCAAGCCGCCGTCACCCGGCCCGTCGTCGCGCGGCCAAACGTGTCGAAGTCGTCGCTGCGCAGCCCGGCGGTCAGATACAGCCGGTCAACGGGCGTCCACTCGTCCTCCAAGAAGAATGCCAGGAGCTGCTGCCGCTCGTTGATGTCGCCAAAGCCGGTGTTGCGCGTCGTGTTCAGCTCGCCGGTGAATCCGCCGGTCACGCGGTGCTGCGCGATGCCGGTGTAGGTGCTTTGCCAGTCGAGCACGGCGCGGCGGTTCTTGACGAGCGTGACCTGGCGGCCGAACGGCCCGGGATTGTCCGAGACAAACCGGCGGTCCTGTCCACCCAGCACCACGTGGCTCGTCAGGTCGGGGCCGGGCGTGAGATCGGCGAAGAAAGTCGCCAGCTGGTTGGACTCGGTGTCGGTGTTGTCCGGATCATTGGTGTAGCGGTCGCCGGGGTCGCCGTAACGGGCCAGGAACCCGCGCCATGTTGTGCCGACCGACACCGCTTCCGAAATCTTTCGGTCGTAACGCAAGGCATAGGTGGCGCTGTCGAACGCATTGTTTGGCCGCACATTGTCCGTGTGTCCGCCGGCCGCCGAGAAAGTCCACGCCTGTTGCGCATCTCCGGCCTGCGCGTTGAGCGCCCCTTGCACGGTGCCGAACGAACCGGCCTCGAAGGCCGCTGTGCCGTGGGCCTCCCCGCTGCCGCGGCTGCCGCGCAGCGACACGACGCCGCCGACGGCCTCGCCGCCGTAGAGCGTGCTTTGCGGGCCATGCGCCACCTCGAGGCTGTCGCACGCGCCGAGGCAGGTACCGCCCAGCGCGAACGCATAGTCGGTGTTCGGATCGTTGAAACGCATGCCGTCGACGAGGAACAGCGTCTGGTTCGAGTTGCTGCCGCGCAGGAACAGGGAGGTCACGGCCCCGCTGGCGCCGCTGGACAGCGCCGGCGCGCCCGGGACGCCGCTTAACGCGCCGAGCAGCGACGTGACCTGCATGCGCGACAATTCGTCGGCGCTTAGCGTGTCGATCGCGGTGCCCGCCGTCGTGACGGCGATGGGCGTGCGCGTCGCCGTGATGACCACCGGCACGAGGTTTTCGAGTCCGGCACCCGTCTGGGCGGGCGCGGACAGGGCCGGCAGGAAGCCGGCGAGGAGGGCAAGGCGTCGCCAGGACGCCGCAATGTTGGTATTCATGATCTGCTGATGCTGTGGCAAGAGCAGATCCGAAGGCTTGTGGCCGGGATTCATTCCCGACCGGCCGGGCCTGGGGCCCGGCCGACCAATCCGAACAGGATCCACTCCCACCCTTCAATGTGCGTTGAAGGTTTGTCGCCAACGCGCGCACTACGCGCCGGCGCGGTGAGTTTCTGAAGGCAGATGTTCGGACTTCGCATATGTGCCGCGACTTTCGTCGCGGCGCCTCGCCCCTCGCCTTCGCCGGTTGCCCGACTGGCTTTGCTCCCGCTCCTGATCCGGGATGATGGGTCTGTGATGCGTTACCGCAGCGCAACTGTGGCCGAGTCTCACGGCCTTCCCTGTTGCTTCAGAATTGATTAAAAGAACCTCAGGCAAAGGCACCAATCCTCCCCGCTCATTGCTTACGCAAGCCCAATCCTATTCATCGTTTACGTCATAATCCTCCGCGATATCGCCAAGTAGAATGCCGGCTTGCATTTACCATATCATCGAATCTTGATATATCAATATCTAGCAATGACCACCCTTACTCCGCGCCAGACCCACGCCACCGCCGAGCTGCGCCGCCTGCTGGCTCAGCGCATCGTCATCCTCGACGGCGCCATGGGCACCATGATCCAAGAGCACAAGCTCACCGAGGCGGACTTTCGCGGCGAGCGCTTCAAGGGCCACCCCCACGATCTGCGCGGTAACAACGATCTGCTCTCCCTCACTCGCCCCGATGTCATCGAGAACATCCACCTCAGCTATTTCGAGGCGGGCGCGGACATGGTCGAGACCAACACCTTCTCCTCCACTGCCATCGCGCAGGCCGACTACCGGCTCGAGCCGCTGGTCGCCGAGCTCAACACCGCCGCCGCGCAGGTTGCGGTCCGCGCCGCGCTCAAGGCCGAGGCGAAGCTCGGTCGCCGCTGCTTCGTCGCCGGTGCGCTCGGTCCGCTCAACCGCACGCTCTCGATGTCGCCCGACGTCAACCGGCCCGACTTCCGCGCTGTCAACTGGGACCAGGTCGTTGCCTCCTACCTTGAGCAGGCCCGCGCGCTCGTCGCCGGCGGCGTCGACGTCCTGCTGGTGGAGACCATATTCGACACGCTCAACGCCAAGGCCGCCGTCTTCGCCCTCAACCAGCTCTTCGATGAAATCGGCGCACACCTGCCCGTGATGATCTCCGTCACGATCACCGACGCCTCCGGCCGCACGCTCTCCGGCCAGACCGTCAGCGCCTTCTACAATTCCATCCGCCACGCGCACCCACTGAGCATCGGCATCAACTGTGCGCTCGGCGGCGCCCAAATGCGCCCCTACATCGAGGAACTCGCCGGGCTCGCCGAGTGTTACGTCTCATGCTACCCGAACGCCGGCCTGCCGAACGCCTTTGGCGGCTACGACGAGTCGCCCGCGGCCATGGCCAAGGTTTTGGGCGAATTCGCCGCCAACGGCTGGCTCAACATTGTCGGCGGCTGCTGCGGCTCCACGCCCGCCCACATCAGGGCCATCGCCGCGGCCGTCGCCGCGGCCAAGCCGCACGTCCCACCCTCCGAGGCCTCGCACCGTCTCCAGCTCAGCGGCCTCGAACCCTTGGTCATCGCATGACCAAGCCCGCCTCCAACGCGGCCTCGTCGTTCATCGTCGTCGGCGAGCGCACGAACATCACCGGCTCGCCGAAGTTCGCCAAGGCCCTCAAGGCCGGCGACTGGCCCGCCTGCCTCGCCATCGCGCGCCAGCAGGTCGAGTCCGGTGCCAACGTCCTCGACGTCAACGTCGACGAGGCCCTCATCGACGGCGAGGCCACGATGGAGCGTTTCATCAACTTCATCGCCGCCGAGCCCGAGATCTGTCGCGTGCCCATCATGCTCGACTCCTCCAAGTGGAGTGTCCTCGAGGCCGGCCTGAAATGCCTTCAGGGCAAGGGCATCGTCAATTCCATCTCCCTCAAGGACGGCGAGGCTGAGTTCCTCCGCCGCGCCAAGCTCCTCCTGCGCTACGGCGCCGCCGCCGTCGTCATGGCCTTCGACGAGAACGGCCAGGCCGCCACGCGCGACGAGAAGGTCCGCATCTGCACCCGCGCCTACCGGCTCCTCACGGAAAAACTTTCGTTCCCGCCCGAGGACATCATATTCGATCCCAACATCCTTACCGTCGCCACCGGCATCGAGGAGCACAACAACTACGCCGTCGATTTCTTCGAGGCCACGCGGATCATCAAGGACGCCCTCCCGGGAGCGAAGGTCAGCGGCGGAGTCTCCAACGTCTCCTTCTCCTTCCGCGGCAACAATCCCGTGCGCGAGGCGATGCACACCGCCTTCCTCTACCACGCGATCAAGGCCGGCCTCGACATGGCCATCGTCAATGCCGGCATGCTCGGCGTCTACGACGAGATCGAGCCGACCCTCCGCGAGCTCGCCGACGACGTCCTCCTCAACCGCCGCCCCGATGCGACCGACCGCCTCATCAAGCACGCCGAGGGCCTGAAGGCCCGCGACGGCGGCGCATCGAAGACCGAGATCAAGGAGGACCTCGCCTGGCGCAACGCCCCGGTCGAGGCCCGCCTCTCCCACTCCCTCGTCAAGGGCATCGACGCCTTCGTCGATGCCGATACCGAGGAGGCCCGCCAGAAATACCCGAAGCCCCTCGACATCATCGAGGGTCCGCTGATGGACGGCATGCGCGTCGTCGGCGATCTCTTCGGCGCCGGCAAGATGTTCCTCCCGCAGGTCGTCAAGAGCGCCCGCGTCATGAAGAAGGCCGTCGCCTACCTCCAGCCGTTCATGGAGGAGGAGAAGAAGCGCCACGTCGCCGCCGGCGGCACCGCGCGCGTCCAGGGCCGCATCGTCATGGCCACCGTCAAGGGCGACGTGCACGACATCGGCAAGAACATCGTCGGCG